>JBAQYM010000022.1:0-45201 GCA_049300095.1 Syntrophobacteraceae bacterium
TGACAAAACAGGGTACGTTAACGCTTAAAGCAACAGCATCGGCCGACGGGGTTCACGGCCGGCCGGTCTCCTTTAGCCACTCTTCCACCCTGGCTTTGATCAGGTCTCGAATCTTTCTCACCCCGGCAAGCCTTTCCACGGGCGTCCCCTGAACCTGGGCGGGGTCGTCGAATTCCCACTTCAGCCGTTTCACTATCCCGGGAAAAATCGGGCATTTGCTTTCAACCGACTCCCTGCACACCGTGATGACATACTCGTAGAGCCGTCCCTGCCGGTAGAGGTTGAATACCGACTTAGCCTCGTTCCCGGAGATGTCGTAGCCGATCTCCCGCATCACTTCCACAACTTCGGGATTGATGGCGGTGGGTTCGAGACCGGCGCTGGTTGCCTCGAATCCGTCTCCTCCGAGTCTGTTCAAAAAGGCCTCGGCCATCTGGCTGCGAGCGGAATTGTGAACGCAGATGAATAGAACTTTTCTCTTCATGGGCTTTAATCTCCAGTGAAGTCAGCCCTTGCTGCTTGCTCAGGGCAAGGCCCTTTATAGCACGGAAAAGTGACAAAACGATGACCGGCTTGTTACAGTTTTGCCGGGCGCCTCGCCAGGTCCCGCAAACGCCTGGAGTTCCCACACTCCCCGGCCACTGCCGGATGGTTGACGACTTGCCCCGACATTTCACTAACTCCTCGAAATATCCACACATCCGACATACTCACGTAACAAACTTTCCCGATTCTCTTCTGTAAAGATAGCCGTTCTGTGCCCCAAAAAGGAGAACATGATGGACAAAAGCACACTGGAAGATTTCAGGAGAGGTTTGGAATCTCGGCTGATAGGGCTGCTTACCGGTCAGTACGGGCCGGTTTCGAGGCTTGCGGATGAGAGTCGCGGGGACCCGATGGATGAGGCCGATATGGCTTCCAGATACTGCGACCGTGACATCCTCAATACCATCAGGTATCGCAACCATCTGCTCATCCGGGAAATCCACTCCGCGATACAGCGTATACGTGACGGCGAGTTTGGCATCTGCTCCGAGTGCTCGGACCTGATCGGCCTGGAGCGCCTGAGGGCGCAACCCACCACCCTGCTTTGCATCCGCTGCAAACGGTCGCAGGAAACGGCTCGTCGGCTCGATGCCGCATGAGAACGGGACTGTGGCGCCACTGAGGGAAATAGGGTGGAAACCGGGCGGTTAAAGACAGGGCCGGGCCGGCTCGACGCAAAAGCTGAAGGAAAAAGTCATGTCCAGAATGCTCTCGATAGGTCTCATTCTTTTCGCATGCGCCTGCCCCACGATCTCCGAGGCCGATGCGATCCTGCGCGGGGCGGGCGCCACTTTTCCCTACCCTCTCTACTCCAGGTGGATCGAGCTCTACCAACCCCAGACCCGGGACCGTATAAGCTACCAGCCCGTTGGGTCGGGGGCGGGCATAACCCTGTTGATCCAGCGTGAAGTGGATTTTGGCGGGACCGATGCGTTCCTCTCGGACGAAGAGCTCAATCGCGCCCCGGCGGCAATCCTGCACGTGCCGACTTGCGTGGGAGCGGTGGCGGTTATTTACCAGTTGCCGATCAGCGGATTGAAGCTGACCCCGGAGTTGCTTGCGGACATCTTTATGGGCCGGATCACCAGGTGGTCGGACAAGAAGATAGCTCAGGTAAATCCCTCCGTGATCCTTCCCCAGCTTGACATCACCGTGGTGCACCGCTCGGACGGCAGCGGCACCACTTTCATCTTTACCGATTATCTGTCCAAAGTCAGTCCATCGTGGAAAGAAAAAGCCGGTTCGGGCAAAGTCGTAAAGTGGCCCACGGGCATCGGCATCGAAGGAAACCACGGGATTGTCGACCTCGTAAAAAAGATCCCCGGCAGCATCAGCTATACCGAGCTAGCCTACGCCAGAAAAGAAAACCTGCCCGCGGCGCGCATAAAGAACCGCTCGGGCAATTTCATCGAACCCACCCTGGAGTCCGCCTCCGCCGCGGCCGAGGTCGATATCCCTCCCGATTCGAGACTGCTCATCAACGATACACCGGCCTCCCACGGCTATCCAATCGCCGGATTCAGCTACATCATCCTGTTCAAGGACCAGTCGTACGGCCGGCTGCCTCAGGACGGCGCAAGAGCGCTTGCGCGTTTCCTGTGGTGGATGATCCATGAAGGCCAGCAATACAGCGAGCAACTCCATTACTCCCGGCTCCCGGAACGGGCTGTCCAAACCGCGGAAGGGGTGCTTCGGTCCGTCAGTTTTAACGGACCACCCGTTCTGGACAGGTAAGGGCTCGATTCCCCTCTGAAAATCAGCATGTGGAAGGTCTTCAAGGTTGAATATGTATGCGAGTATTCTCTATTTTGCTGGTCGGTGTGGCGCTGATTTTTACCGTCGCTTCCCCCGCCCATGGGAAAACGGTTAAGGTCGGCGTTTTCGATTTCAAACCCCTTTCGCACGTACACTCTGAAGGCGAGGAGGACGAGGGAATGTTCATCGCCCTGTTGCGACTGGTGGCGTCCAAAGAAAAATGGACCGTCGAGCTGGTCCCTGGGTCGCTCTCGGAATGCCTCCAGCGCCTCAACTCCGGTGAGATCGACCTGCTCGCGGCACTCACCTATTCCAAGGAAATGAGTAATTATTACGATTTCACCCATGAAACGATAATATCCACCTGGGCCCAAGTCTACGCCGTCGACAAGTCCCATGTTCAGTCCTGGTTCGATATGGCTTCGAGGTCGGTCGGAGTGGTCAGGGACGACCCGTACGGCCGGGAGATCCGGACCACGCTGAAGCGCTTTGATATAAACTGCAAGTTCGTCGAGTTCGAGGACTACAAGTCGCTGCTCAAGGCGCTTGAAAACAAGTGGATCGAGATCGGCATAGTCGACCGTCTGTACGGAGTGTTGCACGAGCAAGCACATTTTGTCGAGAAAACCTCGTTTTTCTTCTCGCCGGTCGAGCTGCGGTTTGCCGCCCCCAAAAACACGAACAGCGACCTGCTTGCGGCCCTGGATTACCATCTCGGCGCAATGAAAAAGGACCTCGGATCGGACTATCATCAGCTCATAAGCCGGATACTCGGCAAGGAGGGCGATTTCAGGGCCCACAGGATTCTTGCCTGGTCTTTGCTGGGCGCCCTGGTCCTTGTTTGTATGCTGAGCGGCATGAGCCTCTTGCTTCGCAGGCAGGTCGGGAGAAAAACGGCCCAGCTCTTCCAAAACTACGAGGAACTAAAAAATGAAGTTACCATGCGGCGCGGCGCGGAGTCCGCGCTGCTGGAAAACCAGAAAAAGTACAGGGCGCTTTTCGAATTTGCCCCCGAACCGGTGTTCGTCCTGACCCTGGAAGGGCGGATACTCGATTGCAACAAGGCTGCCGAAGCCATCACGGGCTACTCGAAGGAAGCGCTTCAGGAAACAAACATCGCAAGTCTTGTATCAGGGGGAACAACCGCGGGCCACTCACTCACGGCAAGTCAGCCCAGGCCCGCTGAGCACGCGACGGAACTCCGGTTCAGGCGAAAATCCGGCGAGCTTTTCCCGGCCCGGGTTATGACAAAATCCGTCGAGTTGGGAGAGGAGAAACACCTGCTCGTGATGGTGCGCGACCTGACCGATGAGAAGAAGACGGAGGAAGAACTGATAAAGGTGCAGAAACTGGAATCCATAGGGGTGCTGGCGGGAGGCATCGCGCACGATTTCAACAATATACTGACCGCGATAATGGGGAATATTTCGCTTGCGGCAATTCAGATGGACCCGAGAGAGCAGGCAACGGACAGACTCGCCATAGCCGAACAGGCCTGCCTGAGAGCAAAGGACCTCATACACCAGCTCCTGACTTTCTCTCGCGGTGGCGCGCCGGTCAAGGAAACGGCCTCGATTCTGAGCGTTATCGAGGAATCGTGCCGATTCGCGCTACGCGGCTCCAACGTCAAGTGCGAGATCGAAGCGGCCAAAGACCTCTGGCCCGCCGAGATCGACGTGGGCCAGATAAGCCAGGTCATCAACAACATAGTAATCAACGCCCAGCAGGCCATGCCCAACGGGGGGAAGATCCGGCTCGGCGTTTCGAACAGGGCCGTCGCAAGGACAGCCGAGCTACCCATCGGGCCCGGAAATTTTATAAAAATCTCCATCCAGGACCAGGGCGCGGGAATTCCCAAAGAGAACCTGTCCAAAGTATTCGACCCCTATTTTACGACAAAGGCCGCCGGAAACGGCCTCGGGCTGGCCAGTTCCTACTCCATCGTAAAGAAACACGGCGGCCATATAGCCGTCCAATCCGAACTCGGCGCCGGGACGACTTTCCAAATTCACCTGCCCGCATCCTCCAGGCCTTTGCAGACCACGCGGCACTCTGAAGCACGGGTGGTGACCGGCAGGGGAAGGGTCCTCGTGATGGACGACGAGGAAGCGATCAGAGAACTGCTTCAATGCACGTTGAAAGAACTCAACTACGAGGTTGAATTGGCCGCGGACGGGTCCGAAGCGGTGCGGCTCTACGGGCAGTGCAAACAGGCCGGCAGCCCGATCGATCTTGTCATCATGGATCTCACGATACCCGGCGGCATGGGCGGCAAAGAGGCCATAGGCAAGCTGATCGAAATCGATCCTCATGTAAAGGCGATTGTTTCAAGCGGTTACTCCAATGATCCGATAATGTCCGAGTACGGCAGGTATGGTTTTTCGGGGGTGGTCTTGAAGCCGTACAGGATTTCGGAATTAAGCAGGATCATTCATGGGGTGATCTCGAACTCCGGCCGGGCGGAGTATGGCGAAAAGCCGGCAACAGCCGCTTGACGGTGCTTTGAGCGCGCCGACGTATGAAGAACGAGCTTCCGCGTGCGGAAGCCTTTCAGGCGGCCTTCAATCGATCGTGGAGAAACCACCGGCTCCGTGCCGGAATCTCCCGGAGCCGGACATATACGGAATGGACCTCACAACGTCATGTACATTACAACGTCATTCCCGCGAAGGCGGGAATCCAGGAAGGGTGGCGGGCGTGGCGAAGCGGTCCTTTGCCTGCATCATGGCAAGCAAGGACTTGATCTCCCCGATGTGGTGAATGGTCACTTCAAACGTTTGCCGCAGTGGGGACACTTCTCGGGATCGATCACAACTCCCAGATAATATATGTCATGCCCCCTGACGAGTTCATCGCAGGATGGACACCGGTACTGGTTGAAGCCGATTATCGCAAAAACCATGGCCGCCGCGAATTGAGAAGCAGCAAGGGCGCGCCACTGATTGAGCCCAAGTGCGAGGAAGGGGGCGGCCAGGTCGGACAGTTGAAGAAACCCCAGGGCGAGAATTATCAGGACCATCGAACATGCGAAATGCCGGAGCATCCGAGTCCTGCGGCGCTGAAATTCTCTGATGAAATTGTCGTCTCCGGCAGGGGGCATAATGTTTTTCCCACGCTTCGGTCTGCGTAATGCTTTGGATGGTCGACAGCGGGTCCAAAGCGAAGTTTGAAGGACACACTTCTCCCCAGAATACCCTGGGACCCGCCGGCGGTCCATAAGTATACCCCCGAGCCCGACCAAGTTTCAATGCACGTCCCCGCGCGCGGCCAGACCGGCTTGATGCGGCGCTCATTAGCCCAGGCGCGGAGAAGATGTCACCCATTTCGTCACCCGGGATGCAAAAAGGGGTTAAGCGATTTCGCCTAACCCCTCTTGATTTTCTTGATCGGGACGACTGGATTCGAACCAGCGACCTCTGCGTCCCGAACGCAGCGCTCTACCAGGCTGAGCCACGTCCCGATCCAATGGTGCCGCTTATGTAACAAAATTCGCCCGGTGTGTCTACCACTTTTGAGCCCGGGTGTTGAGCATTTCTGCTCGGAGAGGAAGCCGGCGGAGCTTCTGGCGGGTCAGCCCAGAGCTTCCAGGTTCAGCCGATAAGAGTTATTCTCCTTGCTGAGGAGCTTAAGCTCTTTGAGCCGCTTTAAATCTCTGCGCGCGGTATCCTCACTTATTTTCCTGTATAAAACGTTGAACGGCGACACTGCAAATAAGTCTTTAATCGTAAAAGAAGCGAATCTTTCAAGAAGTATAGTTAATAAATCATATTGCCTTTGGGAAATAGCTTTTGAAAGTTTGAGAAAGCGTATGTAATCTCTAAGAACCAGTATTCGTATCTGGACGGTTATTTTTGCTTTCATCTCTCTGAGCGAGGCCACAATCCCATTCAAAACAAAGTGCACGAATGGAGTTATGTCACCGTTACTATCCTTCTCGGCTTGCCTGAACGCTATATAATAATCGTCTTCATTTTTATAGTAGTAGTTTGAAAGTGCTTTCGGGATATATTTATATCCGGCAGATGTTAAAATAGCCGCCTCGACAAATCTGGCAGTCCTGCCGTTTCCATCCCCGAAAGGATGAATCTTTCCCAGGTGGTAATGCGCTATCGCGGCTCGTATAAAAGGATGGGAGTTCAAGTTGGATTCATTGTTGATCCATTCAATTAATCCGCTCATAATGTGATTTATGTCCACTAGAGCCTTCGGCGGTACGTATTTCCCGCCATGGTCCCTGTCGCCGACTGCAACCCTGTGGTTTCGGTAGACGCCCGGCTCATTCGTCGGGTGATCGATGCCGAAAGTGATGGTCTTGTGAACGTCCCTGATGTAGCTTTCCGACAGGTGCAGTGGTCCGCCGGTGTCCGTTTTCCGAACCATCAACTCACCGTAGGCCTTCTTCAGGTTCCGAATTTCTATTGCCGCTTTATCAGTGGAAACGGTTTGGCCGGATTCTGAGAGTATTTTCCCGACTTGCTCCTCATCGAGTGGATTGCCTTCTATTGCGGCAGTCCCATGGATTGACCTCCGAATAAGATCCTGGTCTATCTTGGATGCGAATTTGGGGAGAATGGGAAGGTCTTTAATCGCATCATAAAGGATAGAGGCTTCGAGTAAGACCAGCCTTATCTCGGCATCGTCGCACTTCCGGCTGAGGATGAATTTCCCCGATTTGAACGTCATGATCTCGGCGACATCGGGTACGCACGCCTTTTGCCTATGAATTTGCATAGCCTAAGTCCTTATTAATTATGACATTTAACCATATAAACCTTTAGCTTCTGCTGTATTTTTTGTCAAGCGGATTGTGTAGCGATGCATTTAGATTCTCTTATTACCGTACCCTCCCGGGTACCCTTAGAGTCAAACCCCAACGTGTTCTTCGGCTCAGAATGTATGACGTGTCAGGTTTTCTATGGTAAAATTGCAATGCGGGCCGATTCAGAATCGAGTGTGAATTCGGAATCTTAAAGAGATACGGGAACCGGGTATGCTCAAATTGGAAACAGAGACAAAGATGGGCATTGCAGAGGCTGCGAATGGAGGACCCGGAAATGGCGATCCCGTGCCCGAAGCGTCCCCGGATTCCGACCTCGCATATCTCGTAAGCAAAATCTCGGCTTTCCCGCATCTTCCCGGGGTCTATATGTTCAAGGATGCCGGCAAGGGCGTGATCTACGTCGGGAAGGCGCGGGACCTGAGGAAGCGCATCGCCAATTATTTCCGGGCGGGGGAGGGGGTGGGGGTGCGGACCCGGATAATGCTCAGCCGGGCGGCGGACCTCGAGTACGCCATTACCCCGAGCGAAAAGGACGCCCTGCTGCTTGAAGCGAGCCTCATCAAGAAATACCGGCCGCGCTACAACGTCATCTTCCGCGACGACAAGAACTATCCAGCCATCCGCATCGACCCGCGCGAGCCCTATCCCCGGCTTGACATCGTGCGGCGTTTTCACAGGGACGGGGCGCTCTATTTCGGCCCCTATCCGTCGGCGCACGCGGTGCGCGAGACGCTCAAATACCTCCACCAGCTCTTCCCGCTGAGGCTGTGCCGCGGGAGAAAGCTCCATCCCAGGCAGCGCCCCTGCCTCAACTACTCGATGGGCCAGTGCCTCGGGGCGTGCGCCGGCAAGATTTCCGCCGAGGATTACGGGAAAATGGTCGAGGAGATCGTCCTGTTCCTTCAGGGAAAGACCGACATCCTTCAGCGGCAGCTCCAAAAAAGGATGGAAGAGGCCTCCGAGGCGCTCGCATTCGAACAGGCGGCCTTCTACCGCGACCGGCTAAGGAATGTTGCGGCGACCCTCGAAAAGCAGCACATCGTGTCCGACCGCTTTCTCGACCAGGACGTTCTCGGCATCTTCCAGGAAGAGGGCCGCACCGAGATGGTCATCCTTTTCGTTCGCCAGGGAGTCCATTCGGGGCAAAAGGCGTTCGACCTCCGGGATGCCGAGGGGGAGCCCGGCGATCTCCTGTCCGCCTTCATTCAACAGTACTACTACGCGGGCAACGTGGTCCCCGACGAGGTGCTGGTGCCGGTCGAACTCGAATCCGAGGCGGTGCTCACGGAATGGCTCTCCGAGATGAAGGGCAGGCGGGTCCGCATCTGGCCGGTAAAGCGAGGGGAACGAAAACACCTCCTGGATATGGCCCAGAGCAACGCCCGCGAGCGGTTCGTCAGCCGCGGGCGCCGGCAGCGCCGCGACATGGCCCTGGTGGAGAGCCTCCAGAGGCTTCTGAAGCTGCCCCGCGCCCCCGCACGGATCGCCTGCGTGGACATATCCAACATCCAGGGTCAGCATGCGGTCGGCGCCGTCGTGGTCTTCGATGGGGGCAGCGCGGACAAGGACTCCTACAGGCGCTTCAGGATACGGGTGAAGTCCGAGCCGGACGATCCCGCGATGATGGCCGAAGTGGTCGAGCGGCTGGTAAAAAACGACGCCGAACTTGCATCCGGACTCGATTTGCTCCTGCTCGACGGCGGGAAGGGCCAGCTCAACCGGATCGTGCGCCTGTTCGAAGAACTCGGGTATGCGGAGCGGCTGCCCCTGGCCTCGATCGCCAAGGAGCGCGAGGCCGACGTCGGTGAGAAGGGGAGGGGCCTCTACGAAAAAATCTATCTGCCCGGGCGCAAAAATCCTCTTTTTCTGCACCGCTACCCCGATATTCTTCACCTGCTCCAGCGCATCCGCGACGAGGCCCACCGTTTTGCCATATCGCACTACCAGAACGTGCACCGCTCGGCCCTGCTCGCCTCGGCGCTCGATTCCATTCCGGGAGTCGGGCCGAAACGAAGGCAGATGCTCCTCCAGCATTTTGGCAGCGTGGAAGCGTTCCAGGAGGCCACCGTGGAAGAGTTGGAGGAAGCCGGCCTGCCGCGCCCGGTTGCGGAGAGCGTGAGAAGGGCGGTGAAGAGTGAAGGGTGAAGGGTGAAGAGTGAAGAGAAAAAAGACTCACCGCGGAGACGCAGAGACCGCAGCGCAACCTTACGGCAGCAACCAAAAGGTCAAAAGCATTCACCGCAGAGGCGCAGAGATCGCGGAGAAAACCGCAGAGAAGAACAGTAGCTTAGTGGCCTATTTCATAAATTCGATGACGTATCATTGTGAGCGTTATGTTTTGTTCGCCTTCTGGTATGGACCACCACATCGTCATTCCCGCCCAGAGACGCTACGGGAATGACGATAGTATAGCCCGCTCCTTTGCGTCAGGCCCATGCATTCGATACGTCAATGTAATTATGTAACTGTGTACTTAGCCTGATATGCTTGCGAAAATTTCAAGAAACTGCACGTTAGCAGTGCAGAGGGATACATGGTGAGCAGTGAACAGAGATAACGAGGGCGGTGGCGGAGGGTTTTTCTCAATTTACCGCTTACCATCTATCCCTCTGCGGCCTCTGCGTCTCTGTGGTGAGTCTTTTTTCTCTTCACTCTTGACTGCTCACTGTTCACTCTTCACTCTTCCAGGGGAATGCGTCTCAGGAGCTTTGCGCCGAGTTCGCGCAGGTCCGGGTCGGGAAGGCTTTTGAGCAGTTTTTGTTCTTCGGGGGTCAGCTTTCGGAGAGGGTTTTTCGCTTTTTTCCGTGCTCCGCCCTTCTTCGCTTTTATCTTTTCGAGGCTCTTGTGGGCGGGATTCAGTACCGGCGCAGACTCCGGGATCTCAGCGACCCGGATGACGATTTCCTCGACCACCGTCTCGGCCCGTCCGCCGTTTATCCTTTCCGCCAGGACCTCCTTGTACTGCTCGAGGTGGTGCTTCCAGACCGAATCGTGGGCGGCGATCACAAGCACTTTTTTCTTGAGCGATTTCGGGCGAGTGTGGCGGGCGACCTGCTCGCCGACCAGTTCACTCCAGTCTCCGATGGGATTTGCCGCAAAGGCGGGGCGGCTCCCCAGGAACTCCTTGAGAAGCGGCCCGACGTGCGCGGGTGGTCCCGGATCGGCGCGCCGCATCATCCCTGACTCTCCGTTTTTCGATCCGCGTGGATGGCGCGCTCGAGGATTTTGAGCGCCGCATGAAGCTCCTTGAACTGGCGCTGGAGGGTTTCGAGAATTATCAGCGTGTCGTTGCTCTGGAAGGGAAGCCGCGAAAGCAGCCGGTCAAAGAGCAGTGAGTCCAGGCTCGAGAGGTAGAGTTCTTCCATGCGCCGGAGAAGTCCAGCGGCCAATTTGAACAAAACGACAAGGCCGACGGCCTGCACCAGGGGAAGCAGCGCGTTCGGGAGGGACTGGAGGGTGTCGAGCAGTTCTTTCTGGGTCGTCGAGACGTACTGAATGTGCAAAAACAGGAACCATCCGGTCTGTGCCAGGGCAAGCAGGGGAAGGACCCAGAACATCCACCGGAAAGGTCCCCACGAGCTGTGAAAAATTTGCCAGTCGGCCTCCACTATCCGGCGTTCCTTCTCGATCAGCTCCTCGGAGGAGACGCTTTTCTGGGAGCCGGCAAGCATCAGTCGCAAGCGCCAGAAGGGATGGAAGAAAAAACTCAGGCGAAAACGTTTTATCTCGTCGAGCAGAAGCTGCCTCGGGAAAAAAGACACGGGAACGGGGGCCTTGCCGTGCTCGCCCTTTACCTGGCTCGGCCCTTTGATTTTTTCCTCCAGGATGATTTTGAGCAGGAATTTCCCGATAAACTGGGCGACAAGGAAGATGAGCCTGCCCATCAGAAAAAACAGCCCCGCCCGAACGATAAAAAGCATAATCCCGCCCAGGACTTGAGGGTCCGGATACGATGATTCGCCGGGGACGGGCGCCGGTGGCTTTTTTTCCGCAAGTCCCTGCTTTTTGACGCCCGGTCCGGGGGCGGGGTCGGTCTTTTCGAGAAGTTTTTCCTTGGATGCCTCGTGCGCTGGAGGCGCCATGAAAAACCCGTGCATGCCCGTCCAGAATTTGAGTGTCTTTATGTCTTTGAGTTGCGGATTTGGGGGCGGCGTTTGGACGGCGGGGTCTTGCGTCATGTAGGCGGCGCCGAGGCAGAAAATGAAGAACACAAACCAGAGCAGCCTCTGGACCGTCTCGTAGCGCCTCAGTCCGTATTCCATGAAGATTTCCTTGTTATCTCGGGAGAATGGGGTGCGCCCGGGAAAAAAGTTTCCGCCCGCGCCGGAGGTTCCCTTTTAGCAAAAATCGACCGATATGACTAATTGAAACGCCATCGGCCCCGCAATCTCGCCCCACCTCGCCGGCAGGGCGAGCCGGAAGCACGGGGTCCATTTTTCCCGTTCCCATGCTCCTGCGTGGGAATGCATACCAGCGCAGAGGATGAACTGCCTCTATGCATTCCCACGCGGGAGGGGCTGTTGCCCAAATCCTCATGACCGAAATGGTGGTTGCACATCACCGTAAAAGACAACCGGAACAACTCTGTGGGAGCGGCTTGCAGCCGCGAAGGGCGTGCCAAAGCGACGAGATCGCGGTTAGAGTCCGGGGCGTTGCCACTGCAATGCGCATCCGCCGCCATGGCACGTCCATCGCGGCTACAAGCCGCTCCCACCGGGGGTTAGGCTGCTTGCACTTTTCCCGTGATGGTTCGCAATCTTTTGGGCAACAGCCCCGGGAGCATGGGAACGGGAAAAGATACGGTTACGAATTGTCTCCCGAATTTCATCTTCGAGTTTCTCGCGGTTGAACATTTCAGTTTTGCCACGAAGCGCACGAAGCGCACGAAGGACACGAAGAGAGCAAAAGGGTCATTGGCTCAGTGAGTTAGCCGGCATGAATTATGTAATCTTTGTTGTGGCGTGGTCTCCTGACCGCGCCACTCGGCGCGACCGCGGGTCTCCAATTTATTTCGCCCGCTCCCGCAAGGAGACCTTCGGTCAGGACCAGTGGCACGGTCGGGAGACCGTGCCACAACACGGGGGTCCGTCCCGCCTTGCCTGCTCACTGCTCGACGTTTTCTCCTCGCTCTCTGCGTTTCCGCGGTGACCGGTTACCCGCAATCAAGCCCCCGGCGCCACTCCCATCCGGGTTCTCACCGCCTGGTCCAGCATGGCGTCCAGTCCGCCCCGCTCATCGGGTGCAAACCCGAGAGCTTCGGTCCAGATGTCTTTTCCTTCCATGCACAGGTAGACGCAAAGCGCGGGGTCGATCCCGCGGATCTTTTCCGCCATGAAGCGGTAGAGTTCGACCCGGATTTCGCGAAAGTAGCGCATTTTGCCGTCCAGTCCCCTGATGAACTCGCCGTAGGGGATGCGGCTTTGCGGATGGCGCTCGGAGATGATCCGCTTGAGGTCGGGCATGAACCGGAAGGCCCCGAGGCTGATCCAGACGACGCGGGCCGGGTCCACGGCGTCGAAGAGCCTGTCGAGTATCTCGCCGTATCCCTCGCGCCACCGCGGGTACTCGATGAGGGGATCGAAATGGAAGGCGAGGAAATACCCGAGGGCGGCGCAGCGGCGGGCGGCGGCGAGGCGCTCTTTAAGGGTTGCCCCCTTGGGTTCTTCGCGTTTTCGCACATCCTCGGAGTTTAG
The DNA here is from genome assembly GCA_049300095.1 of Syntrophobacteraceae bacterium. Lineage (GTDB taxonomy): Bacteria > Desulfobacterota > Syntrophobacteria > Syntrophobacterales > Syntrophobacteraceae > SbD1. Next base: position 12,775 of record JBAQYM010000022.1, read on the forward strand.
CGACCAGGCCGTGATGGTGCGGCCGTTATGGTCGAGGCCTTTGAGGTTGGAGGTGAAGTCGGTCTTGGTCTTGAGTTCGAGGACGGCGTTGCGGGTGCGGGCAAAATAAGGGACCAGGACCCGCGAGAGGCCGGTGAAGGGATCGAGCAGCAGCGAATCGGTAAACTCGCCCGTGCCGATGCGGTGCAGCCGGCCGGAGTTTTGTTCGAGTTCGGTGGAGAGCTCGGCGAGCATTTCGTCCACGTTGCCGAAGAGCCGCAGGTTCGGCTGGTTGAGATACGCCTGGAGGATGCAGTAGGAGCAGTCGAGCGTGCACTGGGCGCCGAAATGCAGGATCCGGTACCCGCAGCAGTGGTAGTGGCGCGTTCCCGGACAGGATTTCAGGAACCTGCCCCGGAAGCGGACCACTTCCAGGACATCGGGGTCGCGGACGGCGGAGTCCGACACCCTCTCGACGACCTCGAACCGGGCGGCGGGCAGGTTCTTTCTAAGCGTTGCCACCAGGTCCCCGTTCGCCACATCGGATTCGACGATAACCCTGCCGGGCGGCCGTATGCGCATCAGGACCGCTCTTCCCGCTCGGGCTCGAAAATCCGGTCCAGGCGGTTCGATCCCGCCAGCTTACCGGCCGCGTTTATTGCGCTTCGAAGCTCGTCGGGGCTTGAAAAGGAGAGTTCCATCCTCCAGCCGTCTCCTTCGAAGGCCGGAGGCGGGGCGATCCTGACCGAAGGCGGGAGCGAGAGGGACTCGATGTCGCGCCGGAATTTGCGCTCTCTTTGCGAGAGCCTCGGGTAGCGGAGGCGGGCCAGCAGGTCCCGAAGGGCCAGGGTTTTTTGGCGATGGTTGAGCTTGTTATTTGAGAGGATTTCCCGAATTTCAGGACCGTCCAGCACGTCGAGCCGAGACTTTTCTTCCCGAATCGAGACCTCGTTTATGCGCTCGGCGATCTCGACCTGGATGCTCGCGCTGCACCGCAGTGACCGAAGAAGCGCCAGCACGGCCGCACGGCTTTCCGGGTCCCAGTCGGAAACCTCGATTGCGGTGCGTTCGGCGATCTCGCCAGAACCCAGGAGTTCCAGCACCAGCGCGCCGGCGGCGCAAAGCCGAGCCCACTTCTCGATCATGCCCCGGCGGGAGGATATGCCGAGCGCCGCAAGCAGCGGTCCGGGCGCATCGCCCGCCGGATATAATTCAAGCAATACCGTAGCGATTTGGGCCTTTTCCGCGAGATCGAGTCCGCCCTCGAAGAGCTTTTTTTCGATCCTGCGCTCCCAGATATCGCGAACCGCGAGATCTTGCGGCAAAAAAAGGCAGGCGGCATCCCGCGCGCCGGTCTCCCGTGCCCACGCCAGCCTTTTGAAGCCGTCCACTATGGAACATCGCCCGCCTTTTCTCACTATCCAGGGCGGGTCGAGCATCCCGTGCCGGGCAAGGGATTCGCGCAGGCGGGCGTCGTCGCGGAAGGCGCGGATCTCAAAAGACCGGTCCTCCCAGTCGATTTCATTCAAGGCGATGCGGCCAAAATCCATCGGGTCCTAAATTTCCCTTCCCGAAAGCCTCTTGAGCGCCTCCATGTAGCGCGCCCGCGTGTTCGCGACGACGTCTCCGGGCAGCCCGGGCGCGGGATCGTCTTTTTTCCAGCCGCTCGACTTGAGGTAGTCCCGGAGGAACTGCTTGTCGAAACTCTCGGGACTCATGCCGGGACGGTACCGGTCCGCGGGCCAGAACCGGCTCGAATCCGGCGTGAGGACCTCGTCCACCAGCATGAGCCTTCCATCGGCCACGCCGAACTCGAACTTGGTGTCCGCGAGAATGATTCCGCGTCCGCCGGCGTACTCGGAGCCTTTTTGGTACAGCTTGATCGCTGCGTCACGGACTTTTTCGGCAAGTTCGCGGCCCACAATTTCGGCCATTTTGCCAAACGAGATGTTTTCGTCGTGCTCGCCCTGCTCGGCCTTGGTGGAAGGAGTAAAAACGGGCTCGGGGAGCTTTTGCGCCTCGATAAGGCCCGCCGGGAGGTCAATGCCGCACAGCTTCCCGGTCCTCGTGTAATCCTCCCAGCCCGACCCGGCGAGATATCCCCTCACGATGCATTCGACCGGCAGCACCCTGGCCTTTTTCACCCACATGGTGCGCCCGGCGAGCTGCGAGGCGTACGGGCGGCACGATTCCGGGAATTTTCCCACATCGGTGCTTATCAGGTGGTTTTCAATGACGTCTTTGAGATAATCGAGCCAGAATTCCGAGAGCTGCGTGAGGATTTTGCCCTTGTCCGGAATAGGGTCGGGCATGATGACGTCGAATGCCGAGATGCGGTCCGTCGCCACGATGAGCAGCGAGTCGCCAAGGTCGTATATGTCTCGAACCTTCCCGCGCGTAACGAGGTCCAGTCCGGGAAAATTCGTCTCGATTACAGCTTGTTGTGCCATTGAGCCTCCGTTTTTCAGTAAAATTTCACCGCGGAGACGCGGAGGGCGCGGAGGAAACAGTGAGCAGTGAACAGACAAAACTTGCCGCGGTGTGGTCCGCCGCTGCCCTTTTTGGTCACTTCTCGGTGTTGCCTCCGCGACCTCTGCGTTCTCCGCGGTGAATGCTTAGATTCCACACCTGGGATGCGCGATTGCGGACAAGCGCCTCCGGTTCGCGCCAGAAGGCGGTTGACCGGCTTTTCGCCATTTGTTATCCTGTTTCGGATTGGATATCAATAACTTCTAGGCGCATCTTTTCGAAACCGGGTGACACATTGCCGTTGCGACGCGCGGAAAATCCTCGTTTTTCCCGGTCGAAACGATATAAAATTACGGCGCACATGCCGAAAATATCGAGAGCGGAACATGAAGAATCCAGGTGAGAATCCAGCCGGCGGCCCGCGGGGCCTCGCCGCCCTGTTCGATGATACGGAGCGCAAGGAATTATTCCGGAAGTACCTCTACTTTCTTGGCTGGGTGGAACTGGTGATCCTTCTCACCTGCTGGCTCTACCAGATCGGCGATTCGGGGCGCGACACGGCGGCCGCGACCGAGGGCACCTTTCCGTGGCGCCTCTATTTCATGATCGCATTCCTCACACCGGTGGCCGTAACATTTCTGCTCGGTGTCATCATAGTCGGCTTCAACAAGTATTTCAGCGAAGGCGACCCCGCAAGACCGGGGGTCGAGGTGACGGCCTCCGCCCAGGGGGAAGAAGGCTCGGGGCGAATTCAACAGTTGAACCGGATGGTCACGTGGCTGCAAAGGCTTCCCTTCCTGGCATTGCTGCTGCTCCTGGCCGTGGGGGTGGGATTTTTCTATAAACTCGACGCCGTTCTTTCCTTCATCGGGGCGGTGGGCGAAAAGTCTGTGAAGGTCTTCCTGATCTCCGGCGGGATCATCCTGGGGCTCGCCGCCGTTTTCGCCCTGGTCCTCGTCGTCCTGAACTACAAGCTCCGCAAGCGGGCCATGGAATATCAGTACAAGAGCCAGGTGGCCGAACGGTTCGGCCTTATCATCCTCGAAGATAACACGGTCCTCAACAGCCAGGGCAAGCTTCTCGTAAACGGCAAGAAATGGAAGGACGCCGTCCCGCTTCTTGCCGAACCCGTCGCGGAAGCAAAGCCGGCCGACAATCCCGGCGCGGGTCCGATTCCCCGTCCGATCGATCTGGAAACATGACAAACCCTCCATCTCTCACGGACCGCGCAGCCGGCTACATCAGGGAGCACGGCCTCGCAGCCGGGGGAGACCACATCCTGGCGGCGGTTTCGGGCGGTCCGGACTCGGTCGCCCTTCTCGACATACTGATCCATCTCAAAGACGATATCGGAATCGACCGGATCACGGTCGTTCATTTCGACCACGGACTCCGGGGAGAAGAATCGGAAGCGGACGCGGAGTTCGTCCGAAAGCTCGCCCAAGGCGCCGGGTTGGATTTCCACTCCGGGTCCGGGGACGTGCGGGCCTTTGCGCGATCGGGCAAAATCTCGATCGAGATGGCCGCGCGGGCTTGCCGCCACGCATTTTTCCGGAAGACCGCCGAGATGCTTGGCGCCCGGAAAATCGCCCTGGGGCACACGGCAAACGACCAGGCCGAGGAGGTGCTGCTGAGACTTTTGCGGGGCGCCGGCCCCGGGGGCCTCAAGGCGATGCTTCCCGCGACGGCGGGCGGGATTATCCGTCCGCTGCTCTTCGCCGCGCGGGAGGAAATTATCGAGCACCTGCGCGCGCGCGGACTTGCCTGGAGGTTTGATTCATCCAATTCCGAGCCGTTTTGCCGCAGGAACGCGCTGCGCCTGCGCGTGTTTCCGGTGCTGAAGGAAACGTTTCACCCCGAAGTGGCGAGGACGATCGCCAGATTTGCCGACCTGGCGCGGGATGAGGACTCGTGGTGGGACATCCAGGTAAACGAGGCCTGGGGCCGGTGCGCGGAGCTTTCCGGGAGCGGGGCTGCCCTTGACCTCGATGCGGTCCGCAAACTCCATCCAGCCCTTTTGCGCCGCCTCCTGCGCTTTGCTCTCGAAAAGGTCCGGGGAGATCTTTCCGGAATTCAGGCGGTCCACCTGGGGCCGCTCTTTGCGATGGTTTTTCGGGAAATGCCCGGAAAGTCCGTGAGGCTGCCCGGCCAGATCGAGGCGGTGCGGCGGGCGGGAAAACTTCTCCTCAGGATCAGGGACGCCGGAGCGTCATCGCGCGGGGAAGGGCGGATGCTGGAAGTTGCCGGCCCGGGGAGTTACGAGTTCGGGGCGTTTGTGCTCGAAATCAATGCGGCGGCCGCGGATGAGCGCGCCGACAGAGCGCCTTGCGGCCCCCACGAGGTTTTCATGGACGCGGACAGGGTGAAATGGCCGCTTCATATCCGGTCCTGGAAACCCGGTGACCGCTTCCGTCCGCTGGGAATGAAAGGGTCGAAAAAGCTCCAGGATTTTTTTACCGACTCGAAGGTCCCGAGGGAGGAGCGGTGGCAAATCCCCATTCTCTGCGACCGCGAAAAAATCTTGTGGGTGGCGGGTCTGAGGATGGATGACAGGGCCGGGGCGGGCCCCGGGACAAGGTTGCTGGTGAGGGCGCGACTGATGAGAAGCGGGAGCGCCGGTCCCGACCAAGGGGCAGCCCCGTTTTCTCCACACCGGGACGTGAGATAAATGCAGGTTGGGTCAAGCGGAGCGAAACCCGGATGTAATATTTTCACAATTTGGATTTTTGCGGGGAGAGGCGGAAAGTGCAAAAGAAAATCGCTAAAATAATAGAAACCCTGGAGACGGCGGACCAGATGTTCAACCAGCTCCCGGACATCAGCAAAGAGTCCATGGCCCTCTGGAAAGAGGGAATTGAGAGGTTTGCCGGGGCGATCTGGCTCCACCAACGGGGAAAAGACAGCGACGTGGAGCCACAGGCGTAGCAGGGTTTTGAAAGGGTCTTTTTGGTGAAAAGAATGAGCTGCAATACGCCAAACCCGTCATTCCGGCGGAAGCCGGAATCCAGCGGGGCCGCCGGCCTTTGGCCTGTTTGAACGCAGAATTCTGACTTTGAAGTCAGATAAGAGTGTCTCATGCTATATGTTGCTGCATTTACATTGAAAATACTGGATTCCGGCTTCCGCCGGAATGACGGATTTCCTCGGGTTTAGAGGGCATTTTGTTGTTCGTGATGCTTCTCGACGCCCTGACATGGCACGAAAACCTTGCAGGAGGAGGACTTATGAGGAGAAGAGGTTTTTCGCTGGTGGTCCTTTTGACGCTCGCCGCCCTGGTGCTCGTTCAGCCGGGTGTGTCGGTCGCGGACGAGGCGTCAAAGCTCAATGAAGCGTCAGCCGTCATGCGGGAGATCATGGCGATTCCCGAAACCGGGATCCCGCCGGAACTCTTCCGGAACGCTCAGGGGATCGCCGTCCTACCCGGTCTCCTGAAAGCCGGTTTCTTCGTCGGCGGGCGGTTCGGTTCCGGGGTCCTCTCCGTCAAACAGGGAGGAAAATGGAGCAATCCCGTGTTCATCAGCCTGGCCGGCGGGAGCTTCGGGCTTCAGATCGGGGCGCAATCCACCGACATCATTCTCGTTTTCAAGACGGCACGAGGGGTTGAAGCGATCAGGAGGGGCAAATTCACCCTCGGCGGCGACATTTCCGTGGCCGCCGGTCCCGTGGGCCGTCATGCCGAGGCGGGAACGGATATCCAGCTCAAGGCCGAGATTTATTCCTATTCCAGGAGCAGGGGGCTATTTGGCGGGATCGCCCTTGAAGGGGCCGTACTCCAGGTCGATCACGATGCGGATGTGGCATTCTACGGCAGCAAAGGTTCAAATGCCGACGCCATCCTGGCCAACAAGGTAAAAGCCCCGACCGCGGCGGCTAATTTCAAGCAGACCCTTCAGAAATACTCGGGCGGCAAGAAGTAAAACCCGCCTTCCACGTTGGGTCCCCGCGCCATAATGCCGGTTGTCCCCCTCTCTTTTCCCCGGGAGGGGGATTTTTTTATCGCGCATTTTCCTGATTTATCAAGCCCTTCTCCAATGCCTCAAATTGAATTTGCCCTTCCGAAGACTTAAAAGATGATTAGGTATCACGTGATCAGGACTATCCACTTCCTGCCAGGTACCTGATATCGTGTGAGGCGGATTCCGCGAGGTGACGCCCGATACCCGGCCCCCGGATGCCTGAGTCGCCTGTAAGGAGTTGGAGATGAGCAAGGTTGAGGACGGCGTTTTCGTAAAGCTTTGTTTTACGGGCAAACTCGATGACGGCGCCATTTTCGACAAAACCGAGAAATGCAAACCCCTCGAAATCCAGGTGGGCAGCGGAGGGCTCGTGGACGGTTTCGAGAATGCGATCATCGGTATGACTCAGAATGAAAAGAAATCCTTTGTGCTCGAGCCCGAGGAGGCCTACGGAGAACGGGACGAAAGCCTCGAACGCTCGTACCCGCGCTCCACGCTGGCCCTTAATTTCGAGCCTGTTGCCGGGCAGGTCATCCTCTTTACGACTGAAAGCGGGGACGAGCTTCCGGCCCTGGTCAAGTCCGTGGACGAAGAGGTCCTCGTCCTCGATTTCAACCACCCTCTGGCCGGCAAGTCGCTCACATTCGAGGTCGAAATAACCGGGATCGACACCACCCCGAGCTTTGCGGCGGGCGTGGGCAAGCCGGACTGTTGCTGCTCGTAGCCGCCTGCGGGGGCCGACTCCATGCCGGTTCCGGCCCCGATTTCCGGCGCGTCCGCCCGTGTTCGAGGGGAGAGCCGCTCCGCCCCGAGTGTTGCAAAACGTCTTCGAATAGGCCTTGACTTCCCTTCCGTACATTAATAGAACGTCGAGACAAACCTCCAGGATATCTATGCTGCCGGGGCTGCGGCGCCGGCATGCGATGCGGAAGGATCTGTGATGAACAACTGGGTTTTCCTCTTTCCCGGGCAGGGATCGCAATATGTCGGCATGGGGCGGGATTTCTTCGAGGGCTACAGCGAAGTCCGGGAGCTTTTCGAAAATGCGTCCGAAATCCTGAAGATGAACGTCGCCCGGCTTTGCTTCGAGGGGCCGGAAGACGTGCTCGTCCAGACCGAGAACGTCCAGCCCGCCGTGACGGTGGTAAACCTCGCCTGCGCGACGGTCCTGCGACTCCACGAAATCTATCCCGTCGCGGCCGCGGGACACAGCCTCGGGGAATACAGCGCCCTTTGTGCGGCCGGGGTGCTCGGGCTGGAGGACGCTCTGAGGCTCGTTCACTACCGGGGGCTTTTCATGCGGGAGGCGGCCAATCGGGAACCGGGTTCCATGGCCGCGATAATGGACCTCCACGAGGAGAAGATCCGCGAGATTTGTTCGATCTCCGGGGCACAGGTCGCCAATATCAATTGCGCGGACCAGATCATTATCACCGGTCCCGAGGGCGAGGTGAGCGCGGCGTCCGAGATGTGCGACCTGGCCGGGGCGAAAAAATGCATGAAGCTCAATGTCAGCGGGCCCTGGCACAGCCGCTGCATGGAGTTCGCGCGCGAAAAATTCGCGCCTCTGGTGAAGGAGTGCGATTTTCGCGACCCTCAGATACCGGTTGTCAACAACATCGATGCGCAGCCGCTGCAAAGCGCGGCCGAGGTCGCCGATAAACTGATACGCCAGATATGCGGGGCGGTTCTTTGGCAGCAGTCCATGGAATGGCTGGTCCGGGCCGGGCACTGCAACTTCGTCGAGGTCGGTCCGAAAAAAGTCCTGCGCGCGCTGATGCGAAGAATCGACCGCAACGTCAAGACGCTTAACGTGGAGGACGGCGCGAGCCTTACCGCTTTTCTCCAGGCAAACTGAGGCGGCCGGCCGCACAGCCCGTGGAGAAATCTCTCCGGCACTCCTCCTTCCCGCTCCGGGTCGTTCATAACGGCTTTCGGACCTTCAACGCACGCGTGGAACCTGTTAAAATAGGTCCGTGGACATCCGGCAGTCCGGGCGGGGATCAACCCCGCCCCTACGTTTGCACGGTGGCCTACGTTTGCACGGTGGCGTCAGAATACCTTGAAATCCGTAGGGGCGGGGTTGATCCCCGCCCGGACTTGAAATCTGTAGGGGCGGGGTTGATCCCCGCCCGGACTGCCGGTATGGCGAGGGCCGACCGTTTCGAATATGTGTGGGTTGAACCCGCACCCAAGAAAGAGCCCGTAGGCCGGGCAACAGTCCGAAAGCCATGCCCGCCCCCGCATCGCGGCACTTTTTTAACGTGAGTGGCGTTAAGGCGCATCCGGCTGCCGTCGTCCCGGGGCGGGCGACAAGTTCAGGTCCCTCGCCGGTGCACGGGATGACGGTTTAGCGAAAGCAAGCCGGCACTCATACTCATTTGCCGCCGATCGCACGGGGCGACGGGCTTGTGGAATGATCTATGGCCCAGGTCCAGCAAGTTGGGGAAAAATTTTCGGGCGAGATCGACCGCGTGCAGTTGATCGACCTGGTGCAGTCGGCGTGCCTTTCCGGCATGGACCGGGCCATCCGCGTGGAATCGGCTTCAGGCGCCGGGGAGATCCGCATCCGGTCCGGGCAGGCGGTGTATGCCAAGGTCGGCGAAGCTTCCGGAGAGGCCGCCCTCAAGGAGATGTTTACCTGGGCGGAGGGACGTTTCCGCTCCTATCCGGAATCGAGCGAGACCGTTGAAAGTATCAGGAAACCGTGGGAACAACTGCTGATAGACGCTGTCCAGTATCGCGCCGAGAAAGGATTTGCAACCTCCTCGGGTCCGGAATCGGAGTTTTCGGGCAGGCTGGCGGGAATCGGCCTCGCGGACCTGATGCAGCTTGCCTGCATGATGCCGGTGGAAAGGGTGCTGCGCATCGAAGCCGGCAGGACGATAGGGACCGTATGCTTTCGCGGCGGGCGGATTGTCCATTCCCAGTGCGGGGGGCTTTCAGGGGAACACGCGTTCTGGGAACTCATGCTCGCGGACGAGGGAGGGTTTGAATCAACGGCCCCCGACGGCAGTGAACCGGCCACGATCGCCCAGTCCCTGGAACACCTTTTTGCCGGGGCGATGGGCTATCGAAAGGTTGCGTCGGGAAAGCCGGTTCTTGGCGACGAGGAGGCAAGTCTCGGCCAGAAGATTCAGCGGATGAGAATAGCAGAAAGAATCCGGGCGGCGATGACGGGGAACCAGGAGACACGGACCATCCTGATGCGCGACAATAACCGGATGGTGCAACTCGCGGTCGTGAGCAACCCCCGGCTGAACGAGGGCGAGGTGGCCCTCATTGCCGGCAACAGGCAGGCCGATGAAGAGGTGCTGCGAAGGATTGCCGCGAACCGCGAATGGATGAGGTTGCATCATGTCCGGGTGGCGCTCGTTAAGAACCCGAAATGCCCCCTGCCCATCGCGGCCCGGCTGATCCCGACCCTCGGACCGCACGACTGGAAGAGTTTGTCGACGAGCAAGTCGGTCCCGGCGGCCGTTTCCCAGATGGCAAAACGGCTCGTCAAGAATTAGACTCCAATGAATTTCATGAAATGTGAGGTCGGGTGGAGCAGAGAAGATTTTCCAGGAAAACCGCGATAGTGACGGTAAGCGACCGTGGGTCGCGCGGCGAGCGTGAAGACAAGTCGGGACAGGTCCTTTTCGAGCGGCTCGAATCGCAAGGGTTCGAAGTCTGTTATCAAACGGTCGTTCCCGACGAGTGCGATCAAATCCGGGCGATGCTGATCGATCTCGCCGATGTCCGGAAGGTCCCGCTGATCCTGACCACGGGGGGGACCGGCGTTGCCCCGCGCGATGTGACGCCGGAGGCCACCCTTTCGGTGCTCGACAGGGCCGTTCCCGGCATGGCCGAGGCTATGCGCGCCGCGAGCCTGCAAAAGACGCCCCACGCGATGATATCGAGGGCGGTTGCCGGAATCCGCGGGACAAGCCTTATCGTCAATCTTCCCGGCAGTCCCAGGGGGGCGCTGGAGAACCTCGAGGTGATCCTTCCCGCCCTCGCCCACGCGCTTGACAAAGTCCAGGGAGACCCGTCGGACTGTGCGACGCCGTGAAGTGATAAATCTCGCAGTCTTGTGGGTTGGGTCAAGGGAAATACTGTTCACCTGGGGCGCGGTTACTCCTCCGTCTTACCGCACTGGGCTATATCCTGCCGCTTCTGGCGGTAGTCGAGGTCCAATGCTTCAATTTTGTCGTAGATTTCGAACAGGCGCGCCTCGGCCTCCTCGACCAGCTTCAACTGCTGCACAACGGCCTGCGACCTGAGTAACTCGGTCTCACCCTGTTTATGGAGCGAGTAGATTTCCGTCCCGAGCCGCTTCACCCGCTCGTCCATGTTCTTCTGAGCCTTGCATCTCTTGCATTCCTGAAACTTGGTCTTAACGAATTTCACAACCCAGGCCCAGGTGGCGCAAAAAAGTCGGCACGCGCCGGACATGATCCGCTTTAAAGGTTTATTCTCTCCCATTCATTGCCTCCTCTTCCCGCGGGTCCCACTCGGTTATCGATGCCAGCTTTGCAAGCATTCTTCCCTTATGGCTTCCCGGCCAATAGATCCTCCCGCATTCCGGGCATTTCCGGAAATCCGTCGCGGTCTCGTATACATAATCCGGTACGCCGCCAAAAGCCGCCTCTCTGGTAATCGGGTCCAGCCGCGCGTTGCAGATCGTGCAGCGGGTAAATATCCCGAAATCTTCCCTGTCCAGGCGCAGCCTGGAAATAACTTCCTTCAACTGTTCGAAGTGGTGGTCGCTCCCGATGAAAAGGACGCCTTCCATTTCCCTGAACTTTTCCCTCCGCGTCACGGGGACCAGCCCTTCCGAGACGGCTTCCTCGATCCGGGCGCGTTCGGACAGGTTTGTTGCGCGAGTGTCGAACCCGAGCACCCTGAGCCATTTTGCCAGCCCGCCCAGCATGACGTCCACCGCGAAACGCTTTACCGGGCCGTTTCCCGCGACACTCATTTTATTTTGTCCAGGTCAACCTTTTTCATATCGGGCAACTCGGGCAGATAAAAGACGGAAGGCTGGAAGTCGCGCGCGGGCTCGATTGCTTCCACGGTCACCTCCATGTTCCAGTCGGAAGCCGAGAGGCGAATTTTTTTCGGGACCGCCTCGGTTGCAAGAGGCACCGGGGGCTCGTAAGCTATATCGGCGTCGAACTGGTCGTCCCGGACATGAACGCCCTTGAGATCGGGGCCTCCGGGCAGGAAACTCCAGTCGAACAGGCGTCCCCCCGCCTTCGAGACGGCGTGCAGCACTCCGCCGTCCATGCGCGTGTCGAGGCCCTCGATCTGTTCCTGCGGGACGGATGCCGCAAGGGCGTGGCGAAAGGTCTCGAAGGGCAGAGAAACCCCGAGGAAATAGCGGATGAGTGTTTCCGGCCTGCTCGCCGTGAAGATTACCTTTTCCGAGGGGATGAAAAGGGCCGGACCGGTTTCGTTGACAACGAACAGTGCGGCGGTCTGGCCTATCGGGCCGAAGGTCTCGAACCGGGCGAATTGTGCGCCCTTTATCAGCACAACCGCACGCGCGCTGAATTTTGCGGTCTTGCTTTCCACTTTGAGACGGAACTTGGCCCGGCAGTCGCGCCAGAAATCCGACCTCTGCTTAAGCCTCGCCGTGTCGAAAGGGACCGGCGCGGGGCGTTCGACCGGCGCGGGCGGGCGGGCGCATGCCGGGAGCAGGAGCAAAAATGCGCAAAGGGCGCAGGCGGCAAAGGATCGTCGTTTCATGGGTCGGGCTTTGAATGGGTTGGCGGTCGGTGTATATCACGCCGGGGGAAGGGCTTGTCGCGCCCGCAATCCGGCCGGCTACTTGGCCTGTTCGAGCTTTTCCCTGATCTTGCCCGGTTCGGTATGGTTGAACTCGATGGCCTTGCGATAGGCTTCGGCCGCCTGGGCCTTCTTGCCCATCTCCAGGTAGATGTCGCCGAGATGTTCGTGGATGACCGGATCTTCCGGGACGCGTTTTATGGCCTCGATGATCGTCTCGAGCGCTTTTTTGTGCTGGCCCATCTTGAAGTACACCCAGCCGAGGCTGTCCATTATGTAGCCGTCGTCCGGCGAGGATTCCAGCGCGCGGATTATCATCTCCTTTGCGCGGGGCAGGTTGGTGCCCATCTCCGCATAGGTGTATCCGATGTAATTGAGAGCGTTTGCGTTCTTCGGGTCGGAAGCCAGGATCTTGCGCATCGTCTCGACGGCTTCGTCCCGCTTGCCCGTCTTGTCCAGGATGATCCCTTTGCGGAACAGGAGATCGTTGTCCAGGGGCAGCTTGTCGAGGCCGCGATCAAGCGTCTTGAGCGCTTCGTCGTAGCGTTTGGTTTCCTCGTAGATCACGGCGAGGTACAAGTAGAGGTCCGTCGAGTCGGGCTGCTTCGCAATGGCGTCTTCCAACACCTTTATGGCGCTTTTATGGTCGTTTTGCTTTGCAAGAACGAGCGCGAGGCGGGACTGCGCGGCGATCCACAGGGGGCTTTTCGGGGCGATGAGACGATAAGTCCTTATCGCCTGTTCGAAATCCTGCTTCTCTTCGTAGGCCGACCCGAGGTGGTAGAGCGCCTGATCGTACTGGGGCTCTTCCTTAAGAAGATTGGTAAAGTCCCTTATCGCGTCTTCGTACTTTTTCTGCTGGAGATGGATAATCCCGATCTTCAGGCTGCTCTCGGTGTCCTTGCGGTTTCCCTTGAGAAGATGGTCGAAAGTCTGGATGGCCTCGGCGTACCGGTTTTCACGCCAGTAGAGGTTGCCCAGCCTGGTGCGCGCCTGGACTTGTTCCGGGTTCGCGTTGAGGATCTTGAGGTAGGTCTTCTCGGCCTCCCGAGGGCGGTCCGTCGCTTCGAAAATGTAGGCCAGGTCGAGGAGCCCGTTTTCGAAACCCGGCTCGCCGGCGAGCAGTTCGCGGTAGAGCAGTTCCGCCTGGCCGTAATACTTGAGCTGCAAAAATATCTGGGCCTTGTAGTAAAGCGAGAGAGGACTGTCCGGCACGATCTTTTTAAGCTGGTCGAAGACCTCCATCGCATCGTCGAATCGCTTCTCCTGGGCATAGAGGGCGCCGAGCAGCAAATAGGCGTCCTCGTCCGAAGGGTTCATATCGATGACCCGCCTGAACGACTCGATAGCCCCGGGGACCTGGCCCATTCCGGCGTAGAGCTGGCCCAGCAGCATGTGTCCCGGAATGTAATTCGGATTGATCTCGATGGACTTTTCAGCCAGCTTGAGGGCCGTTTCGGGTTGCCCCTGCCGCAAGTACAGATTGGCCAGTTCGGTCAGGAGCAGCGGAGACTTCGGGTTGTTTCGCAGCGCGCGGGAGTAAGCCTCGATCGCCAGGTCGTATTTTTTCTGAGCGAGATATTGCTGTGCGACGAGGTATTCGTAATAGCTTTCGGCGTTCAGCGATGCCGTCGGCGCTTTTTGCGGAGAGCCGGTAACGTCGATGGTGACTTGCCGGTTAAGCGATTGCGTGCAGCCGGTTACGACAATGAGCAGAAGAAAAAAGATGTGCCTGCGGATCATGTAAAAGTTATACCCTCGTCTTGACACGCGACGGAAAGAATTCCAAATGAGCTGAACATAGAATTTAACAGCTAACATAATTTCAGCTTTTCAGTCAATGAATTACCTCGAAAAGGGTATAATGACCGGACGGCATGCCGCGACGCGGGGGCCGGAAATCGGGGGACGGCCTGTTTCGCCGATGCCCCTGTCCGGTTAGCCAACCATTCCTGTCGACGGGGCCGATGCGGGATTGAATCGGCATCATCCATCCGCCGGCGGGCGCGGCTTGCAGCCGCGATCTCCCTTTGACCCAGGATTCAATATCATGTCCGAAAATGAATACCCGAGGCTGCGCAACGGACTGGAAGCCTTTCCCATCGAGCATTCCGGAAAGAAGATGTTCCTTTTGCGGGACCGCGGCGGCTACAGCGGCGCCCAACTCGTCTTCTCGCCACAGGTGGCGCCGATCCTCATGAAGATGGACGGCGGCAATTCCTTGCGCGACCTCCAGGCCGGCTACATGCGGGAAACGGGCCAATTGCTCTATATCGACCAGTTGGAAGGCCTCGTCCGCACGCTTGACGACAACCTTTTTCTGGACAACAAACGGTTCAGGAATTTTGCCGCCGAAGAGATCTCCACCTTCCTGGACAATCCGGTGAGGAAAATGTTTCATGCCGGCCGAAGTTATCCCGAAAACCCCGAAGAACTGAAGGACGTGCTCAATTCCTTCTTCATGCCGGAAAACGGCGGCCCGGGGTTTCCGGACCCCTCGGCCGCCCACGACCGGAAGCTGGTTGGCCTCGTGGCCCCGCACATCGACCTGCACGCGGGGGGCGCGTGTTTTGCGCACGCCTACAAGGCGCTTGCCGAGTCGGAATGTCCCCGGACCTGGATCGTGCTCGGAACGGGCCACGACCTGGTCGAGAACTGCTTTGCCCTGACCCGCAAGGATTTCGAAACCCCTCTCGGAACGGTGCGCTGCGATACCGAGATTTGCGACGAGCTTTCCAGATCGGTCGAACGCGACATCTTTGCGAGTGAATATAATCACCGGACGGAGCACACGATAGAATTCCAGGCGGTTTTTCTCGCGTTCATGCAGCCCGAGGCGCGCATCGTACCGATACTGTGCTCGTTTGGGGGCGAGGAATGGAGCGGGCGCCGGGATTTCGTGGACTCTTTCGCCGCCGCGCTGCGGGAGATCGTCCTCGCGCCCGGCCGCTCGGTGGGCGTCCTGGCGAGCATCGACCTTGCCCACGTCGGGCCGCGTTACGGGGACCCCCAGCGGCCCATCGGGTCGATTCTGCGCGCGCATCTCGAAGAGGACGCGTCTCTTCTCAAGTTGTTGGAACACTGCGGGGCTGAAGGTTTCATCGACCGGATAAACCGCCACGACAACAGCCGGAAGATTTGCGGGGTCGCGCCGCTCTACACGCTCGCCAGGGCGCTCGAAGGCCGGGCGCGGGGCGCCACGCTGAGCCACAGCCACGCGGTTGTGGATGAAAACGACTCCTTTGTAACCTTTGCCAGCATGGCCTTCCACGAGACCGGCGGCGAAGGGTGAGAAGTAGTGCGCTTGCGCTTCCGGCGGTCCGGGCGGGGATCAAGGGGCTGTTGCCCAAAAGGATTGCGAACCATCACGGGAAAAGTGCAAACAGCCCAACCTCCGGTGGGAGCGGCTTGTAGCCGCGATGGACGTGCCATGGCGGCGGATGCGCGTTCCAGTGGCAACGCCCCGGACTCTAACCGCGATCTCGTTGCTTTGGCACGCCCATCGCGGCTACAAGCCGCTCCCACAGATTTATTCCGGTTGTCTTTTGCGGTGATGTGCAACCACCATTTCGGTCATGAGGATTTGGGCAACAGCCCCTCAACCCCGCCCCTACGTCCAAAGGACGGCATCAGGCGCGCCGTAAATCCGTAGGGGCGGGGTTGATCCCCGCCCGGACCGCCGGAAGCGCAAGGAATCACCGTCTCGAATATGTCGTTGGGTTGAATCCGCACCCCGGCGAGAGACCCGCGGTTTGGGCAACGCCCCCTCCCGCGTGGGAACGGGAAAAATAGTCGGAAGATTGGGTGAGGGCGGTTGGGTGAGGCCGGCAGGTTGGGTGAAGCCGGCAGGTTTGGTGAAGCCGGCAGGTTTGGTGAAGCGATAGCGGAACCCAACATTTCTTCGGGACGAAAACCGTGCTCGTTGGGTTTCGCTATCGCTTCACCAAACCTACGAGTAGCGCAACCTACGAGTAGCGCAACCCACGAGTAGCGCGACCTACGAAATGGAACGATGACTTACGAAATGGATATATCTACGCTTTTCTCCTCGCATCAAGAGGGGGGAGGGCCTCCAACCGTCGCCGTCGAGACGCTGGGCTGCAAGGTAAACCAGTATGAGACCTCGTACCTGCTCGAAGCGCTGATGGGGGCCGGATTTGTCCGCGTGCCGTTTCGGGAGCGGGCCGATGTCTATATCGTTCACAGTTGCGCGGTTACCGCCAAGGCGGGGTTCCAGGCGCGGCAACTGCTCAGGCGCGCCCGCCGCGCAAATCCCGGCGCTCTGGTCGTCGTTGCCGGATGCTACGCCCAGCTCGACGCCGACCGCATCGCCCGCGAGCACCTCGCGACCCACATCCTGGGAAATCCCGCAAAGTTCGACCTGGTTTCCCGGCTTCGCCTTCCCGGCACATTCGACGCCCCGTGCCGCCTCACGGATGCCGCCCCCCGGTCCCGTGATTTCGAAATCCTGCCCGTATCGAGCATGCACACGGGCCGCACCCGCGCGATGCTCAAAATCCAGGACGGCTGCGATGCTTTCTGCTCCTACTGCGTGGTGCCGCTTGTCCGGGGAAAGAGCCGGAGCCTCCCGCTCCGGGACGCGGTGGCGCAAATCGAGCGGCTGGTCGACGCGGGCTACGAGGAAATCGTCCTTACCGGCATTCACCTGGGGCAATGGGGGAGGGAGCTCGCGCCGCGGCTCGATCTGTGCGACCTGCTCCGGGCATTGGATTCGGGCCGCCGGCCGCCGCGCGTGCGCTTAAGCTCGCTCGAACCCATGGAAATCGGCGCCGAGTTGCTCGACCTCGCATCGTCACTGCCCTGGATCTGCCCTCACCTTCATGTCCCGCTCCAAAGCGGGGACGCGGAAATTCTCGAACGCATGCGCCGCCCCTACGGCCCTTCGCAATACGCGGACCTGATTACGCGCATCAGGGAGCGTCTGCCCGAGGCGGGCATCGGGGCCGACGTGCTCGTGGGATTTCCGGGCGAGACGCCGCGGCAGTTTGAAAATACCGCCGAACTGATAGAGAAACTGCCGCTGACCTACCTCCATGTTTTCCCGTTTTCTCCGCGCCCCGGCACCCCGGCGGCGAATTTTCCGGGGCGTATCGAGGGCGGGGAACTCAAAAGGCGCGCAAAAATCCTCCAGGAACTCGGCCGGAGCAAAAAGCGGGAATTTCGGCAAAGATTTGTCGGCCGCCGCCTGGAAGCGCTCATCGAAAAGCGCCTGGACTCGGGGACCTGGGAAGGACTTACCGCCAATTACATAAACGTTATTGTCCGCGGAGGAGACGATCCGCGTCCGGGGAAAAGGGTCCCCGTCACAATCACCGGCTTCATTGGCGAGGACCTCGAGGGCGAGGTGGTGAGGAGTGAACAGTGAACAGTGAGCAGTGAACAGTGAGGAGTGAACAGTGAAGGGTGAGCAGTGGGCGGTGTAGAGTCACTGTTGACTTCAATCGTATCCGGCAGCAAAGGCCGTGGGGCGGGCTTTCCTGGGCTGTCTCCCAAGTCAATTGCGGTAAAACCGTAATGTACTCCTGATTGAGCCAGGGACCCAAGGATCGTCATTCCCGCAACGTTTTTGGGCGGGAATCCAGTGCCTTTCCAGACGGCTGCAAGAACAAGGACACTGGATTCCCGCCCAAGAGCACTGCGGGAATGACGGTTATGGTATTGGACTTATCCCCAAACCCCCAAACCCCCAAACCCCCAAACGAAAATCGGAGGGTGGAAATCGGAGTCCGGAGATGCCTCCGAGCCCCTCGCACCCCGCACCCCGCACCTATCCAACATCCAACAACCAACATCCAACCGCAACTCACCCCTCTCCCGGCTCCTCGAACATAAAAAACCTTACCAGGTGCGGTTCCGGCGGATTTTGTTCCGAAAAGGGCCGCATTTCGGTTTCGTAATCCCGAAGGACCGTTGCAAGGTATTCCGATGCAAGCCCGCGTTGCCCCTGGTCGGTCATGACGCCGTGCGCCCAGTCCATCACCGCCCTGTCCATTTCGGCCGGGCGGAGCAGGGGGAAGATCGCCGGCCAGTCACTCGCCGGGAGGGGCTCGACGAGCCATTTGCCCGAGGTGAGAAGCCGGGCCGCGGCGGTACATATCATGACGCCCAGCGTGATGTCGGCGGTTGTCCGGACCTGTCCCTCGGACCACAGTTTTGGGGCGAGGGTCTGCGGGTTCGCGCCGAGCGCCTTGTAGAGGTATCCCGCAGCCGTTATGACGTCCACGAGGTGGTTTGCGCGGGCGAGGTCCCGGGGCGTCCTGAAATAATCTTCTCGCACAGGCGGTCCGAAGGCGCCTGCACGGGCCTCCCGCAACAGTCTCGGGGTCCTTGCCAGCAACTCCTCGGCCGCGTCGAACCATTCTCCATCCAGGCACTTAACGCCCCCGGCGCAGCGGCCGACCCAGCCGTACATCGTCACCTTCCGCAGGCGTCCCCTTATTTTGCCGATCTCCGCATGAGCAAGCCGGAACAGGTGTTCGAAGAAAACGTTTCGAACCGTTTCGGCGGCCTTTTCGGTGTCGCCGCCCGAGATCAGTTCGAGCCCCAGGTTCACGTGGGCCAGCGCCTTTTCGACGGCCCCGCGCAGGGAATCGGCGCTGTCGGGGGCGAGCAGGTCGGCCACGATTACCTTGTTTGCGAGCGCGGCCATCTCGAATTGCAGCATCTCGGCCGTTTCGGGATTGTCCACCTCGCGCAGCACCCGGCCCAGCAGGTCCGAATCCGAAACGAGGGCCAGGGCGAACGAGGGCGGGGAATGCTCGCCGGGCTCGGGCAGTGATGAGGGTTTTTGCGCTATCTCGCCGGGTTTTATCGCCCTGTAGATTTCGAGCGCGTCATAGTAGTCCGGGATGGCGTTATCCATGAGGCGCGACTTGTGGAACATGTAGGCAAGCTCTTCGATCTCGACGGTGGGCGCAAGGAGGACGTGGTTTATCAACTCCTTGAAAAAGCTGTAATTTACTTCGTACACCAGGGTGAGGAGGTGCGCGATCAGGTCGTCGTACTGGGGATATCGCGACTCCCAGAAGTAGACGTCGTCGAGAGTATGGGCCGGCAGGCTTTCCCTTGCTTCGATGAGGTCGATATCCTCGGGGGCGACGGCGACGGTGACCCATTGTTTGAAAAGCGCGATCAGGAGTTCGAAATCGGCGTGGTAGAGCCATTCGAGGAGTTTGGGCGTGCTCGCTCTGCCCAGCCGGTCGAGCCAGATGAGGGCCTTGGCGGGCTCGACCGCGTCCTTGCGCCACCACTCGAGGTCGAACAGGTGATCCACCTGGTCCTGCCTGGCGAGCCCCAGAAGGGGGAGACAGTCGTCCGGCCCGATTTCCTGGACGGTAAAGAAAAAGTCGTTTGCGTCCAGGGCGGCCACCACGGCTTCGGCGTCGGCCCTTTCGAGGATGATTTCCATGCGCCTTTTTGCGGGCAGGCGCATCAGTTCCCGTGTCAACTGCACGGGGGAAAGCCGCTGCAGCCTTTTATCGTTTAGATTCAGAATATCCGCCGTCATTAGGTCTCTCTCCGTGGTGAACGCTTTCTACTCATACAGTTTCGCAAGGCGCCGGGAATGGCGCGTGATTTTTTTGTGAAAAACTTCTATATTCGTGCCGATTATTACAAATGTTCCCATTTGCCACTACTCTAAACTTATATCCCGAATGCCGCAAGAAGGAGCAGTGAAGATGATCTATACGGTTACGCTCAATCCCGCCCTCGACAGGACCATTGAAGTCGAAAAACTGGTCGACGAGGATACCATCCGGATTATAACCGAGACATCCTATGCGGGAGGCAAGGGCATAGACGTTTCGCGCGTCGTGAGAGCACTCGGGGGAAAGAGCGTCGCGCTCGGCTACATCGGCGGCTACGATGGGCTCAAGCTCGAGGGGCTCCTTATCAATGCCGGGGTGGTTACCGATTTTACGCGGATCGGCGGAGAAACCAGGACCAATATCATCATCAAGGAACGGGAGGCGGACCGCCAGTTCGTCATCAGCGCGGCCGGCCCCGAGATAAGCTGCGCCGAGGTGGGCGCTCTCTACCAGCGCCTGCTCGAACTTCGAGGGATGGAATACCTCGTTGTGAGCGGGAGTCTTCCTCGGGGGGTGACCTCGAATTTTTACGGACAGATCATCCTGGCCGGAAAGAAAAACGACGCCTTCGTGATGCTCGATGCCGACGGTCGGACCCTGAAGGAGTCCATCGAGTATCTTCCGACGTGCATCAAGCCCAACCGGTTCGAGCTTTCGCGCCTGGTCGGCCGGGACCTGCAAACGGAAAGCGAACTGCTGGCCGCCTGCGACCAGTTGCACGAAAAGGGCATCCCCTTCGTTCTGCTCTCCAGGGGCAAAGACGGACTCGTCTTATCGACGCCCGAGCGCAAATTTAAGGGCATGGCGCCTCCAGTCGAGGTGGGCAGCGCTGTTGGAGCGGGGGATTCGTCGGTGGGCGGCTTCGTCCTCGCCCGTTCGAGGGGGGAAGATCTCGAAGGTTGCCTGCGGCTTGCCTGCGCGGCCGGGACGGCCACGGCCATGGCCCCCGGGACCGAACTGGCCAGCCTCGAAGCGGTGGAAAAACTCCTGCCGCGGGTAATGATCTCGGAACTGTAGCGCTCGGGAAGAGCGGCGGGTGTTGCCTTCCCGGCGGGTCGGGCGCGGGCGGGACCGGCCAAAAAACTGCACGGCGCGGGGTTGCGCGAAACGTTGGCGTTAATGGATTTGCTTGCTTTATCCGATTACTGCCAATAATATGTAATTTCGCGCCCTGAGATTCCCCGATGCGCTTCCGGCACGGCGGACTTATCTTGAAGAAACGCCGTCGTCCGCGTGGGAGCGGCGTTCCGGCGCGAAGTTTGGGAAGCGCGGGCCAATGCGCGGCACGAGATTTGCTCCAGGTTTCGAGCAGCAATTTGCTTGATAGATCATTACGGAGGAGAACGTCATGAAGAGATTTTTCATCCTTTTGGCGGCGGTTGCGTTGCTTGCGGCCTCACTTCCCGCGCATGCCCAGGAGATGCTTCCCCCTGATCCGAACCGCTCGGGCGATTTTACCTCCCAGTACATGGGGGAGAAAATCTGGGTGGATGTTTTCATCATGCGGCCGATCAGCTTTGCGGCAAGCCTCATTGGCCTCGGCACCGCCGTCGTGGCATATCCGTTCGCCGCGATGAGCAACAGCACCGACCGGGTCGAGGAGGAGCTGATTCGCAAGCCCTTTGCGTACACTTTTACGAGGTCGGTGGGCGATATAGATTTTTAGGCCGGGTTTTTCCTCCGAATGCGGGAAAAAAGAATTGCACTGACCGGTGGGATCGCCACGGGGAAGAGCACTGCGGCACAGAGGTTCAGAGAACTCGGGGCGATAATTCTTGACGCGGACGTGTACGCGCGGCGGGCCGTCGAGCCCGGGACCGAATCCTGGAAGGCCCTGCGTGAGCTGCTCGGAGCGGGGTATTTCCACGCGGACGGGACGCTCAAGAGGCGTGAGCTTCGCGAAAAAATCATCAGGGACCCCGCCTCCCGCGCAAAACTGGAAGCCGTCCTGCACCCTTTCATTCTCAGCGCCATGTGGGGTGAATGGGAACGCCAAAAAAACCTCCATCCCGACTCCCTCATAATCTTCGACATTCCCCTTCTTTTTGAAGGCGGCTTCGACAAAAGCTTCGACATTGTGATCCTCGTCTACGCGCCCCCCGAGGTCCAGGTGGAGAGATTGATCCACCGGGACGGCCTGACCAGGGAGGAAGCGCAACGGACCCTGTCCATCCAGTATCCCATCGAATCCAAGAGAGCAATTTCCAATTACATAATCGACAATTCCGGCGACCTCGACCGCGCCCTGCTGCGAATCGATGAAATCTGGACGGACCTCACCCAGTAGGAATTGATCTCAACCCGCTTTCAAACCGGCAATGTCTCAAACCGTGGTTGGGTGGTCCGATCTCCGAAATCCGTTTTCTGTCCTCCGTCTTCTGTCTTCTGTCTTCTGTCTTCCGTCCTCCGTTCTAATGACTTTCTTATTTGGGGCCGCGTGGAGTATAATGCCGGCCGCGGTTGCGAATGCGCCGTATTCCTCCTGTGGCGATGGGAAAATTCGATGGAAGAGACCGTTAGAACACTAGGGATTTTGCGGGCGAGGCATTTCAGCGCGCGGTTGGATACCGTCAGGCTCCAGTCGGGAAGGCTCACCGAGCGGATCAAGGTGGACCACCCGGAAGCGGCGGCGATCGTCGCGTTTGTCGACCGGAAGAGAATCCTCATGGTCCGGCAGTGGCGCTACGCCCTGGGGGCCGATACGCTCGAAATTCCGGCCGGAAAGGTCGATCCGGGCGAAGAGACCGGGACTTGCGCGGGGCGGGAACTATTCGAGGAGACGGGATACAAGGCGCGCAATCTCGTGGAGATTTTCAACTACTATCCCGCGATCGGTTACTCGGACGAGGTCATCCGGATATATGCGGCCTCGGGCCTCGAAGAGGTCTCCGAGCGGGAAGACAAGGATGAAATATCGCGCGTCGAGGTGGTCAAATTCGATGAGGTGCATGATATGATTATGCGAGGCGCCATTCGCGACGGCAAGACCGTCATAGGCGTCTCCCTTTTCCGGGCGAAGTTGGAAAAGGGTGAAATTACGGATAGTTTCTTCAGATAACAGCCATGCGTAAGGTCCCAATCACAAGAACCGGATACCGCCGCCTCATCAGGGAGCTCGCGCGCCTGCGCAGGGTGGTGCGCCCCGAGGTGCTGGACGACTTGCGTGAAGCCAGGGGCTATGGCGTCAAGATCGAGAATCAGCAATACCTCGCCGCGCGGGAACGGCAGTTGGGCATGGAGAGAAAGATCAACGACATCGAGGAAAAGCTCGCGCACTGTGAGATCGTCGTCGGCCGCAAGTTTTTTTTCAAACAGGTGGGATTCGGGACCGCGATAACGATCGAGAACCTTGAATCCGGTGAGGTTTGCCGGTACGTGATGGTCGGTCCCTGGGAATCCGATATTGCCGAAGGCATGCTCTCGGTGGATTCCCCCGTCGGGCGCGGCATGCTGGGGCGGCGGGAAGGCGATGAAGTCCTGGTCCATACCCCCTCCGGGGCGCGCATGTACCGTATATTGTCCATAGAAATTTAATCGGCCGAAATTACCCCAAACCCTCCCACGGGAGCCAAGGCGAAGGACCCCGCAAATCCTTGTGACCGGCGACGTTGCCGGCGGCTTTCAGATACCTGTAAAAACTGGAAGCTCATGACCGGTGGGGAATGGAAAGAGTAACGCATTTTCGGTCGGAATCCATTCGCTATGAGAGAAGGGGGCCCCCTATGAAGCTGTCGACGCAAATCATGATTGTGGACGACGAAGAAACCATCTGCGAGTCGCTCCAGGCATGGTTCGTCAACGATGGCTATTATGTCGAAACGGCGAATTCCGGCGCCGACGCGCTCGTACGTCTCAAGGACAGGTTTTTTGACATCTACGTCGTGGATATTAAAATGCCCGGGATGGATGGGATCGAATTCCTCTCGAGGCTGAAAGAACGGCAGCCGGATGCCGTGGTGATCATGATGACCGCCCACGGCACGATACAGACGGCTGTGGAGGCCATGAAACGAGGGGCCATGGATTATTTTTGCAAGCCCTTCGATCCCGATGAACTCTCGATGCTGATGGAACGCTACCTGGCGCACAAGGCCTTAAAGGATGAAAATATCGCCCTCAAGGAGCAGTTGGTCGACCGCAACGAGCAGTTTTTCGACGTTTTTATCATCCATTCCGAGCCCATGCGGCAGGTCCTGGCCACCATCGAGGAGGTGGCCCCGTCGTCCGCGCCCATTTTGATTACCGGAGAAACAGGGGTCGGGAAGGACATGGTCGCCAAGGCCATCCATTATAGAAGCGAGCGGTCCTGCGGTCCGTTCGTGGCGCTCAATTGCGGGTCCATGTCCGAGTCGCTCCTGGAAAGCGAGTTGTTCGGGCACGAGAGGGGGGCGTTCACCGGCGCGGTCAAAGCCAGGCGGGGCCGCCTGGAGATGGCGAACAACGGCACGCTTTTTCTCGACGAAGTGGGGGAGATTTCTTCAAAGATGCAGGTGAGCCTGCTTCGCGCGCTGGAAGAGAAGACTTTTATCAGGTTGGGGGGCAGCCAGCCGATTCATTCGGAATTTCGGCTCATTTGCGCCACCCACAGGGACCTGCCCGGTCTGATAAAGGAGAACCTGTTCCGGGAGGATTTTTACTATCGCATCAACGTGATCACCCTCGACATCCCGCCCCTGCGTGAGCGGTTGGAGGACATCCCCGTGCTGGCCGAGCATTTTCTTCGGCTCTACGCCGAGGAAACCGGCAAGCATCTGGGAGGTTTTACCCAGAAGGCCATTGATCTCCTGACTTCCTATCCGTGGCCGGGAAACATTCGGGAGCTGCGAAACGTCATCGAGCGGGCCGTCGTGATCGCAAGGGGAAGGGTCATCGGCGCGGAAGAACTGACTTTCCTGACCCCCCGGGCCGGCGTGGGTCCTCTGGGGTCGATGACGCTGCAGGAACTCGAAATCAAGCATATCAAAGACACCCTGGATGCCTGCAATGGCAATATCGCCCTTGCCGCCAGACAACTGGGAGTCAATCGAAGCACAATCATGCGCAAGATGAAGCAATATAGCCTTGGCCGCTCGTAAGGGTTCACAAGCGTTCACGGCGGAAACGCGGAGGGCGCGGAGAAACAGTGCGCATTGAACAGTGAAAGGCGACCGGTGAGCGGGACAGGCGGAGGCGAAACACCCGGAAACATGTTCTTGTCTGTCCTCTGTCCTCTGTCCTCCGTCCTCTGTCCTCTGTCCGGGAGTAACGGCATTTGGCGCGCGAACAAACCCGACAATCCCACGCGGAGCATGTGGACATTATCCCCCTGGGGGTGGTGGACCCCATGGCGGTCTCCGTTATCGCGGCAAACATCCAGACCATTATGGGACTGAATGCCGCTATCCATGCGCCCCTTCCTGAACCGGAGGAGACCTACCTGCCCCTTCGCGGGCAGTATGCCGCCACAAAGATTATCAAGTCGATAGAAAACATGGCCGGGGGAGGGAGGTTCAAACTGGGGGTTGTTCAATTCGACATCTGCACGCCGATCCTGAAGTACGTGTACGGAGAATCCCAGCTTGGCGGCAGGGCCGCCGTGATCTCGCTCCACCGGCTCGGGGGAGGGGAGCCCAAGCGCCTGTACCTGCGGGCGGCCAAGATCGGGCTGCACGAAACCGGGCATCTCCTGGGAGTCGGGCATTGCAGGGCCCCGGACTGCCTGATGGTGTTTTCGAGCAACCTCGAGAGACTCGACCGCCTTCCTCTGAGATTCTGCAGCGCCTGCGAGTATGAAATCGCCCGCAGCCTCAAGCATACATTCGGCCGTGAGTGAAACCCCGCGGGCGCGGGGGAATCGGGCTGTTGCGCAGGCAAGATGCAGGCTGCCGGGAATCGGGCGAGGCGGCGGTTCCCCTCCCTGCGACGGGAGGGGTCAGGGGAGGGTGTCGAATTTTCAAGTACTGACCATCCCCTCTCCCTGCCCCTCCCACCACCGGAAAGGGGAGCCCCCTGTCCGCCATTGTCGCGGTTCCTTCGCTTTCGTGGATTTGCGCGACAGCCCGGAATCCTTCCCCCGCCCGGTGTGTGGTTATTGCGAAGCTAGGTGAGAAACTCCTTGACCAGCCGGTCCCACCCGATTTCCGGCACCGCCGCATAAATGTCCTTGACGGCTTCACCACCTGTGGGATACAGGGGCCCCACGCCCAGGATCGTGTTCAACCTGGCGGCTTCCCCGTCCATCCAGAGCAGGCTCTCCGAGCCGAAATTCAGGTTTTTCAGGTTTTTGCGAAGTTCCCTGGGTTGGATCACCATCAGCCACCCGTCATCGTAGGGCGTATCGTTGGCCAGGGCCGCCTTTTTCACAACCTTGGGATTGAGCGCCACCACATTCCCGTCCACCGGACTCAGGGTCGCGGCTTCCTTGCCGGACCTCTTCAAAACGGCGGCGGGACGGGCCTGGCCGACTGTCGATCCCAGACCGGGAATGTCGATCTCATCCTGGGGCCCCATCAACCGGGAGGCAAAATCGTCGATGCCCACGCGCACCAGGCCGCCGTATTCGACCCGCGCCCAGACATGGCCCTGGTGGTAATAGTAGTTCCGGGCCACGTCGAAACCCGATATCTTGTCGATCACGGGCCGCCTTCGGTTGGGCAGGTAACTCGTGTCCTCGATCATCTGGTCGAAGGGGCACGTTTCGCAGTCCCACCCGTGCGAACAGGAACCCGCGTCGACGCGGCCGCTCAGTGCGTGGCGGCACTTGCCCTTCTTCATCATGAGCATCATCCTGGCCGGTCGGGCGGTGCTCTGTCCGGCGGCCTTGCGCTGCTCGTCGTAAGCCGACAGGACGCGCTGGTCCAGGGAACATCCGAGACAGTCGAAGGCATTGATGCATTTCGTGGGCTTGATCACATCGGCCTTGCTCCAGACGCACTGGTCGTTTTCCATCGAAAAAACCACCGCCCGCGTTCGTTTGTGATCTTTTGCGTCCATAACGGTCCTCCTTCTATGCGGATAAGGTAAAATCGGCCTTGGATGCAGTTTCTTGCGTCATACGATTGCGTTTGTTCTCCAATAGAGCAGGAACCGGGCCAGGACGTTTCTTTTCTGAAAAACATTTGTAAGTAACTGTTTTTATGAATATTTACCGGGATGCCGCCTGCTGGAGGCGTGGGGCGGGGCAGGGGAAAACGGTGCAGATTGCATCACTATCTTTTGGGGGTCAAATAATTATAAATATTCCGGAAAGTTACACGGATGAGGCATTTTGCGCCGTGGTGGTGCACTTTGCACCAGGTGCGGGCCCGGACCCGGTCCCTGTGCTGTGTTGCTTCCACGGGGGTAAGGGTTATCATATCCGGGCGTTCATCTTACTGGACTTTTGAGGGCCGTTCACCGCGGAGACGCGGAGGGCGCGGAGAAAAACACACGGACGAGGTATCGTGTCATGATATATCATATAGCGGGCATCAGCCTCAGTTCTTGAATTGACAGGCCTGATGGCTGATATTTCAACTTGCTCTTTTGTCTCCGCGTCCTCCGCGTCTCCGCGGTGAACGGCCACAGCTTTTGAAGGCTTATGCCTTGCTGTCGGGTTCGCGGCGGGGTAAAAACCGGTTGGCGCCACGAAGCGCCCCATGGAGCGATTCCGCGCGAGACCGCGGCACGAGAGGAAAGGACCGGCCCTGAATAACGGATTCGAGTACCGCGAGCAAATAGGAGGGCAGGGGAGCGGACTCAGCGTTATAGCCTACCTGACCCGGACCTACCGCCATTCTTCGGAGGCGCAATGGCGGGACCGCGTCGAAAGGGGCGAGGTATACCTTGATGGCCTGGAGGCCCGCTCCGATGCCGTTTTGAAGCCGGGTCACCTGCTTTTCTGGAAGCGTCCGCCCTGGGAAGAGCCGGACGCGCCGCTTGCCCATTCCGTTCTCCACGAAGATGAGGACCTGCTCGCCGTGGCAAAGCCTTGCGGGCTTCCCACGCTCCCCGGGGCGGGATTTCTCGAACACACACTCCTTTTTCTCGTACGGAAGGGCCACCCTGAAGCCGCGCCCGTACACCGCCTCGGGCGGGGGACCTCGGGCGTCGTTTTGTTCGCGCGCACCGCGCGGGCGCGCTCAGCCCTTTGCGCCGCCTGGCGGCAAAATGAAGTGATCAAAATATACCGGGCGCTGGCGTCGGGCACACCGGCCACGGAGAATTTCTCGATCGAGGCGCGGATCGGCCCGGTGCCGCACCCGAAGCTTGGATCGGTCCACGCCGCCCGGGCGGACGGAAAATACGCTCTCTCGCGGGTCACCGTCCTGGAGCGCCGCATGGATGCATCACTCCTGGAGGTTATAATAGAGACGGGAAGGCCCCACCAGATTCGCATCCACCTTGCCGCGGCGGGGCACCCGCTTATCGGGGACCCGCTCTACGGCGCCGGAGGCGGGCTCGTCGATGCGGGGGCGCTGCCGGGAGACTGCGGCTACCTGCTGCACGCGGAGCGCGTCAGGCTGCGCCATCCGGCAACCGGAAAACATCTTGAAATCGTGTGTTCGCCGCCTCCCGAACTCAGGCTGGGAAGTGAAGCCGGGTAGAGCGGACCCGCCGGGACGCACCCGGTCGTTATGCAATTATTTTGAAATCCAAAGGAATTGAAGCGGAATGGCGCTGATCGGCATGCGTGACGTGTGCATTGGCTTTGGAGGGCCTTTGCTGCTCGACCACGTGAACTTTCATATCGAGTCCGGAGAACGGGTCTGCCTCCTTGGGAGGAACGGGGCCGGCAAGTCGACGTTGATGCGGCTGCTGAACGGGGAGCTCGCTCCGGATGAGGGCGAGATCATATACCGGACAGGCGTGCGGGTCGCGTTCCTGCCCCAGGAGGTGCCGGGGGGGATCGAGGGCGCGATCTCAGACATCGTGGCCGGCGGACCGGGCGCGGCGGAAAACGGTCCGCGCGGCGGTTCGGACGGACACAAGCGCCTTCAGGCCGAAAAGACCATCTCGCGCATGGAACTCGATCCGTCCGCGCGTTTCGAAACCCTTTCGGCGGGACTCAAGCGCAGGGTGATGCTCGCAAGGGGACTGGCCCGCGACCCGGATGTCCTGCTGCTCGATGAGCCCACCAACCACCTCGATATCGAAGCAATAGGCTGGATGGAGGAATTCCTGCTCAAGTACGGCGGGACCCTGCTCTTCGTCACCCACGACCGCATGTTTCTTCAAAAGCTTGCGACGCGCACCGTGGAACTGGACCGGGGACGCCTGATCGATTTCGCGTGCGGCTACGAGGGCTTCCTGAAGCGCAAGGAGGCCGCCCTTGCGGACGAAGCCGGACATCGGGAGCGCTTCGACAAGCTGCTGGCCCGCGAGGAGGTGTGGATTCGGCGGGGGGTCAAGGCGAGGCGCACGCGAAACGAGGGCAGGGTGCGCGAGCTTGAAAAAATGCGGGAAGTAAGGCTTGCGCGCCGCGAAATCACGGGTTCCGCCCGCATGAACACGCAGGAGGCGGCCCGCTCGGGTAAACTGGTTATCGAGGCGGAAAACGTGAGCTGCGGGTACGGCGACCAGGCATCCGTCATCCGCGATTTTTCCACCATCATCATGCGCGGCGATAAAATTGGAATCATCGGTCCGAACGGCTCGGGCAAGACCACGCTCCTGCGCCTTCTTCTCGGCGAACTGCCGCCTCGGGAAGGGACGCTGCGCCACGGCGTCAATCTCGAAACGGCCTATTTCGACCAGCTCCGGGCGCAATTGGACGAAAACAAATCGGTGCTGGAAAACGTCGGCGACGGAAACGACACCATCACGTTCAACGGCAGGCCGAGGCACATCATCGGTTACCTGGAAGATTTCCTGTTTTCGCCGGAACGGTCCCGCTCACCCGTGCGCATCCTCTCGGGCGGGGAGCGCAATCGGCTGCTGCTGGCGCGGCTTTTCGTAAAACCGTCGAATGTGCTCGTCATGGATGAGCCGACAAACGACCTGGACATGGAAACCCTGGAATTACTCGAAGATGTCCTCCTCGATTACCCGGGCACTTTGTTCCTGGTGAGCCACGACCGGGCTTTTCTCAACAACGTGGTGACCAGCACCCTGGTTTTCGAGGGCGAGGGCGGGGTGGGCGAATACGTGGGGGGCTATGACGACTGGCTGCGCCAGAGAATACCCGCCGTCCCGGTCAAGCCGGAAAAAGCCCCCCGGGCGGAACGGCAGAGGCCCCGGCGCGAATCCCGCCAAACGCTCAGCTTCAGGGAGCAGCGCGAACTCGAAACCCTGCCCGAGCTGATCGAAAACCTCGAAGCCGAGCAGAAAGATCTGTATCGGTCGATGTCCGACCCCTCGTTTTACCGGCTGAACGGACCCGAGATTGCCGGCGCCAAGGCCCGGCTCGAAGCCGTCGAGCGGGAACTCGAAGATGCCTACAAGCGCTGGGAGACCCTGGATGCGCTGAGCGGCTGAAGTCCGGGTAAAAGGACCTGCCCGTCTCATTCTCAAATCATGTGGGGCAGGTTGGAAAGCCCGTTGTGGCATGGTCTCCCGACCGTGCCACCGTGCCTGACCGAAGGTCTCCCAAAGAGATTACCCGGTCCTGTGGTAAGCTGGAGACCTTCGGTCGAGAGACTGGCGCGGTCAGGACGGGCTGTTGCCCAAAAGAATTGCAAACCATCGCGGGTAACAGTTCAAGCAACCCGATACCCCGGTGGGAGCGGCTTGTAGCCGCGAAGAGCATGCCATGGCCGGGGATTCCGGTGCCGCGACAACGCCCGGGGCTGTAACCGTGATTTCGCCGCGTTGGCCGGCCCATCGCGGCTACAAGCCGCTCCCACAGCCTTGTTCCGGGTGTCTTGCACGGCGGCGCGCAACACTCATTTAGATCATACGACTTTCGGCAACAGCCCCAGGAGACCGCGCCATAACTGGTCTCATCCTTCGATGCTCTTCAAAAGCGTGTGGCACTGTGCCCCCCTCGCCGCTACGCGGTTCAGTGTGATTCTATCGACGGTTGCCCCGCCCCGGTTGCGTGTTTACATTCCTCTCTCGGGGGTGACGTACTCCGCTTTAAATGCATTCATCCACGGGCTTTCATCCGGAGAAAATCCATGCGCAATGTCTACGCCGTCTCGGGTGGGGTGAGCAAGTTCGCCAAGGCTCGCCCGGACAAGACTTTCCAGGCCGTTGTCAAAGAGGCTTACGACTACGCGATCGCCGGCATCGGCCTCGATTTCGAACGATTTTCCGAGATTGTGGACGGCTCGGTCGCGAGCTATTTCAGCGACCATTTCACGCGCCAGTTGATGGCCGGGATCATGGCCCAGGACTACCTCGGGCTCTGTCCCAAACCGAGCCACAGGGTCGAAGGAGGAGGGGCGACGGGGGGCATCTGCTTCCAGGAGGCATGGAAATCGGTTGCCAGCGGCCACATGGACGTGTGCGTCGCCTACGGGTTCGAGACCATGAGCCATGTCGAGACCTGGAAGGGCAACGAATTCATCGCCCTGGCCTCGGACGTGAGCTTCGACTACCCCGTGGGCGGGTTCTACAGCGGCTATTACGCCATGATGGTCACCCGGCATATGAAGGACTTCGGGACGACGGTCGAGCAGATGGCGCACGTGTCCGTGAAGAACCACAGGAACGCCTTCCACAACCCGTATGCCCAGAAGCGGCAGCGCCTAAGCGTCGCCGACGTGCGCAACGCCCCCATGATCGCCTGGCCGCTCACGAGGCTCGACATCTGCGTTATGAGCGACGGCGCGGCTGCCTGCATCCTGGCGTCGGAAGAGGGCCTCGAACGGCTCGAAGCGGCGGGGGCGCTGGTCCCCAGGCCTCTTGTCAAGATAACCGGCGTGGGCAGGGGGACCGACGCGATGCGCATGGCGGACCGCCCCCACTGCGGCTACGACTATTTTATGAAACATTACGCAACCGAACTCGAAAAGGGTTCCGACGACACCCGCGCGTACTACCGCGAACTCTGGGACCGCGGATTTCGCTACCCCGGGGTCCACAGCTTCCGGGCCGGGCGGTGCGCGGCCAACATGGCCTACAAAAATGCCGGCGTGGTCGATCCGATGCGCGAATTCGATTTTATCGAACTCCACGACGCCTACACTTCCTCGGAAATCCAGACCTACGAGGACATGGGGCTTTGCCGCTACGGCGAGGGCGGTCCCCTCGCGGCGAGCGGGAAAACGGCGATGCCCGGGATCGAATACGGGGTGAATTTCGAATCGCCCCCCGAGTGCCCGGTGAATCCGTCCGGGGGGCTGATTGCCTGCGGGCATCCGGTTGGCGCGACCGGTCTCATGCAGGCGGTCTTTGCCGTCTGGCAGATCCAAAACGATATCGGACGCCACTTCGGCGATGGCTCCCTCCAGGTTGCGAACGCAAGGAAGGGGGCCATCCACAGCCACGCGGGAACGGGCACCTACATCACCATTACGGTAATGGAGGCCGAGGGCTGAGGGTAATACTCTTCATATGGCAGGGTATTGAAAGCGGGGTCCTCCCTTTGGCCGGTCCGGGCGGGGATCAACCCCATAAGCGCTTGAATAAGAAAAATGATTAGACACCAATTAGGATATTACTATCAAAAGTTCGTTTCCGGCTATTTTCCATTAACCTCATTCTTATTTGTGGCCATCTTTTGATCGTTTGGACCA
>JBAQYM010000023.1:0-1929 GCA_049300095.1 Syntrophobacteraceae bacterium
TGATCGCCGCCCCTACGAGGTGGCGCCAATTCGTATCGTGGACGGGCGTAGGGGCGGGGTTGATCCCCGCCCGGACTGCCGGGAGAGGTGGGGCCGTACCAGGCTCGGGCTGGGCTTCCAGTCTGATGGCGCGCGCGATGCGGGTGCGTGATCCGCCGCGGCCGGGACGAGTGTATTGCCTGCCGCGTTTTTAGGCGTGGTGCGTCTTCGCGTTCCCCGCGCCTTCCGCGGTGAAGGTTTACGAAAAACGAGGTTCTCCGGCGTTATGGATATTCCCATCTGGATTTGCTTTCCCTTTGGTTTGATGCTGCTTCTCATTGCAATAATGCCCCTGGCCGTTCCGCATTTTTGGGACAAGAACCGCAACAAGGCCCTCATTTCTTTTGCGGTGAGCCTGCCGGTGCTGGTTTTCACGATTATTCAACAGCCACATTCATTGCTCACCACCCTTGAAGAGTACGTCTCTTTTATCCTGCTGCTCGCCTCTCTTTTCATCATCTCCGGCGGAATTCTTGTGAAAGGAGACCTGCGGGCGACCCCGGCCGTTAATTCGGCATTCCTTCTGGTCGGCGCGCTCATATCAAACCTGGTCGGAACAACGGGGGCCAGCATGCTGCTTATCCGGCCCCTGCTGTACACCATCAGTGAGAGGAAGCATGTCGCGCATATCCCGATATTCTTCATATTCATCGTGTCCAACATCGGCGGCAGCCTGACCCCGTTGGGTGATCCCCCCTTGTTTTTGGGCTATCTGCGGGGCGTCCCCTTCACCTGGACCCTCCAACTGATCCCGCAGTGGCTGACGGCGGTCGGGATTTTGCTGGTGATCTTCTTTATATGGGACACTATCTGCTACGGCAGGGAGGAAAAGGCCGATATCGAGAGGGACATTGCGGTGCGGCGGCCGATCACGGTAACGGGGAAGATAAACCTGATCTTTCTTGCCGTCGTGATCCTGGCAATCTTTCTACAGGTCCCGGCGCCCTATCGTGAACTGGTCCTGACGGCATTGACGGTGCTTTCGATAGTTGTGACACGAAAGGAAATTCGCGCCGAAAACAAGTTCACCTACCATCCCATTATCGAAGTCGCCGTTCTGTTTGCGGGAATATTCGCCACAATGGTGCCGCTGCTCGAACTGTTGCGCACAAAGGGGGCCGCGCTGGGGCTTACCGAGCCGTGGCATTTTTTCTGGGTCACTGGAGGGCTCAGCTCGTTTCTGGATAATGCTCCGACCTACCTCGCCCTGGCCAGCCTGGCCGAGGGGGTTACCAGGGCGGCAGGCCAGACGGGCGTCATTGTTTCAGGTATCGGTGTCAGGGCGGACTTGCTGGTGGCGATAAGCTGCGGGGCGGTGTTCATGGGGGCGAACACCTACATCGGGAATGGGCCCAATTTCATGGTGAAGGCGATCGCCGAGGAACAGGGAGTTAAAGTGCCTCATTTTTTCGGGTACATGGTGTATTCCGGACTGATTTTAACCCCCATTTTTGTGCTCATAACGTTCGTGTTTTTTTAACGTGTTTTAAAAGGAGTGTGGGAGAAAGGAGTGTGGGAGCGAGGAGTGTGGGAGCGGGAAGTGTGGGAGAGGGAAGTGTGGGAGAGGGAAGTGTGGGAGCGGCTTGTAGCCGCGATTCCCTGGTGCCGGCTCGTCCCTCTCGCGGCTGAAAGCCGCTCCCACAGGTGGTGCGGTGTTTCCTGAGGTCATGATATTGGGACCGTCACACTCGTCATTCCGGCTTTCGAGACTGTGTCGTAATTGGAGTCCTGAAATTTGACTGGATTTGGCGCTTTATTCAAGCATATCGTAGCATTATGTGCTATATTCGCCCTTGAACAGGAGGGGCTATGGCATATCGATGGGGAACAGACCGGCACCAAACGACATTTCTGCCGCCGAGCTTGGATCAGTACATAGGCCAGGATCAC
>JBAQYM010000024.1:0-4814 GCA_049300095.1 Syntrophobacteraceae bacterium
TGGTCCAAACGATCAAAAGATGGCCACAAATAAGAATGAGGTTAATGGAAAATAGCCGGAAACGAACTTTTGATAGTAATATCCTAATTGGTGTCTAATCATTTTTCTTATTCAAGCGCTTATGGGGATCAACCCCGCCCCTACGATTTACGGCGGCCTGATGCCGTCCTTCGAACGTGTACCTGACCGAGCATGAGAAAAACGATGTATCAACGATTTACGGCGGCCTGATGCCGTCCTTCGAACGTAGGGGCGGGGTTGATCCCCGCCCGGACTGCCGGAAGGCCAAGGGCTGACCATCTCGAATGAATTCGGGTTGAATTCTCCCCCCGGGACGGGACCCGCGGTTTGGGCAAGGCCTCCCGGGTCAGGGTATGAGGCAAACCTTGAGGCGTTCGTTTTCGTACTGGCACGGCATGTCGTCGTGGCCCGGTTTTTCGAGCACGACCCATGTCACGCCGAAGCGGTCTTTGAGCCGCCTGAAGTCGTC
This sequence comes from Syntrophobacteraceae bacterium, assembly GCA_049300095.1. Lineage (GTDB taxonomy): Bacteria > Desulfobacterota > Syntrophobacteria > Syntrophobacterales > Syntrophobacteraceae > SbD1. The sequence goes on from JBAQYM010000024.1 coordinate 491, forward strand.
GAGTTTGAAGTCCTTCCATCCTCGAAGCGCCTTCATGTGCTCCACCCACGTCACCGGCAGGCTCGAGGGAGCGCTGCCGTTGTCCGCGCCGATGGTCCCGGCGGTGGCCGACAGCGCGACCACGGCGATATCCTTCACGTAGTCGGACATCATGCTCCGTTCGGCCAGCCCCCTGAACCCGTGGAAGTCCTCGCCCGGGTTCTTCATGTAGTGGGGATCGAGCGCGAAGTACGCGTCGTTGGGCGTATTGAGGCGAACCCATTCGAAGGCCTGGAGCCAGGGATTTTTAGAGACCGTTCCGGGCCATTCGATATGGGAGCCGGCGGGAAACTCGGCGCGCTGCGCCGCAAACATCCCCAGGCACAGCGGCAGGAAGAGAATGACCCAGCGCAGGGGTTTGTCCTTCAATATCCAGCGGCCGATAAGTCCCCCCGCGAGCAGAAAAAAGAGCAGGTAAATGAGCTGAAAGCTCCGCATCGGCTGCAGATTGGCCAGGCGCTGCAACTGCGGGGTGGCCGTGAGGGTCACGGCGGCCAGTGTTGCCAGTGCGCCGAATATGGCCGTCCTCCTGCAAAGATGCGAAAAAAAAGACGAGCCGTTTTTGAGAAGGGCGCTGAACCAGAGCAGGAGCACCAGCGGGCCGACAACGCCCAGCCACTCGTACCAGGGCCACCTGAGCGGGTAATGATGAGTCCGGGTAACCGAAATCTGCATCCAGATTTCATCGGGTGTGACCCCGTTGAGGAAATTGGGCGCCGCCGCGACGGCAAGCGATGCGTGACGCGGAGGCCTGACCACGAGAAACGCCGTCAGCATCAGTCCGTAGAAGGTCATCTGGGCGTGGATCAGGGCCCCGGCGATAAAACACAGAACCGCCGGCGCATAGCGTTTTTCGAGCGCGAATATAAGGGCGAAAAGGACCGCCACCGTTGACAAAGACCGTGGATGGAGGTGCTGGTCCATTATGTAGAGGGCGGTCCCCGTTACCGGGATGGTCAGGAGAGCGCCCACGAGGGCGACCGACCCCCAGTGCGCGTAGTGGTCCTGGAAGCACAGGCGGCTCATCTGCAAACAGCCGAGAAGGACCATGAAAATAGTGAGGATGTGCGTGCCGAAGAGCACGAAGCTTACCGGCACGCCGATCACGCTCACCGGGAGCGCTATCAGTTTGTCGAAAAGAGTGAATTTCGTCTGCGCGAGGAAAAAGGCGGAGTCGTGAGGATAGAGGCTGGGGTTCAGGATCTTTTTGATCGAGGGAAGATAGATCGCCTCATCTTCGATCCCGCTGTGGTAGCCGTGAACCAGGAGCGCAACAATCGTTGCCGCAAGAATGAGTAAAATATCTCCGAGAGAGATGCGCTCCCGCAAAAGTTGCTCCTAAGACCGGGTCCGGGCGGGACCTGTCGCCCCGCATCACAGGTTCAGGGCCCTTTTAATGAAGGGTATGCCCGCCACGGCGAGCAGCCAGTAGCCGAAAAAAGAATAGAGTATCCCCGTTGCAAGCGCCTGGGGCGCCGTCGCAAAGGCGGCGAACAGGACCACCATGGCGCTGTCCCGCGTCGCCATGCCGGCGAAGGTGATCGGCAGCAGGCCGGCAAAGATCGCAACGGGCAGCGCGGTCGCCGTAAATCCCAGCGGCACGTCCGCGCCGACGCCGAGAAACAGCACCTTTGTCTGAACGATTGTCGCAATCCAATTGGCGGCGGTGAGCGCAAGAATGCCGGCAAACAGGCCCGGCTTCGACCGAAGCGTCGTCAGGGTCCGGAACAGGTCTTCGAGCGTCGCCCGCAATTTCGGCCCTCCGGGAAGCTTGATCTTCAGGTGGGCGATCAAAATTATAACCGATATGCCCCCGGTCGCCAGCGCTCCGACCGCAATGATCCGAACGTCTCCGAGCACCAGGCCTCCGCCGAGCGCAAGCAGGGCCAGCGTCAAAACATCGAGCACCCTTTCGGCGAGCACGCCCCCGGCAACGATCGCGGGCCGGATTTCATTGCGAAGGCTTACCGCTTTCAGCAGGTCGCCCGCCTTCGAGGGGGAAATCGCGCTGAGCGGCCAGATTCCGATAATAATGAGCAGGCATCGCGCGACGGGAACGTCGAAGCCCATGGTGCGCAGGACCAGGCGCCAGCGCAACGCCGAAATGATGGGAAACGAGAATGTGAGCAGGGTCGCGCTCACCCAGACGAGGGGGGGCACCCCCGCGAGCAGTTCGAGGACGCTGTCGAGGTCGATTTGCCGGAAGAGGAGGCAGAAAATGAGCAGGGTGACCGCGATCAGCACCAGTCCCCGTATCGCCGATTTTGCCTTCCCCCAGCCGCTCAGTTTCAGCAGCGACCCGTCGGGCCGGGTGTCGACGTTGACGCCGTTCTCGCTCATGAGCCGCATTCTCTTTCGATTCGGCCCTCGCGCAGCACCGTCGTAACTCGGATACTCTTCGAGGAGTTCAACCGGGCAATCGCCCCGCTGTCCGCGACAAATCCGTTGATATCGAGTTCCTGTGACTGAAAATAGCGACTCTGGGGCACGTAGCGAACGAAAAACTCGTCCCCCGTGGAAAGCGATTTAAATTTGGCGTCCGATTCCACGCGCAGCTCGTCCACCAGCCGTATCGTCTCCCCCTCGATAATCATCTGCCGCCGGAAACGAATCGGGACCGACCTCAGGCCCAGGATGAGCGCCTTTCGGATCCGCCCCTTGAGCATGTGGGCAAATGCCGGGATCGGGCCGAGCGCGACCAGCGCGCCGCGAAAGACGATCTGCTTGAGAGGGGTGAAGAGCTTCGTCGAGGGGACCGTCTGGAGGTTGCCCCGCACTTCCCAGCCGCCCGCGCCCGCTTTGCACTCGTAGCCCGGGTCGATCCACTGGGAGGTGACGAGCTTTCCGTCCTCGAGGCAGCCGATAATCCCGCAGTCGTTTAGCAAAAGCCTCCCGTCGGAGCGGTCGAAGACCTTGACCGTGCCGCCCTTGGCAAGGTTCGAGACGATGTGGTATCGGCCGGTGTTGCACACGAATATGCGGGAGTCCGGAAAATACCGGTTGAACGGCGGCCGCTCGAAGGGAAGGGGCGCAAGCGGGGACGGGCGCTCGCCGTAGTCGAGATAGGCCTGGAGAAACTCCGGGACGCGATAGAAAACGTAGCGGTCGGACATGATCTCGGGGGGCACCAGCTTGCCCTCGGCAAGGCCCCTCAGCATCTTTTCGGCCGTGGCCGCGGCGACCGGCAGTTTGTCCGCCAGTATCTCGAACCCGTGCGGATAGAAATGGAGCGTGTTCCGGCTCCCGGCGCTCCCGGCGTAAAACCCGTTGGGGTAGGCGAAATAGCTGCAAAACTCGGCCGACTGCTTGAGCACCTCGAAAATCGCGGGGTCCGGGTTGGTCTGGTATATCTTCGAGAGAAACGACACCGTCGCCGAAAGGTAGCCCGGATCGACGCCGTCGTATTCTCTCGACCAGCCCTCGGCGGCATTGTGGTAGCTCAGAAATCCGCGCCACAGGTCCTCGAAGCCGCGCTTGAGATCGCCCTCGCCGAACATCTCGTAGGCTTTCCACACGGCGAGGCTCGCCATCGCGTGATGGTTTGCCAGGTGGTCCTCTTCGGCTTCCCCGGCGGCGATGAAGCGGGCCGCGCGCAAAATCGCCCCCCTCACCTTCGCGGCGATCTCGCCGGGCATCTCGGACTCGAGAAGCTTGTAGGCCTCGATGGCGGTGAAGGTGGTAAACGCGGTCGGTCCGACCCAGCCTCTCTCGTAGGGATAGAACTCGTCAAACGAGCCGTCCCCGTGCTGGATGCCGGCCCAGAAGTTCAGGGCGGCGATGGCCCAGTCCCTGATCTTGGGCTGCCCTTTATAGATGTTTCCCGGGAAGTCGCGCCTGTAGACGAGGGCCAGGGCATGCACGCCGAACTGGCGCACCGCGTCGGGGAAATCGGATACCTTGTCCAGCCAGTAGTCCCGGTGAAAGCATCCGTAGGTGGGCGAAAAGGGGTTTCTGTCCTGGTTGCCGAGCAGGCGGGGTATTTGCGCCAGGGCCTTGTCGGCATAAACGCGGCGAAGACCCGGATCGCTTGAACCCGCGTGTGCCTTGCCCGGTGTTTCCGTCGATCTCAATTCGGCTCTCCGTCAAAATCTCGAAACATAGCCCGTCGTGCCGTCCGGGGCTGTTGCCCAAGCTACAGTTCCCTCCCGTGCCCAGATTCAAACAAAATACATTCGAGATGGCCAGCGTCTGCCCTTCCGGCAGTCCGGGCGGGGATCAACCCCGCCCCTACGTTCAAAGGGCGGTATCAAACCCACCGCAAATTCGTAGGGGCGGGGTTGATCCC
>JBAQYM010000025.1:0-3122 GCA_049300095.1 Syntrophobacteraceae bacterium
GTTCCTGAACCATGCCGAATTCCGGGGGCAGCCGCGGCGGGCGGGGACCCGCCGGATCCGGAAAGCCCGTTTGAGCGCAGGGAGGAGAAAATGCAAGCGAAGCAATCGTCAGCCGGCGTCAAAACGATGTTCCCCGATGACGTGAAGGGGCTCATCGACAAGAACAAGGAAGGTGCCTACACCCTGTTGGATGTCCGGCAACCGTTCGAATACGAGGAGCAGCATCTTCCGGGGGCGGTGCTCATACCGCTTCCCCAATTGGCCGATTCCCTGGCGGAGCTGGACTCCGGGAAGCCCATCGTCGTTTATTGCGCCATGGGCGGACGGAGCCGGATGGCCGCGCGGTTGTTGGCCAACCAGGGGTTTCGGGAAGTCTACCAGCTCGAGGGGGGGATCGAGGCCTGGGAGGAGCCCACGGCAACGGGACCGAGGGAATTCCATCTCAAGTTCATCCGAGGCGATGAGGCTCCCGTTGAGGTCATCATGGTCGCCTTGCAGATGGAAGAAGGGCTCAAGCGGTTTCACGAGCATGTGCGGGCCAAGACCGGCGATCCCGATCTGAAGGCCCTCCTGACCCGGCTGATCGGCGCCGAGGAGAGCCATGAAAGGAGCCTGCTCCAATTGCTCTCCGAGCATGGCGGGCCCGCTGTTTCCATGGAGGAGGCTTCCGGCGGCAAGGAAGGGGTGGCGGCCACGGGGGAGTTAGCGGCCGCGGGGGAGACAAGGGCTGTGGATGTGCCAGGGACTTCAGGTGCGGCATGGGCCTCGGAGGCGGCGATGATGGAAGGCGGGGTGGACGTGAACGACTTCGTGAGCCGAAACGAGCGCTTCCTGAAATCCGTCTCCGGATACCTGGAATTGGCCATGATGATCGAAACCCAGGCATTGGACCTCTACCTTCGCATGGCGGCGGAAAGCAAGCTCGGCTCGACCCAATCGGTGCTGCTGCGGATCGCCGACGAGGAAAAAGCCCATCTCGCCATGCTGGCCCATTGTCTGGAGCAGCAGGTGAGGTGATGCCGCGATCTCCCAGGAGCTTGTCCGAGAATGCCTTTCGCCGGAATGACGGGTTGGCGTATCAGACTGTTACCCTATCGTTGACACGTATGAGTCATGCCGAAAAGCCTAGCCAAGGAAATTTGAAATTTCGAGTATCGAACAAGGAGTTTCGAACCGCGGAAGTGACGGGAGCACTTCGATATTCCTTGCTCGGTATTCCGCGGTTCAAGAACAAATCGGTTCTCTGGGATTTAGCGTTGCAGCACAGAATCAATAAATCGGATACTTAGCGTCCAAGGGAGAACTGGTACAGAAGGCATGAGTGAGTGTGAGAGTACTCATCCTCAGAAAGCCCGAGAAAGTACGGGACAAAAGGCAAAAATGGTGGCATATTACTCCTCTGGCAGAAGGTTGGTCAACCTGAAGGAGGAGATTGATAATGGTAACGTTTGATATTCTGTTGGATATACCTGGAATTGAAATTGAAAAGATTGAGATAAGTAAAGAAGGTGATATTATTATAATAGTGAAGAGTACAGTAAAAGGTGCTCGTTGCCACAAATGTGGCAAGTGGATTACCAAGCCATACGGATATGGAGGAGAGATCAAATTACAGCATTTACCTATGTGGGGTAGAAAAACTTTCATAGTATTAACCCCTCCAAGATATATTTGTGAAGATTGCGACAATAATCCAACAACTACTCAACAGGCCGACTGGTATGGTCGTAAGAGTCCACAGACGAGAAGATATGAGGAGCACATATTACTATCCTTAATAAATAGTACAGTTTCAGATATTAGCATTAAAGAGCAGTTGGGATATGAAGCAATAATGGGTATCATAAACCGTCATATCAGTAATGCGGTGGAATGGTCGAAAATCGGAACAGTAAAGACACTAGGAATAGATGAGATATCATTGAAGAAAGGACATAAGGATTTTGTCACAATCATAACAGGATATGCTGATGAACACCTTGCAATACTAGGTGTGATCCAAGGTAGAAAGAAAGAGGATGTAAAAGCTTTTCTGTCAAGAATGCCATGTAAATTAAGGAAGAAAGTGAAGTGTGTATGCACTGATATGTATGACGGCTATATCAATGCTGCAAAAGAGGTATTCGGGAGCAAAGTTAGAATAACAGTCGATCGCTTTCATGTTGCTAAGTTGTACAGAAAGGGTCTAGAACAAGTACGCAAGAAAGAAATGAAACTGCTTAAAGACAAATTGCCAGAGAGCGAGCATAAGGAATTCAAAGGAGTTATGTGGTCTCTTAGGAAACGTGAGACAGAGCTTACTGACGACGAAAAAATAACATTGGATGCTTTATTCCAACATATACCTACACTTGGTCTAGCTCATGCTTTATGTAATGAACTAACAAGTATATTTGACTCGAATATCAAAAAATCTAATGCCAAGACCAAAATTCAGAATTGGATTACCAGCGTTAAGCAATCTAGTTTGAGCTGTTTTGATACATTCATTTCAACACTAGATGATAGAATGGAAGAGATTACAAATTACTTCGTCAATCGGCAAACCAGTGGGTTTGTTGAGGGGTTCAATAACAAGATTAAGGTGATTAAACGACGCTGCTACGGGATATTGAATCCGGAGCATCTGTTCCAGCGTATCCACCTGGATGTGGAGGGATATGCTCTATTTGGTTGATTTAGCAAACAATTGGGGCAACGCAAAATACCAAAGAGCCGTTTCGATCTCGGATACGCATCTTCTCGCCCCTGAGCTCCCTTTGCTCACTCCACAAGTACTATCGAAATCCGGCCGACCGTTCCTATCCCTGCCTCGGAGGCATCGATTTCTTTTATATCGATTCCAGGGACGGAAACACCTATCCCTGTGGATACCGAGGCAATGAAGTCCTTGGAAAATTCTGGGACCTTCGCCGGCCGGCCGTGGAGCCGGAGGCCGACTGCCGTGAATGCGAGTGGGAGTGTTTTCGTGATCCATCCGAGCTTCTGGGTCCGTTCATCGAGGGACGATCCAATCCGCTGGGCTTGCTCGGCAGAGTCCGCCGGGACAGGCGGTTTTTCGGTATTTGGATTGATGACCTGCGGTACTATCACGCATGCCGTTTTTTCAGCGGGAGAAGACC
>JBAQYM010000026.1:0-31275 GCA_049300095.1 Syntrophobacteraceae bacterium
CTCCCCTCCCTTGGCGGGAGGGGTAGGGGGAGGGGGTCGTAAGTACTTGAGAATTCAACACCCTCCCCTAACCCCTCCCATCGCGGGGAGGGGGACTCACGTCCGGCTGCATGGTCGCGCAGCCTGATATTTCTTTGCGCAACAGCCCCTTGATCCCCGCCCGGACGAGCCGACGCCAAAGTACCTCTTTTTACAACATTTGCCCTCACTGACAGCCCGCCCCGAATGTTTATTTTAAATCATGGGGGAGCAGATCGATTCGGCAGAGCAGCGGCGGGACCGGCCCTGCCGGCCCGGTGCGGGGAGTAGGGCAAATGCCGGCCAATGGACTTATGGAAATCGTATTCATCGTCAGCGGGGCGGGCCCCATGCAGGTGATCTGGAATGATGCGGCCGCCGGATTAAACGATTTCGTGCGCGATCAAAAGAAATTGCCGGGCAGGGCCCAGCTCACCCTGGTGCTCTTCGACCACGTGCACGAACTGATTTACGACGGGAGCAGCCTGGACGAGGTGAAGCCGCTCCACGCCAATCCCTATACGGCCGGCGGGGACAATGCCGTCCTGGATGCCGTCGGCAAGACTATCGGCTATGTGCGCGAGCGTCTGGGCAAAACGCCCGAGGGCGAAAAACCGGGGCAGGTGGTCGTCGTGGTCCTGACGGACGGCCATGACCGAGCCAGCAGCGATTTTACTTACAAGGAAATTGCCGGAATGATCGGGCGGGAACAGCGCGAGCGCGGCTGGAAATTCTTTCTGGCAACCTCCGCCGCGGACCCCCCCGGGATGGCCGGCGCCCTTTCCATCGAGGTCGACAAGGCCTACCGCTTCGAACCGACGGGAACGGGGATTCGGAAGCTGCTGCTCGATCTGCACGGCCCGATCGCCGCCCTGCGGGCGGCATGAATCCCTTCGGCGGGCGGCAGGCTGGACGGATAGATCCCTTCGACGGGGGCCAGGCTGGACGGGCCGTTGCCCAAGTCAATTGCGGTAAACCGTGATGCACTCATGGTTGAGCCCGGGCCCCAAGGATCGTCATTCCCGCAGTGTTTTTAGGCGGGAATCCAGTGTCTTTCCAGACTGTTGCAAAAACAAACACGCTGGATTCCCGCCCAAAAACCTTGCGGGAATGACGGCTTTAGAATTCGCCGCCCGGACCTGAAGTATAACAATTCGTCGTACTTTGACTTGGGCAACAGCCCCTGGAAAGCCTGCCCCTGGAAAGCCCGCCCCACGTGGAACCCAACCCACCTTGAGTGAAGGGCGCGGCGCTCAAGGCACGGGCGCATACGCGCCATATATTTTCTTATCGAGCCATTTGCCGTCGATGCATATCACCCAGCGCCTCAAGATGCGGAGTTCCGCGCCATGCGCATAAATCTAGCCTTCGTGCGCAGCTTTCCCCGCCGGAAAGACCTTCCATCGCAAATTTCCTTCCCATCGGGAATATCTTGAAAAAATCCCTTTTCCTCTTACAATTTCTTAACCACTATTTACAATTTCTTAAGCACTATCGGACACGGCCGCAAATGAGACCGTGGTTTTCGCCGTTTCAGCACGCACCGCGAAGGGAGGAAGCATGGCGCTATACCTTGTTCAGCACGGACAAAGCCTTCCCGAGGACCGGGACCCCGAACGGGGGCTCTCGCCCGAAGGGGTCTCCGAGGTCAGCCGAATAGCCGGGGTCGCAAAGGGCTACGGGGTCCGCCCCGCCGCAATCAGGCACAGCGGGAAGACGAGGGCGCGCCGGACCGCCGAGATTTTTGCCGAAGCCCTTATGCCGGGCGGCGAAGTCGAGCGGACTTCCGGCATAGACCCCCTCGACGACGTCACAGTGGTTGCAAAGCAGGTGAAAAGCGAGGATAATTTGATGCTTGTCGGACACCTGCCCTTCATGGAAAGGCTGGCGAACTACCTGATAACGGGCTCTGTCGAAAGGCGGGTCTTTAAGTTTCAAAACGGCGGGATCGTGTGTCTGGACAAAAATCCCGACAGCCCGTGGTGGTTCATAAAATGGACCCTCATGCCAAGGATCGGATGAGTTGGGCCTCCGGAGGTGAGTTATGGCGACCGAAAAGATTCGGGAATCCGTAATTGCCGGCGCCTGGTATCCGGGCGACCCGGGCAGCCTGAAAAGGCAAATCTCGGGCTATCTCGACCGGGCAAATCCTCCGGCCGTCGACGGCCGGCTCATCGGACTCATCAGTCCGCACGCGGGCTATATGTATTCGGGAGGCGTCGCGGCCCACGCCTACAAACTTCTTGCGCAAAATCCCTTCGAACGCGTCCTGGTGCTTGCGCCGAGCCACCAGGCCCGCTTCCCCGGGTCGAGCATCTACAACCTGGGGGGCTACAGGACGCCCCTAGGCGTTGTCCCACTGGACCATGAACTGATTGACGGCCTCCTGCAGTACGCGTCCCTGGTAAAAAACGTGCCCGGCGCGGACGACCGGGAGCATTCGCTCGAGATACAGCTCCCCTTTCTCCAGGCCGTGCTGCCCCGCTTCACCCTCGCTCCGATCATCATGGGGGACCAGGACTACGAGAACTGCCGAGCCCTGGCCGACGCGATAGCGGCTGTGTGCGAAGGCCGCCGCGTGCTCCTGGTCGCCAGCACCGACCTGTCCCATTATCATCCTTACGACGATGCCAGGCGGCTGGACAAGTTTTTCCTGAACCGGGTGGATACCTTCGACCCTGACGGGCTCGCCGAGGACATTCGAAGGCGCAAATGCGAGGCTTGCGGGTCCGGGCCGGTCTTGACGCTCATGCTCGCGGCGAAGAAAATGGGCGCCGGACGCGCAAAGGTGCTCCATTACGCCAACTCGGGCGACGTCACCGGCGAGAGGAGCGGAGGGGTGGTCGGCTACATGGCCGCCGCGGTCTACGAGGAAGCCTCCGGCCGGAAGGGGAAAACCGAAAATCCGCGCCGTTCGGAAACGGACCTCGGGTACACCCGAGAGGACAAAGAAACCCTTCGCCGGATTGCATACCACGCGATCCGGAGCCGCTGCCTGGGCGAACCGATGCCGGAACTTCCCGTCACGTCGCAAAAACTCATGGAACCGAGGGGCGCGTTCGTGTGCATCCACAAGGGGGCCGACCTCAGGGGCTGCATCGGCGTCATTGAGGCACGGGGCCCTCTCGGTGAGACAATCAAGAAAATGGCCGTCGAAGCCGCTTTCGGCGACCCGAGGTTTTGCTCCCTGGCCCCCGATGAATTGGAGGGGATCGACATTGAAATATCAGTCCTCACCCCGCTCGAGCGGATACACGACCCATTCGCCATCGAGATCGGAAAACACGGGCTCCTCATCCGCAGCGGATTTCACTCCGGGCTGCTCCTGCCGCAGGTCGCCGTGGAACAGGGCTGGGACAGGACGCAGTTTCTCGAATGGACCTGCAAGAAAGCCGGGCTCCACAAAAACGCCTGGAAAGAGCGGGACATAGAGCTTTTCACGTTTTCGGCCGATATAATCTAGACCGGCCCCGCATGAGAGGTTTCAATCGTAGGTTTCAAGCCGTAGGTTGGGTTAAGCGATAGCGAAACCCAACAAGCACGGTCCGTGTTCCGGGAAATGTTGGGTTTCGCTATCGCTTAACCCAACCTACCGAACTGTAGAGGTTTCAAGTGGCCAAGATACTCGATCTGAATGAACGCAAGCGCCACCTGGCGGCGAAGAAGGGCTTCGAGCCCTGGGCCCGCCGTTTCGGGACGCATTTTGAGGACGATACTTCCATCCGGGACCTGGACAGCTCGATCGTGAGATACCTGATCCGGGGCGGCGAGGATTCGGCCATGGCCCTCTACGAGATCATCATGGGGATCATGGGGCTGGGCGCGGGGCCGCGCTTTCACTATCTCGAAAGCAACAACAAGATGGGCGTGACCGACGTCACGCTCTTCCTGCTGGACCTGCTGCGTTTCGAGGCCATGTACCGCCTCGGATGGCTTGTCGATTACCCCTTTTTGAACGTCCCCCTGCTCGACCTGGTGCAGAATTTTCGCGGGCAGTTCTCGGCGGCCCGGCACCAGTCCCCCGCCCTTTCCCCCGCACACCCGAAGTACACCCAGTATCTTGCCGAATTCGAGGGCGACCGGAACACCTTCGTGAGAAAGATGATCCCCGAGGCCATCCAGGTCTTTTACACGCAATCAAACGACACGGAAAAATCGTAGCCGGTCGCCCATGCCCAAGGAACGCTTCCACCTCCTCATTGCGGACGAATACCTGAGGTCCCGCCAAAGCCCCGGAACACTTTCGGGGACTCTTGCGCGCGAGCGGACGGCTTTTTTTCTCGGGGCCGTTTCCCCGGACATCTTTTTCTACGACCTGCCCACCTTTTCCCTGGGCGCGCTCGGGGACCGGATGCACGGACTCATGGAGCGAAACGGCATAGCGCCCATCCGCGAATGGCTCTCGGGATTGGCGCGCACCGGCCCGGGGACCGTCCCGGAAGCGGCGCTTGCCTGGGGGATGGGGTTTGCCTCGCACTTTCTGGCCGATGCGCTGTGGCATCCCGTGATAAACGAATTGGCCGGATCGCTTGATTTTTGCTCGAAGAAAGGACTTTCCGCGATTGGGTGTCACCGCCTGATCGAGAGTGAAATGGAGGCCTTTTGGCTGCCCCGTAAGGGCGATCCGGGGGCATATGCGGGCTTGCTCGAAAGGTTCGGCGCAGATTCGGGGTTGCTTGGCGGGATCAGCTCGATTTATCGCGATTTTCTGGGTGCCGCGGGGCTCGGGCCGCTTCCTTCGGTGGCGAGAATACGAAGGTGCTTCATCATCCAGAATTTGCTGCTCCGGCTGTTTTCAAACCGGAAGCTGGGCGAGTTCAGGGACCGGCTGCTTGACGCGCGGTTCGGGCGCGGGCTCGGGGCGCTCGTTGTCCCGACAAAGCCCGTTCTGCCCTCGGGGCCGCTTTCGCGGGTCCCGGCGGACCGGGACCCGTTCAGCGATGACTTCATGGAAAAAAGGCTTACTTCTTTGATCGCCCGGCTGAGCGATCTTGCAGAACGGCTTTCACTATCCCCTCCCAACTGATCCCTTCCAGCCTGTAGAGATCTTCGGGATTGCCGGACAGTCCGTATTTTTTCACGCCCAGGCGAACAAACCCGCACGCGAGCCCTTTTTCGGCAAGCACCGTCGCGACCCGTGCCCCAAGGCCCGTGTCGACCTGGTGGTCTTCGGCGGTGATGATCAGGCCCGTGGCGGCGGCTTGCTCGACGGCTTCGACATCTAGCGGCTTGATCGAGGCGAAATTGAGGACCGTCACTTCGATTCCGTGTTTGGCGGCGAGTTCATCCCGGGCCTTGAGCGCATGGTGGATGATGCTCCCGTAGGAAAGAATCGCCCCGTCCCTGCCGCTTCGCAGCCTGTCGGCTTTTCCCGGCACGAACCGGTATTCTCCGGCGAAAGCGGGGGCCCCGGACTCATCCAGGATCGGGGGTATCTTCGAGCGTCCCATGCCCACAAAGAAGTTTCCCGGCCGCTCGGCCGCATACCGCACGATCCTGTCGGTCTGGTTGGGATCGGCCGGCAGGAATATGGAAAAACCGAAAAGGTTTTGCAAAAGCCCGATGTAGTCGATGCACTGGTGGGTCTGGCCGTCTTCTCCGACATCGAGGCCCAGGTGCGTGCAGACGAGCTTGAGATTGGTGTGGTTCACGTCGTTTAACCGGAGCTGGTTGAAGACTTCCGTCACCCCGAAAGTGCCGAACGTGCTGAAAAAGGACGCGAAACCTTCCTTGCTCGCCGCGCCCGCCATGGTGGCCGTGTGGTGTTCCTGGATGCCGGACTCGAAGTAGGCCTTCTCGGAGAGCTTGTGGAAGGCGTCCATCTTGACCGACCCTTCGAGGTCGCAGCTAAATCCTATCACCTTCGGCGCCGGCCCGCCGTTGTTGAGGCGCGCGAGATCTTCCAGCGCCCCCCCGTACGCCGAGCGGTTGTCGGTGACAACGCCGGGACCGTAGGTCCGGGGCTCGCCCGCGTCGATTTCGGGGTAGACCGCCGACCGGCCGTACGGCTCACCGAAAACGAGAGTGGCGCGGCGCTTTTCCTTGAGGGCCGGGATGGGGTTTTCCAGTCCGAGTTCATCGAGGGCCTTGGCCGCGTCGGCCTCGTTGAGCGTGCTCCCGTGGTATTTGGCCTTGTTTTCCATGAACGAGACGCCCTTTCCCATGGTGGTTCGGGCGATAATCGCCGTCGGGAAGCGGGGGTCGCCGGCCTCGTAGAGGTTGATGCTCCGAAGGGCCTTGAATATCCGGTCGAAGTCATGGCCGTCATCAAGGTAGAGCACGTTCCAGTGGGCGGCCGCGTATTCGGCCCGGATTTCCTGCGGCATGACGGCATTGGTGCTTCCGCAGATCTGGAGGTAGTTGCGGTCGATGAGGCACGCCATGTTGTTGAGGCCGTATTTTACGGCAAAGCGGCGCGCCTCGGATATCTGGCCCTTTTGCTGCTCGCCGTCTCCCATCATCACGAAAACGCGGTTTTTCTGCTGCCGGAGCTTGAGCGCCAGCGCCATTCCGACGCCCACCGAAAGTCCCTGGCCGAGCACCCCGGTGTTCCACTCGACCCCCGGAACGCAGGACTCGACATGGCCGGTGAATGCCGACCCCGCCCGCCTGAATTCGACGCAAAACCTCTCTTCCCGGGCATATCCGTACTCGCACAGCACGCTGTAGATAGACGGGCTGATGTGGCCCATGCTGACAACCAGCCTGTCCCGGTCGTCCCAGCAGGGGTTTTCGCTGTCGTGGGACATGGTGGCGTACAGCATGAGAAGCAGGTGAAGCGAGGACATGGACCCCCCCGGATGCCCGCTTCCCGCGAGCGTCGTACTCACGATGATGCGCCGCATGCAGCGCAGCCACATCTCGTGCAGGGTTTTCTTCTGGTCCTCGGTCAGTGAATCCTGGTCAAATGAGATTTTTAACATCGTTTAGGCCCGCCTTACCCCTTGTTCGGTAGTTTAGGTTTAGAACTATTCCGTAAATAAGTCATTTAGCTCGGAGCACAGCCTTATGAACTACTGCCCAAACCTCACGGAAGTCCGGCCTGGGACATCAAAACCGTCATTCCCTGTTTGAGTGCTTCTGGGCGGAAATCCAGCGTCTCTTCGGCCTATTGCGCAAAGCAAACGCTGGATTCCCGCCCAGAAGCGCCGCGGGAATGACGATCCGTAGATCCTGAGCCGTACGCAGACTGTGTGGATTTCGAGATATTCCTCGTTCCCATGCTCCGGCGTGGGAATGCATACCGGCACAGATGGATCACGAATGAGGTTGCCGATCTCTTTTTTTGCCGGACTCTTTATTACTCGTTTGAAGCTACCAGTTTGCCGGTATCATCGAGCCGGGACAAGACCGCCTGCGCGAATTCCTCCACGGCCAGCGTAAAGGGAGACGCCCCGCTCTCTTCAAGCACCGGGACGCCGCGGTCCCCGCCCTCGACCACCCTGGGCTCGAAAGGAAGCTCTCCGAGGAACGGGACCTTCATGGCATCCGAGGTCCTGAGCCCGCCGCCCGTGCGGAAAATCGGGATGAATTCGTTGCAGTGCGGGCAGAACATTCCCGACATGTTCTCGACGAGCCCAAGCATATCCAGGCCCACTTTCCGGCAGAAGTTGATGGATTTTCTCACGTCCGCGAGCGCCACTTCCTGGGGCGTGGTGACGATTATCGCCTTCGCTCCCGGGATGAGCCGGGAAATTGAAAGAGGCTCATCGCCCGTCCCGGGCGGCGCGTCGATCACGAGAAAGTCCAGGTCGTCCCACCGGCAGTCGGCCAGAAACTGCGCGATCACGCCGTGTTTTAGCGGCCCGCGCCAGATTATGGCCGAATCCGAATCTTCGAGCATGGATTCTATGGAAACGATCTTGAGGTTGGGGCTATATTCATGCGGCACGATTTCACGCTCGGCCGTGATGTTGAGCACGCCGCGCATTCCGAACATTCTCGGAATGCTGGGGCCGTGCAGGTCGATGTCCAGGAGTCCCACCTGGAACCCTTTTTGCGCAAGCGCAAGCGAGAGGTAGACCGCGACGCTGCTCTTTCCCACGCCGCCCTTTCCGCTCATCACCACCAGTTTGTGTTTTATGCGCTGGAGCTTGCACCCGATCAGGTCCTCCCTGGACCTCTTTTTCCCGTCCAGACCCGTGCAGCTTGAACACGATTTTTTGTCACAGTCCATGTATCTATTCTCCTCTTCTTTCGACACCCCGAAAATGAAATGCGTAACCTTAGAAGGTATCCTCCACGATGTCAACTCCATGGAAAAGTTTAAAAAACGAAAACCGATAAAAGAATTGCCGGATCGTTTTCTTTCCGCGTCAATTGATTATATTTCCGTTTCAGAGGCAGGGGAACAGCACGGGGGTGAATAATCGCCCGCCGGAGCGTTTTGGAGGCCCGGCAAATCGTTCGACACCGTAATAACTCATGATTTCGGAAATTTACTTTCAGTCCGCAATTTGTTAAACATCCTTAAACTTTGTCGGGCGTATTTTCAGGGTCACGGGGACCGGCAACTCTGTTGAAACAGAGGGACTCAGACAGCGGCCCGGGGCGCGGGCTTCGACAACCCCGGGCGGGCTGGAAAGCACGCCCTGAACAATTATGCTGGAAACGTTTCCTCCGAATCCGGGAGTCTTAACTCCATTTCAGGACCCATGATGCGCAATCAAACTTGTTTATTGGACGCATTCCGTCAGGAATTCAACCTGCAGGACGAACAGGTCAGGCAGTTGCGGGAGTCCTGCTTTATCGAGGGACTCCCGTTGATGGACGTCTTCGAAAATATCGCGATAACCGACGAGAACCGCATCCTGCGCGTCCTGGCAAAAAACCTCAACATCCCCTTGCTCGAACGCGAGGACTACCCGGAAAAACCGGTGCTCCTTGAGGGAGTGTCCATGTTTTTCCTGCGCAAGCACGCCGTTTTGCCCATCCAGGTGGACAGCGGCCGGGTGCGGGTCGTGGTGAGCAATCCTTTGAACCTCCCGATCATAAATATCCTCGCGAGCTATTTTTCCGGGATGGAGCTGAACCTGTGCGTGGGGCAGCGCGAGGAAATCCGCACGGCGATCGACCGGCTCTACGGCACGGCGGCCCGCGAGGCCGAGGCCCTTTCCGACGGGGTCACGATCGGCTCGGACGGGTACGAAGAAAACCTCGAGCACCTCAAGGGCCTGGCCCAGGAAGCCCCCATCGTCCGGCTCGTAAACGTCCTGATCTCACGCGCCCTCGACATGCGCGCATCCGACATCCATTTCGAGCCTTTCGAGCGCTCGTTTCATGTGCGCTCCAGGGTGGACGGGGTCCTTTTCGACCTCGACCAGCCGCAAAAAAACATGCAGCCCGCCATCATCAGCCGCCTCAAGCTCATGGCGAATCTCAACATCGCCGAACGGCGCCTCCCGCAGGACGGAAAGATCAAGATCCGGTTCGGAAACCGCGAGGTGGACATCCGCGTATCCACCGTCCCGACAATTTACGGCGAGAGCGTCGTCCTGAGGCTCCTGTCGCAGGAGGGGGTCGAATATAATCTCACGAACCTGGGCATGGACAAAAACGACCTCGAATTCATCGAAGCCCTCATCGAGCGCCCCTACGGGATGATCCTGGTGACCGGGCCGACCGGTTCGGGCAAGACGACGACACTCTACGGCGTTTTGAAAAAGCTCAATTCCGTCACGCGCAAGATCATCACCGTCGAAGACCCGGTCGAATACCAGATAAACGGCATCAACCAGATACAGGTGAAGCCGCAGATCGACCTGACCTTTTCCAACGCCCTGCGCTCACTTGTCCGGCAGGACCCGGACGTCTTGCTGATCGGCGAAATCCGCGACAAGGAAACCGCCGATATCGCGATCGAATCGGCCCTGACCGGCCACCTCGTCCTGTCGACGCTGCACACCAACGACGCCCCCGGCGCGATCACGCGCCTGCGGGACATCGGCATCGAGTCGTTTCTAATGGCCGACTCGCTCCTGGCCGTCATGGCTCAGCGCCTCATCCGCATCCTGTGCCCCCACTGCAAGACCGGCTACGAGGCGCGCGACGTTGACCGCGGGCGGATAAGCCAAATACTTCCCGACCTGCCGGCTTCCTTAACCCTCTATCACAACAAGGGCTGCGACAGGTGCGGCTACACCGGCTACAAAGGCCGCCAGGGGATTTTCGAGATGCTCAAGATAAACGATGCCGTCCGGTCGGCGATCGTCGCGGCCAAGGACGCGGGGAGCATCGCCCAGATCGCCTCCGAATTCGACTACCGGCCGCTGGCGTATAACGGCTTCCGCAAGGTGGTCGAAGGCATAACCACTCTCTCCGAGGTGCTTCGGGTCACCAGTTTGTCGTAGCAGGATTGAGGAATCCCTAAATTTGAGAGCAAAACCATGAGCTTCTACCAATATCAGGCGCGCGACGCGCAGGGGGAGATTCACCGGGGGGTGATGGAAGCCGTCTCGGATCTCGACGCGGCGCGCAAGCTGAAATCCAGCAGGCTCTTTCCCGTAAAGATCAAGGCGGTAAAGAGCCAGCAGCGGCGGCGCATTCCCGAAGAGCATGTCATCCGCTTCTTCTTCGACCTCTCGGACCTTCTCCTGGCCGGCCTTCCGGTTGACCGCGCACTCGGGCTCATAAGCACCAACCAGACGCACAAAGGGTTCCAGCGCATCGTGAAGGACCTGCTCGAAGACGTGCAGGGCGGAAGCGACCTCTCCGGCGCGCTCGGCAAGTTCCGGGACGTATTCGGGGCCCTGTCGCACCACATGATCCGGGCGGGCGAGGCGAGCGGCACCCTCGGACCGATCCTCAAGCGCCTCGCGCAGTACATGGAACAGCGCCGCGCTTTTCGCCAGACACTCATCTCCTCGATGATCTATCCCGTCATCCTGCTCGGCACCAGCATGGTTTCGATGGTGATCCTGCTCGTCTATGTCATCCCGAAGTTCGCGCAGATTTTCCACGACCTCAACCAGAAGGTCCCCTTCGTCACGCAGGTGATGCTCCAGATAGGCACGTGGCTGAAAGACTACGGATGGACGATCCCGCTTATAATCGCGGCGGGGTTCTGGGGCGGGAAGTACCTCCTGCGCCAGCCGGGCGTGAGAAGGGCAACCGACAAGCTCCTGTTCTGGTTTCCGTTTACCCGCTACCTCATCCTGCACAGCGAACTCACCCGGCTCTGCCGCACCCTCGGCACCATGCTCGAATCCGGGGTGCCGCTGCTCCGGGCGCTGAACCTCGGGCAGGAACTCATAATGAACGTCGTGCTCAAAGAAGAGATTACCCCTCTTCACCAGGAAATCAAGGCGGGACGCTCGATGAGCAATTTCTTCCGCACCCATGCCGTCTTTCCGTCGCGCCTGGGAACGATGCTTCGCATATCCGAGGAACAGGGAAACCTCGGCGCGGGGCTGCTCGGGCTGTCCGAACATTTCGAAAAAGAGCTGCAAAGAACGCTTCAGCGCATCATGACCCTCATGGAGCCCGTAGTCATCATGACCACGGGAGTCATCATCGCCCTGATGGTCATGAGCATGTTTACGGCGATTTTTGGAATCAATGACATCAAATTCTAGGCATAGACACCGCGCGGGCGGCGGGGGATTCACCCTGATCGAGATGATAGTGGTCCTGCTGATTCTTTCGGTCACGATCGCCCTGATCGCCCCCAGGGTCGGATCGAGCTGGAAGAGGATCGAGGACAACGATTTTCTTCAGGAATTCACCGAAACGATCAAGCGCGCCCGCCTGTTCGCCATAAACTCGGGACGGCCCGTGGCCTTCAGGCTCAACGGGGCGGAGCGCCTCTACGATTTGGCCTACCCTCCGCGAAAACCCATACCTCAAAACGTGCAAGTCTTTTCCGAACGACTGGAAAGAGACCCGGAATCCGGAGATTTCTTCATCACCTTTTATCCGGACGGGAGCCTCGTCGGAAACGACTTCGAGGTCGTGTTCGATAACGCGCGGACATTTCGCATCTCGATTCACCCCCTTTTCGGGACCGTGAACGTCGCGAGGTTGGAATCCAGATGAGCGCACCGTTGGCCATATCGGCAAGACCGGGGCTTCGCGGCAAGAGGGGGCGGCGCGGGTTCACCCTGCTCGAAATGCTGGTCAGCCTGATCGTCGGGACCTTGATTGTCGGCGGGGTGATGGGACTCATTTCCTCCTCGATGCAGTACAAATTCCGCCTGAAAGACAAGGCCCAGATACGGCCCATTCTGGAAACCGCCGCGCAGGCCATTCTGGCGGACCCCAAGAAGATCGGCGAGGGCCGGATCGCCTTCGGGGAGCTTAGAGATTCGCCTGTTGTCGGCATCCGGGCCATACCGGTCGAGATTCGTGAAAAGAGGGCTGGAAATCCCGGTCAGTTGTACCGCGTCATGCTCGACTACCGGGGCGGATACCTCGAGTTCAGCGTCCTGGTGGTCCCGGACGAGCCCAAGTAAGAACGCAGCGATGAAAAAGCCCAACTCTACGGCCGCCCCTTCCGCGCCTCTTCGTGAGAGCTCCGGGTTTACCCTGATCGAGCTCATCCTGGCCACGGCGATATCCGCGCTCGTTATCGGCATCCTGTCGGTTTGCCTTTCCTTTACGCTCCGGGCCTGGGAGAGCACCCAGAACCGGAGTCCCGACCATGCCCCGGCGCTTGTGGACCTTCTCAAGCGCCAGTTGGCCGAGTTCGATCCAACGCCCATCAAGTTCGAGGAGGGCGCCCACCCTTTTTTCACCGGTGACGGCAAATCGCTGGCGTTCGCCACGTCGCATTCGGTGAAGGCCATCTCTCAGGGGGTGCCGGTGGCCGTTCGCTATATTCATGACCCGAAATCCAAGACGCTCTTTTATGCGGAGATACCGTTGGACCCTTATCATCCCAAGGTCATAAAGGAGTTCATGCAGGCAACTCCTTCGCGCGGCGGCAAGGGGAAATTCCGGTTCTTTACGGTCGATCTCGCCGATT
Organism: Syntrophobacteraceae bacterium; assembly: GCA_049300095.1. Taxonomy (GTDB): domain Bacteria; phylum Desulfobacterota; class Syntrophobacteria; order Syntrophobacterales; family Syntrophobacteraceae; genus SbD1. Next base: position 12,980 of record JBAQYM010000026.1, read on the forward strand.
TCTCCCTGGGCTACGCCGGGCATGAAAGGACCGTGTTCATGGAGAGTTGGGACCGGACGGACGATGCGCCCGTCTCGGTGCTGCTCCAGTGGACCACACGGGATGCGGGACAGTTCGCGCAGTTGCTGACGGTCAACTCGCCGTTTACCGTCGAGAGCGTCAAGGTAAACCCCTTTACGAGACAGTCGGGGAGACGCCCATGATCCGCGGCCTCGGGAAACGATTGTCAGCGCTGAGGGCCGCGCTCCCGGATGTCGTTTCGGACCGTAGGGGGGTGGTCCTTATCGCGGTGCTGTGGATTTGCGCCCTTATCATGTGGTTTGCCCTTCAAATCAGCGCCGAGACGCGCCTCCAGGGCGAGGACCAGATACTGTCCATTCGAAAGTCCCAGGCGCTTTACCTGGCGACAGGGGGGTGCTTCGAGGCCCTGGCGCGGATGGGCCAGCCTCCTCCCCTGCGCGCGGACGAGGCCCCCGGCCTGAACTGGCAGCCCGACGGGAAACCCCGCCTGGTCGAATATCACACGGGCCGCGCCATCGTCATCATCGAACCCGAAGACCGGAAGGTGAACGTAAACAAGGCGGGACAGCCCCAGTTAAAACAGATACTGGAGAGGGCCGGGGCCGATGAGATTTCGGCTGAACGCCTCACCGATATTATCATGGACTTTATCGATCAGGACGACACCCCCAGGATGCACGGGGCCGAGGACAGTTCTTACAAGAAGTCGGGGCATGGCTTCGGCCCCTTTAACGGCGAGCTTTCGAGCCTCGATCAGCTCCTCCTTGTACCGGGGGTGACACAGCAGCTCTTTTACGGGTACGGCAGGGAGGGCGGAAGGAAAGCTCACGATGTGCCCGAAGTTTATAACGAATTCGTGATTCCCGGTAAATATTCACTTTTCAGTCTGCTGACGGTATATGGTAGTAATGCAAATCCGTCGCGCGGTTTCCAGGATGAAGAGACGGACCCCAGGCCCGTGAGCTGGGCGCCTAACGGAGTATATAGGATTCTTTCTTTCGGAATGAGCGCCAACGGCCCGCCCTCGGTCGGCGTATGTCTGATCGTACGCTTCAGCCCCCTGGAACGGGGCGCGTACAAAGTATTGAGCAGAAAGATCCTTTAAGCACCCGTAGTGAGGAACAATAATGCTGAAAGGCATAATCAGATACAGACCCAAAAGCCTTTGCGCCGTCTATGTGGAATCCCGGCGGATCGAGGTGCTGCGCGCAAGCCGCAAATGGCGCTCGTGGCAGATGGAACCCGCGGAGCAGCACCTGGTGCCCGAAGGGGATTCCGTCCTGGACTACCTCCAGTTCCTTAACATCAGGCCGAGAGCGAGAAAAGGAAGCGCCCTGCTCCTGTTTGTCCCGGGCACTTACTACTCGGTCCACCGCGAGCACTATCCCCCCTCGCTCGCCGAGCAACTCGAAGAGGCGATCAACTTCGACTGGCAGGAAAACATCTTTCACGAACACGACCGGACCCTTCACTTTTTCGGGCCGTCGCTCCCGATAAACCACCATATCTCGGTCCCCATATTTGCGATACAGAGGGAAGTCTACGATAAGTTCCACCAGGCCCTCAACGCACAGCTCTTCCAGATTTTCACCGTCATGCCGAGCGCCCCGGCCTTCAACGCCTTCCTCTCCTCGCCGGTCCCCGGCGAACCCGCTGAACCGCTCGAAATCCTCGGACGGGTCCTGGACAATTCTCAGCTCGAAGTGCACCGCTTCTACCGGGGGGCATTTCTTGACTCGACCCTGATCGGGAAATCCCAACACAGCCTCAGGATCTTTTCGGAAAATCTGCGCTGTCTCGGCAGCGCAAATGGAGACACCCCGGCCGAGACCGCCCCCCGGATTCACCTCCTGTGCACGGAACAGGAAAGCCCCGGAGCGACCGCAAGCTACGGCGCGGAGTGGGTTCAGGAAGGGCTTCCCATCAGCCTGCGAAAAATCAGGGAGCCTTTCGTCACCAACTGGGTCAGACGACTGCTCCAACAGGACAAGGTCCACACCTTCGATACCGAAATCCTGCTCAAACCCTGGCGGGTGCCCCGGGCGGCATGGCCCCTCCTGGGCATCGTACTGCTCTTTGTGATGTACGCCTTCTACCAGCTAAGCGCTTCCGACAGCCTCATGCAGACCAACAAGCGGTTGAGGAGGCAGGTGAACCAGCTCGAAACCCAGTGGAAGCCCATCGAGGAGCTTCAGACCCGGATATCCAAGTTTCAGGAAGACAGGAAAACGCTCTCCGAGTTCAGCCGCGAAGGCTACCCGCTCATCGAGCTCCTGGGCCTCCTCACCATAGTTACCCCTGACGATACCTGGCTCAATTACCTTTCCCTGCGCAAGGGACAGATCGTCATCCGGGGCGAGAGCAAGTCCGCGATCAAATACCTCTCCGAGCTTTCCAAGACCGAAGGTCTTAGCGATGTGAAGTTCGCATCCCCGGTCACCCGCAACCCCACCTCGGATATGGAGCGTTTCAACGTCCAACTGCAACTCGATATGGAAAAGCTGAGGAAAACCCTCGAAGCGATTCCCGCCGAAAAATTCGAGGGCCCTCCTCCCGATGCGACGCCGGCGCCCGCGGTTCAAACCGTTCCCGAGGTCCGGCGCGGGCGCCCCCCGGCGCCGGAGCCCGACGATGTGGGCGCCATCGAGGAGGAAACCTACTTTGAAGAGACGCCCCCCGAGAGCGAGGAGGTCACGCAATGAAACTCGGACTGCCGAAATTGGCGGATTTGAAGAAATATCGGATGACGATCGCGGCTTTCGCCGTCGTCTTACTGGCGCTTGTGGCCATAGACCTGTTGTGGCTCGACCCGGTGATCGGCCAAAACGAGTTGCTCGAAGCGAAAGTAAAGCAGCAGCGGGAACTCATCCTCAAGTATGAACAGAAGCTGAATCAGACGGAAAGCATAAGGGAGAACCTCGCCAAACAGGAGCAGGAACTCAAGGAGATGCAAACGAGGCTGTTTCGCGGGACCGACCCCTACCAGCTCGCGGCCTCCCTGGGAGACCTGCTCTCGTCCAAGGTCGGCGACGGCCGCAAACTCGAGATCAAGACCTACCAGGTGCTTGCGAGCAAGGAGTTCGGCCTCTACCAGGAAGTCCACCTCCGCTTCAACATCATGACGACCGTCGAGGGGCTCTTTTACTTCCTCGACCGGGTCAAGAACTCCGAGTTTGCCATTCTCGTCCATGAGATCAATATCCAGAAGATCCAGCGAAACAAGGGGCCGGACCTGGTTGTAAACGTCATTCTCGCGGCGCTGATGGAAAAGGGTGAAAAAACCTGATGCGCGGGCTTCATTTCTTTCGCCCGACGTCCTGGTGCCGGCCGGTTACCGGTCCCGGGTAACGCTCGATTTAATTATTGCGAAGCAACATCGCGTTCGTGCTATATTGGCCTGTAAAGCAGCAGCAAGCGGTTTCAAGCGATACCCTGCAACACGGCCGCCGGCATCAGTTTCCGCAGTAAGGAGGGGCCTACCACATGAAAGCATGCCAGTCTATCCTTGTAATTATACTGGCTTTTTCTTTTATTTCCTGCCAGAGCTCGCCGCCGAAATCCCCCGTCGGGCCTGGGGCACGGTCGCAAGCGGCGCCGACGAAAGCCGATTTGGAGTACAAATCGCCCCCGACCTTGATCGAACAGTATACTGAATCCTATCGCCCGACCGAAGTGGTCCAGCCGCTCGGACCCGCACCGGACGCAAAGCCGCCCAAGAAAAAGGCCCCTCCGGGAATTCCCGGTACTCCGCTGCCTACCGGGCTGCTCAGCCCCACCGGCCAGGAACCCACTCCTCCGCCGGCCCTGGGTCCCGAGAAAGAACGTCAAAAGATAGTCCTCAATTTCGACAAGGCGGACATCGGTGAGGTGACGAGCCAGATTTTCGGCGACCATCTCAAGGTCAGCTACGTCGTCGATCAGGCCCTTCAGGGCCGAATGAGCATGTATCTGGAGGGTGAGTTCACCAACCAGGAACTGCTCCAGATGATTACCAGGGCCTACGAGGCCAACGGGGTGAGCGTCGTCCCGAGAAAGGGCTTCTATTATATCCAGGCCTCTCAGAAAGCCGGGTCGGGCGGACTGCCCATTGCCGACAAGGCGCTTCTGGCGCCCGGCAAGGAGGGGACCAGGCCGCTCGTCGTGGTTTACCGGCTGCGCTACATGGACGCCAAGCAGGCATCCAACCTCGCCTCGCCGTTTCTTTCCCCCGGCAAGAAGGTCATAGTCGAACCGCTCACGAACAGTCTCATCTTCATCGAAGAAGCCGACAACGCGCGCGCTATCGTCAGCCTCCTGCAAACCATCGACATAAACATTCTCCAGGAAGTGAGCATGGAGATCGTTCCCCTGCGCTCGATCGCCCCGCAGGATGCCGTGCAGGGGATGGAAAACCTCCTGAACAAGCTCGGCGGGGTCAAGGACAGCGCGATCAAGAGCAGCCTGGCCTTTATCCCGCTTCAGAGTTTCGGCGGCGTGCTGGTGATGGCGCAGACCAACGAGCTGCTCAAGTCGGCAAAGCAGTGGCTCCAGGCCATTGACGTGCAGGGAGTGGAATCGGGTGAGCAAATCTACGTCTATTTCGTCCAAAACGGCCTGTCCCGCGACATAGCCGACATCCTGAACCAGGTCTACGGTCTGGGCGGTGGGGGCGGAAGAAGGCTCGATCAGCAGGTGGTGCCCTCGGGGAGAGCGGGTTCGCGGGGCGGATTCGGCAGTTCGGGCGGTTTCGGCGGTTCCAGCGGTTCCAGCGGTTCCAGCTTCGGAAGCTCTTCGAGTGGCTCTGGTTTCGGAAGCAGGTCGGGCAGCTCTGGAAGTTCCATGTCGGGCTCGGGTTCATCCGGCGGCTCGTCGGCGGGCTCGACATCCAGAGGCGCCTCGGGAACCGGGCTGGGCGCGGGGGGCGCCGGGGGGACCGGGTTGGGCGCCGGGGGCAAGGGACCGGAACGGCCGAAAATATTTACGGGCGAGGTGACGCTCATCGCGGACGAGGTCAATAATGCCATCGTAACCCGCGCCAACGCGGTCGATTACGCAAAGATCAAGAAGACGATTGAAACCCTCGATATCCTTCCGAGGGCCGTGCTGATAGATGTGATGATCGCCGAAATTACCCTGAATAAAGACTTTCAGTACGGCATCCAGCACTTCTTCGAAAGCGGCCAATACGCCCTTTCCCTTGCCGGTCTTGGCAGCACGCCGACCACTGCCACGGGGACCACGGTAAGTCCTGTGACCATCAATCTTTCCGCTTTCCCGAACATAGGCAGTGTTGCGGGGGCCGGCGGCTTTGCATTGGCCCGAATCGGGGGTCAGGGCGACTTGAACACTTTTATGCGGTTTCTCTCTTCGAAAACGAACGTCAATATTCTCTCGAACCCCACCCTGCTGGCAACAGACAACAAGGATGCAACCCTCACCGTCGGCGGGCGTCAGCCGGTGCCCACCGGATCGTTCAGCGGAGGCACCACGACCGATCTCACGACCGCCTCGGTCTTCAGCACCATCCAGTACGAGGAAACCGGAACGATCCTCAATATCACTCCGCACATCAATGCCGGGGGGCTTGTCAGGCTCGAGATGGAAGGGGTCATCCGGCGGGTCGGCGCCAACGCGACCGTTGGAGTAAACAACACCGCGCCCACATTCGTCGAACGCAACATCAAGACCACGCTCCTCGCCCAGAGCGGCTCGACGATCGTAATCGGCGGCATTATCGATTCGACCCAGTCCAATGATAAGTCCGGAATACCTTTTCTCCAGGACGTTCCCATGCTGGCCCCAATTTTCGGCTCGGCGAGTAAAAGTCTCAACAGGACCGAACTAATCATTGCGATCACGCCGCACGTGATCGACCAGCGCGGATCGGAAGCCCCGAGGGAATTCCTCGAAAAGCTCAAGGTCCTCAAGAGCAGGATCCAGCAGTAAAAGCGGGCCCCCTGTTTTGATGTTGCAAACCGAACTTCAGTTGAATGGCAATTTGTCCGTACGTGATTTGGGCGGCAGAGCGCAGGGCTGTGATCACAGCCCAACGGGTTATTTATGGACAAGTCCTGATTATCGCACGGCAGGCCCCAAAGCCCGTCCTATGGACGAGGCCGCGAAAAGCCCGCCCCGCCGGGCTACCCGATCGCCAGCTCGGACCACTTTCGCGCGATCTCGAAGAGCGTTCTCACCCCGAAACCGGTCGCTCCCCTCGGGGCTGCCCCGGTGTCCTTGTCCGTCCAGGCCGTTCCGGCAATATCCAGGTGCACCCACGGGATTTCGCCCGGCACGAACTGTTTGAGAAATATCCCTCCGATGATGGCGCCCGCCGAGCGGTCCCCGACGTTTTTCATATCGGCCACATCGCTTTTGATCGCATCGAAATAAAAATCCCAGAGCGGCAGGGGCCAGAACCGTTCTCCCACCTGCCCCCCGATCTGCTGGACCGAGCGGACCAGGTCCTCGCGGTTTCCGAGCACGGCGGCGACCTGGTTTCCGAGCGCGATGATGCACGCGCCGGTCAGGGTGGCGATGTCGAACATGGCGGCCGGCGTGAACCGCCTGGCGGCGTAGGCCAGGGCGTCGCAGAGCACCACCCTGCCCTCGGCGTCCGTGCTGATGATCTCGATGGTCTGCCCGGAATAAGTGCGGATCACATCACCCGGCTTGTATGCCCGGCCTCCGGGCATGTTTTCCGTGCAGGGGAGGATGCCGACCACCCGCCGCTTGAGGCCGGTGCGGCCTATAGCCTCGAAGGCCCCCAGGACGGACGCCGCCCCGGCCATGTCCTGCTTCATGAAATCGAGCTTGTCCGCCGACTTGAGCGAAATTCCCCCCGTGTCGAACGTGATGCCCTTCCCGACAAACACCAGGGGCGCGTCGTTTTCGGTCCCCGGCGGTTTATGCTCGATGATTATGATATAGGCCGGCTCACGGCTCCCCATGGCGACCGCGGCAAAGGCGTTCATCCCCAGGGACAGCGCGGTATCGAGGTCGATTGTTTCGACCGTGAAACCAAACCTGTCCGCGATCTTCCGGGCCGTTTCGACAAGGAACCCGGGGGTCACCCGATTTGCCGGGGATATCGTGAGGTCCCTTGCCAGCACGATTCCGGCGGCCTCGGATTCGGCCAGGAAAACCGCCTCATCCAGGGCCGGGCCCGGGCCGTACTCGGAGAGCAGAAAGAGGGATTCGGGGCCGGGACCGAACTCGGAGTTCCTGGTCTTCAACTCGTTGAAGCGGTGGAGTCCGGCTATTGCGCCGACGAGGGCCTCCCGCAACGCGACCGGGGCCTCCATCGGCAGTCCGTCCAGGGCCCAAAGCGCGAGGGCGGGGCGGGCCACGTTGAGTTCCCGGCACTTTCTAAGGGCGTGGGCCGCCGCATTCTTGAGCTTTTCGGCCTCGAACCGGTCCCCCGGACCAAGCCCGGCCAGGATGACGCGCGGCGCCATGACCTCGCCGGGCGGAGCGTAGAATACGGCCACCTCGTTGGGCTTTGCCTGAAAATCCTTCAGCGCCCCGGAGAGGGCAAGCCAGGCCCCTTTATCGTCCAGGTAGCGCCTGAAGCCGGGGAGATGGTTTTCCGCCTTTTCAAAAACAAAGAAGATCACGGCGTCGGCACGCCAGTGTCTCAGGGGAGCAACTTGCCATTCAACTTGCATCGGTCGGCCTCACTCGAAAGGATAGTTTAAAGATACAAACAATATATGAATAGAAAGCCGGGAATCCAGCGTTTATTTCGGGCTGGGGATGGAGGGATGGAGGGATGGAGGGATTGGGGGATTGGGGGATTGGGGGATTGGGGGATTGGCGCTAAAAAGCGATTGACAAAAGAAGACGGCCCAATTAGCATTTTTAGTTCGCCATTTATCCGCATACAGGTGTCGGCAGATCTCGCTCAAGCCCGATCGCTGAGGGCCGGCGCCTCAATTACGCCGAGACACAGGAGACCAAGATGACCCACCGTATTTTCAACTTCAACGCGGGCCCCGCCACCCTGCCCCTCATAGTGCTCGAACAGGTCAAACACGAGATGCTCGACTTCCACGCATCGGGGATGTCGATTCTCGAAATAAGCCACCGTTCCAAAGTATTCGAAGAAGTCCTCGATGAGGCCATTGCCCGCACCAGGCGGCTTCTGGGGTGCGATGAAAGCTATCACGTGCTCTTCCTGCAGGGAGGGGCAAGCCTCCAGTTCGCCATGGTCCCCATGAACCTGGCAATCGCGGGAAAGCCCGTGGACTACGTGGACACGGGCACATGGTCCACCAGGGCCATCAAGGAAGCTCGCGCCCTGGGAAAAGACGTGCGCGTCATCGCAAGCTCGCAAGACAAGGAATTCACCTACATCCCCGAGCATGTTCCGGTGGACCCCGATGCGGCCTACCTCCACATCACGTCCAACAACACCATCCGGGGCACCCAGTGGCGCACCTTCCCGGACGCCGCCGGGATTCCCATCGTCAGCGACATGTCCTCGGACATCTTCAGCCGCGGGTTCGACCCGCGCCCGTTCGGGATGATCTACGCCGGAGCGCAGAAAAATCTCGGTCCGGCCGGGGTGACCCTGGTGATCCTTCGCAACGACATGCTCGAAAGGGTCCCCAAAGAACTCGCGACCATGCTCAGGTACACCACCTACGCGGATAACAAATCACTCTATAACACGCCGCCCTGTTTTGCGATCTATGTCGCGGGCCTGGTGCTCAGGTGGATCGAGGAGACCATCGGGGGCCTTGACGCGATGGAGAAAATAAACGACGAGAAGGCGCAGCTCCTCTACGGCTACATGGACAGCCAGGATTTCTACAGGGGGACGGCCCGGCCCGATTCACGCTCGCGCATGAACGTGACATTCAGGCTGCCGGACCCCGAACTCGAAAAACAGTTCCTCGCCGAAGCCTCCGCCGCGGGCCTTGGCGGGCTCAAGGGCCACCGCTCCGTGGGCGGATGCCGCGCCTCCATCTACAACGCGACAACACTTGACGCGGTCAGGACGCTCGTCGATTTCATGAAGGGCTTTGCGGGCAAGAGAGAATAGGTTTTCGCGGGCGGGCTGGAAAGCCCGCCCCACATGGCCTGATTCATATACGGGAGCTTCTTTGAATGCCGGAAGAAGAAAAAGTGACAGCCCCGCCATCCATGGGACCGCACAGATTTAAAATGCAAAACTGGATAAGCTGCGCGCCCTTTGAGCGGCTGCTGAACATGAGCATACTCGAAGCCTCGGACGGCCGCGCGGTCCTGGATATGCCCTTTTTTGTCGACTATGCCCAGGGCGGCGGGCTGATGCACGGCGGCGCCCTGGTGAGCCTTGCCGATACGGCGGTCGTAATGGCCATCAAGAGCCTGGTCGATCCGGGATCGCATTTCGCGACCATCGCCCTCGAAGCCAAATACCTCCTGCCGGTAAAGCAGGGCAAGCTCACCGCGCGGGCCGAAGTGACGGCAAGGGAAGGCAGGATACTCAAGGGCCGGGCCACGATCTATGACGAGCGGGACAGGGCCGTGATGGAATTTTCCTCGACCTTCAAGATCGCAAAAGACGCAAAAATAAAAGGGATTATATTTGAGGACATCCCCGCCTCATCCGGCTAGCCCGGGCGGGACCAGCCCCCTTCCCGGCCCTTTAGCGGGGACGGCGGGCCGTAGGTTGGGTTAAGCGGAGCGAAACCCAACAGAATGTAGGTTGGGTGAACCGGAGCGAAACCCAACAGTTCTTCGCCCCATGCCATCAATTGTTGGGTTTCGCTATCGCTTAACCCAACCTACACGACTACACAACCCCCATCCCGTCTCCCATCCGCTGCATTGCCAAAGCACGAAGAGGGCGACAGCCCGTAATCGGACGCCGCCTCGCATTCCCTAAAAAAGGGCCTTCGTGAACTCGTCCGCATCGAAGGGCCGCAGGTCGTCGAGGCTTTCCCCTATTCCGATGTAGCGCACCGGGAGCTTGAGTTCGTCGCAGATGGCGGCTACTATCCCACCCTTGGCCGTACCGTCGAGTTTTGTCAGTATCAGCCCGGTAACCCCGATCCCCTCCTTGAAGAGCCGGGCCTGGGAGAGGGCGTTCTGCCCCGTGGACGCGTCCAGGACCAGGAAAACCTCGTGCGGGGCCGCGGGCATCTTCTTGTTGACCACCCTCTGTATCTTCTTCAGCTCCTCCATGAGGTTTACCTTCGTGTGCATGCGCCCGGCCGTGTCGAGAAGCATCACGTCGACATCGCGCGCAACCGCCGCGTCGATGGCGTCATAGACCACGGCGGAGGGGTCCGAACCGCTCTTTTGCTTTATCACGGGGACCCCGACGCGCTCGCCCCAGATCGAGAGCTGCTCGACCGCGGCCGCCCGGAAGGTGTCCCCGGCAACGAGCATGGTGCGCAGGTCCTGCCGCTTGAGTTGATGCGCGAGCTTGCCGATAGTGGTGGTCTTCCCCACCCCGTTCACCCCGATAATCATGACCACGAAAGGGCGGTCGGCGCGGTAATCCAGGGGCGGCGCATCCACCGAAAGGACCGAGCGGACCTCGTCGCGGATCTGCTCCCTGAGTTTAGCGGGATCGCTCAGTTCCTTGCGTTTCACCTTGTCGGCAACCTTGCGAAGAAGCATCTCCGTGGTCTTGACGCCAAGGTCGGAGGTTATGAGGATCTCTTCGAGCTCATCGAGCAGGTCCTCGTCGATTTCCTTCCTGCCGAGCACCAGCCGGTCGATGCGGTGAACGAATTTTTCGCGCGTCTTATGGAGGCGCGCTCGAAGACGCTTGAAAAAGCCGGTCTTGCGCACTTCCGGCCCCTCCGACTCGCCTTCATCCTCGACGCCGGCATCAGCCCAGAATCCGGCTTCTTCGTCCACAACCGCTTCGGGTCCCGGCTCCTCTGCTACAGGCCTCTCGCCTTGGACCAGATCTTCGGGCTCCTCTGCTACAGGCCGCTCGCCTTCAACCAGCCCTTCGGGCTCTTGGGGCTCCCCGGGCTCTTCGGGCTCTTCGGGCTCTTCGGGCGGAAGCTCGGCTTCTTCAACCGCTTCGGCCGGCGCTCCACCCGTTTCGGCGGCCCGCTCCTCCTCGGCGGTCACTTCCTCCCTGGTCTCTTCCTCCCGCGCCTGATCTGTTGGTTCCGGTTCGGGTCCCTGCTTTCTTTTTCGTTTAAACCATTTGATCATCTTATCCTGGACTCCTGGAGTAATATTTTTCGCGATTGCGTCCACAAAAACTGTAAAGTATAGAACCTAAAACGAAAAAAACGACCATAGTCCCGTGTTGCGATCAAGACGCCACTATTGTCATGTCGAGCGGAGCGAGACATCTCAGGCGTGACAACGGCTCAGATTCCTCGCTGGCGCTCGGAATGACAATTAGATGGATGCAACTCGGTATAAATGCCGAGCGGCCACGGCCGCCCGGGCACGCGGAATTTTGGGGGGAGAACGATGGATAGTCAAGAAAGTAATTTGCGATCCCAGATCGTCACGGTCTGTCGAAAGCTGGATCGCAGGGAACTGATCGCGGCAACGGACGGGAACGTGAGCTGCCGCGTCGGAGAGGATTGCATTCTGATCACCCCCGGAGGAGTGTCGAAGGGGGACATCGCGCCGGAGGATTTGATCAGGACCGACCTGGACGGTAATGTCGTCGAAGGCGCGAGAAAACCTTCCAGCGAAATCGGGATGCACCTGCACGTCTACCGGAAAAGGCCCGACGTGGGGGGGATCGTGCACGCCCATCCTCCGCTTGCGACCGCTTTCACGCTCGCGGGTTTTCCGTTCAACTCGAAGGTGCTGCCCGAGGTCTGGCTGACCATCGGCCAAGTCCCCACCGCCCCTTATGCGACCCCGTCAACCGACGAGGTGGCGAGATCGATCGCCCCCCACGTGGAAGCCCACCGGGCGATCCTCCTTGAGCGGCACGGGGCGGTGACATTCGGGAAAAATGTCATGGAAGCATACGCCCGGATGGAAAAGCTGGAGCACGCGGCGAAAATCCTTTTTTATGCCGCGCTTCTCGACGCCCGCAAAGCCCCGGCGGCCATGGCGGAGAGCGAAATAAAAAGGCTGGAGGAGGCTTTCAGGCTGCTTTCGGCGGGTTAGCGGCAATAGCATTGTGGGGCGGGCTTGCCCAGGCTGTTGGCTAAACCACGGGTCCCTTCCCCGGTGAGGATTAAACCCAAATTCGTTCGAAAGGGTCAGCCTTCATCCTTCCGGCAGTCCGGGCGGGGATCAACCCCGCCCCTACGTTCAAAGGACGGCATCAGGCTCGCCGTATATCCGTAGGGGCGGGGTTAATCCCCGCCCGGACTGCCGGTAAGCTATTATGCAAAACTCTCCCGAGGTCTTTCAATCTCACCCTTTTTTCTTCGCGTCGGCGTTATCGTTGGCTTTTTCCGCCTTGTACATCTTGTAGTTGATGCTGTCCACGAGGGCCTGCCAGCTCGCCTCGATGATGTCGTGCGAAACGCCCACCGTTCCCCATTGGTCGTCTCCGTCCTGCGATTCGATGAGCACCCGCACCTTTGCGCCCGTTCCCGGGAGGCCTGGCAGGACGCGGACCTTGTAGTCGGCCAGCGCCATCCCCTTGAGTTCGGGGTAGAACTTTTCGAGAGATTTACGCAGGGCGTTGTCCAGCGCGTTTACGGGGCCGTTTCCGAGCGCCGCCGTATGTTCGAGCTTGCCGCCCACCCGAATCTGGATGGTCGCCTCGGCAACCGGTTCCTCGCCCTCGCTGAGCTTCTGATCGATGACCCGGAACCCCACCAGTTCAAAGTATTTCTTGCTTTTCCCCATCGCCTTGTTGATGAGAAGCTCGAAGCTCGCCTCGGCCGCCTCGAATTGAAAGCCCTGATGCTCCAGGTCCTTGAGTTCCTCCAGGACCTGCATGGCCACGGGGTCCGACTTGGACAGCTTGAAACCGAATTCCTCCGCCTTGCGCTTGATCGTCGCGCGCCCCGAGAGGTCCGAGACGAGGATGCGCCGCCGGTTGCCGACGAGCGCCGGGTCGATGTGTTCGTAGGTGAGCGGGTTCTTTTCGACCGCGCTGATGTGGACGCCCCCCTTGTGGGCGAAAGCGCTCCTGCCGACGAAGGGCTGGTAGGGGTTCGACTGCACGTTTGCCAGCTCGAGGATGAACCGGCTCACCTGGCGAAGCTTCTTCAAATTGTCCAGGGGCAGACACCCGACGCCCATCTTGAGGCACAGATTGGGCACAATCGAGCACAGGTCCGCGTTGCCGCACCTCTCGCCGATCCCGTTGATCGTCCCCTGGACCTGCACCGCGCCCATTTCCACGGCGATGAGCGAGTTCGCCACCGCGACGTCCGAATCGTTATGGGCATGGATCCCGAAAACGATGCCGGGATACCTGTCCTTTACGGCCTGGATGGTGTCGCGGACCCTTCCGGGGAGGCTCCCCCCGTTGGTGTCGCACAGCACGATGGGCCCGGCGCCCGCGTCCATGGCCCTGCCGATGGTTGCCAGGGCGTAATCCGGATCGGCCTTGAAACCGTCGAAGAGGTGTTCGGCGTCGTAGATCACGGTTTTGCCGTGCAGGCGCAGGAAGGCGATGCTGTCCGAGATGAGATCGAGGTTGCGTTCAAGGGTGGTGCGGAGGGCGTCGCGAACGTGCACGCTCCAGGACTTGCCGAAAATGGTCACCGTTTCGGTCCCGGCTTCCAGCAGGGCTTTGAGGTTGGCATCGGAGGTTGCGGTCTTTATCGGGTGATGGGTCGCACCGAAGGCGGTTATCCGGGCCTGTTTGAGGTGATACTTGCGGATTTCGCGAAAAAAGCCCACGTCCTTGGGGTTCGATCCGGGCCAGCCCCCTTCGATGTAGTGCATTCCCAGGTCGTCGAGCTTGAGGGCTATGCGCACTTTGTCGTCGACCGAAAAAGAGAAATCCTCGGCCTGCGTTCCGTCGCGGAGCGTGGTGTCGTAGATTTTTACTTCCATTTTAGCGAATCTCCCGAATGCGGGTTGCGCGCTGCGCGTTGCGAATTACGCGTTGCGTGTTTCGAGTTGCCGGTTGGGGTTTACGGGTTGCCGGATGCGCCCTGTTTCTGCTTATGAATGCGTCCGGGTGTTTACAATCCCCGGTGCGAGCGGAGCGGGAGGGAATCGGGTGCGAGGCAGCGGAGAGGAGAGGTGATTTAAGGGATTGTTTTATTAGAATAAACCATACCGGGGCCGGAGAACAATCTTTTTTGAGTCGCCGTGTCATGGCTATGAAATGCAGCCCGCGCATTCCGGGTTGCATTTCATAAAACCGCCATTCCGGACACAAGCGAGCAACCGGTGGGAGCGGCTTCCAGCCGCGAAGGGCGCGGTCAAGGGCACGGGAGCGCGGCTACAAGCCGCTCCCACAATTCGAGCTACAAGCCGCTCCCACAATTCGAGCTACAAACCGCTCCCACAATTCGGGCTACAAGCCGCTCCCACAATTCGAGCCGCAAACCGCGATCCACCATGCCCCGCGCGCAATCCGCAACCGGCGGCAACCCGCAACCCGCAACCTGCGCCCGCGCCCGCTACTCCTTCTCCTCCTGTATCTGGATGCTTCCCCGGGCCTCGAACTCCTTGTCCAGTTCGAAGGCGTCGTGCAGGACCCGCACGGCCAGTTCGGTGTATTTCTCGTCGATTATGCAGGAGACCTTTATCTCCGAGGTGGCGATCATCTTGATGTTGATGTTTTCCCGCGCCAGGGTGTCGAACATCTTGGTGGCCACGCCGCTGTGGCTCCTCATGCCGAGCCCGATGATCGATATCTTCGCGATCCCCGGATCGCCCTGGACCTGGCTTTCCCCCAGTTCGCGGGCGACCTCGCCGAGGATCTGAATCGTTTTGTCGTAGGCGCTTTTCGGGACGGTAAAGGAAATATTTGCCCTGCCCGGAATGCCGCTTCCCCCCTGGACGATCAGGTCCACGTTGATTTGGGCCTCCGAGATCGGGCGAAACACCTTCGCCGCCACGCCGGGCTGGTCCGGAACATTGGTGATGGTGATCCGCCCCTCGTTTTTGTTGTAGGTTATTCCCGAGACCACCACTTTTTCCATATCCGGATCCTCCTGTGTTACCAGAGTGCCTGGGGCGTCGATGAAAGAGGAAAGCACCATGATGGGGACGTGGTACTTCATGCCGAACTCGACGGAGCGAAGGTGCAGCACTTTGGCCCCCATGCTGGCCATTTCGAGCATTTCCTCGTAGCTTATCTTCTCCAGTTTGCGGGCCTTCGAGTATATATTCGGGTCGGTTGTGAACACGCCCTCGACGTCGGTGTAAATCTCGCACACATCGGCCCCCAGGGCGGCCGCCAGCGCGACGGCGGTCGTATCCGACCCGCCGCGTCCGAGCGTGGTGATGTTGCCCTCTTCGTCGTATCCCTGGAACCCGGCAACCACGACGATCTTTCCCTCGTGGAGCTTTTCCATGATGGGCTGGGTCTGTATCCAGTTGATGCGGGCCTGTCCGAAATTGCCGTCCGTCATGATCCCGGCCTGGTAGCCCGTCATCGAGACCGCCTCGAACCCCATGTCCTTCACCGCGATGCAGAAAAGCGCGATGGTCATCTGTTCGCCCGTCGCCAGCAGAACGTCCATCTCCCTCGGGTCCGGACACTCGCATATCTCGCACCCCATGGACAGCAGGCGGTCGGTCTCGCCGGCCCGCGCCGAGAGCACGACGACGACCTGGTCGCCTCTTTTTCTGCGCTCGATGACCCTGGTGGCAACCGCGTTGATCCGCTCGGCATTGGCAACCGACGTTCCACCATATTTTTGTACGACAACCGCCATCTGTTCCGATACCTCCACGGTCAAAAATTGCGCCCTAAGTCGCTGAAAAACACATACGCAAGTAACCAAAATGTTCCGGGTTGTCCACAAAAAACAGGCATGTACCCGAATTGAGCGATCATTCCGCGGCAATCCCGCCGATTGGCGCCTGCCCACGAGCCTTCATGATACCGGTTGGCATTTGCGACTCGTTCGTAGCTGATGGCCAACACCAGGCAATGACATCTCAAACCGACCCGCACCCCGATTGACAACCCTGACCACCTCCTTAAATTTCAAGTAAAATAGTCTTGATTCCTCGCGGAGGGTACCATGAATATAAAGACAGGCAGACTGGAAAACGGTTCCACTCTGATCCGCAGCGTCGTGCTGGTCGTACTGGGCCTGGTGTGCATTCCCCTCGGGTTCAGCTTTTTTCCGGTGGTCGGGATCGCGGCCGGGACCGCGCTCGTGGGGGCCGGCATCTATCCCTGGCTCCGGTCCGTTAGGCAGCGGAAGGTGAACGTCCTCATCGGGGCGGTAAGCGACAACAATCTCGATTCCATGAGGCTGCCGGTTGCCATCCTGAGCGCTTCGAAGGAGCGCGACGGCTTCGATTTCGATCCCAGGCAGGTGGACCCGGCATCGGCCGTCTTCGGTCCGCTCAAGGCCGAGCCGAGCGAAGACATGACCGACCCCCGGATCTATGAGCGCAACCTGGTCGATCTCAACGATGACGGGGTGCCGGACCTCATATTCTATTTCGACGGCGACACCGCCGGGATCGGCGCCAGGGACAAGGAAGCGTGTCTTTGGGCGAAAACGCGTGACGGTGAAAGGATCTACGGGTGCAATCGAGTGGAATACGGCCTCGAGAGCGGGCTCAACGAAATGATTGCGTACAAATAAGTAAAGGAAAACAACACCTTATAAATTAGCGCAGAATAATCTTGACAAGTCCCGGCTAATGTATTCTATATCGTGGAAATTGATCGGAAGGATTTTGATGCAAACCGGGCGCACCTATTATTTTTATTATTATTTTTACCCTGCCGAAGGGACCGCCTCGGGTATGCTCAGCGTCTGATCATTTAAAAATTGACTGGATTTAAAGCCGTGAGTGCCTGGGGTGCTCACGGCTTTTTTATTTGGTGCGCAGGAAATTGGCGCGAACGGAATTCGTAAAACCGAGGCGCCGGACATCAGGCGCGGGGCGCGGGTTGGGTTAAACGAAGCGAACCCGGCACAGGAATTCATAAGAACACAAACATTGCGGCAATTTTAGCCCTACTTAAACGGAAGAATGGAGGAACCAGCAAATGATTATCGTACTGCGGCCCGATCACCAGGAAGAAGACCTGCAACGGATTGTCCGGCGCCTCGAAGACCTCGGATTGCAAGCCCATATCTCGAAGGGCGAGAAAAGGACGATCGTGGGTGCGATCGGGGACGAGCGCATCATCAGTGAACTGCCCATGGAATCGTTTCCGGGCGTCGAATCGGTGCTCCCGATCCTCAAACCCTACAAGCTCGTGAGCAGGGAAATGCAGCCCCACGATACGGTCATCCAGGTAAACGGCTGCCGGATCGGAGGCCCCCAGATCCAGATCATCGCGGGCCCGTGCGCCGTCGAGAGCAGGGAGGTGCTCGAAGAGATCGCCGAGTCTCTCGTGCCCTCGGAGATACGGTTCCTGCGCGGCGGAGCGTTCAAGCCGCGCACCTCCCCTTATGCGTTCCAGGGCTGGGGGGAAAAGGGCCTGAAATATCTTGCCGCGGTGCGCGAGCGCCTCGGGATGATGGTGGTCACCGAGCTCATGGACCCGCGAGACACCGTGCTCGTCTGCAAATACGCCGACATCATCCAGATCGGCACGCGCAACATGGCGAACTTCCGCCTCCTCACCGAGGTCGGCAACATCGACAAGCCCGTCATCCTCAAGCGCGGCCTCTGCGCGACGATCAAAGAATTTCTCATGTCCGCCGAATACATTATGGCGCAAGGCAACGAAAAAGTGATACTTTGCGAGCGCGGAATCCGCACGTTTGAAACCGAGACCCGCAACACCCTGGACATCAGCGCCGTGCCCCTTCTGAAGAAGCTGACCCACCTCCCGGTGATAGTGGACCCGAGCCACGCCGTCGGCAGGGCGGACCTCGTGGCGGCGGTTTCCAGGGCGGCGATCGCGGCCGGCGCGGACGGCCTTATGGTCGAGGTCCACGTGCGGCCCGAGGAAGCCCTGAGCGACGGTCCCCAATCGCTTCGGCCGGCGGCCTTCCACGCCATGGTCGAGGAATGCCGCAAAGTTGCCCAGGCGGTGGGCCGCTTCATATAGACCCGCGGCACGGTCGGGACCCGCGGCACCGTCGGGAGACCGTGCCACAACACGGAACTTGACGCACACAACGCGTTAAAGGCGTACGGGGGACTCCCCTCCCCTGGCGGGAGGGGCTGGGGGAGGGGGTTGTCGGTACCTGAAAATGCGACACCCTCCCCTAACCCCTCCCATCGAAGGGGGGGGGGGGGTGGGGGCCCCCCCC
>JBAQYM010000027.1:0-28350 GCA_049300095.1 Syntrophobacteraceae bacterium
GGGTGGAGCGCCCGCAACCCATCACACACTCCTGAGGCGATGGGTTGCGCGGGGCGCTCCACCCATCCTACAAACTACGCACCACGCACTACGAACTACGATCGAACTCATGAAATGTAAAGGTTGCCATGTTGCGGTTCCTAACTCCCTCACAACTGGAGGGGAAGTAAAATCTCGAAGGTTGATCCTTTCGCGACTTCGCTTTCCACTCGAATTTCGCCGCCGTGGGCCAGAACGATTTCATGAGCGATGGCAAGTCCAAGTCCGACGCCATTTTTCTTGCTCGTATGGAAGGGGTCGAAAATCCGTTCCGCTTCCCCGGTGGGAATGCCGATGCCGGTATCTTTGATCCTTATACTGGCCAGGCTTTTTCCTTGAGTGCCGCAGGATATCGTGATGCCACCCTCACCGGAAATGGACTCCATGGCATTACGGATAATATTGAGAAGGGCCTGTTCCATTTTTCCCGCATCCATTAGGACCCGAGGCGATGGGTCCTTCCACTGCTTCCCGATGTGGATGCCTCTCGGTCCGGCTTCTTCGCGCAGAAGGAAAAACACCCGATCCAGCAGATCGGTTAAAGGCTGCTCCTTGAACTCCATGCGGTCGCTCCTGGAAAGGCTCAGGAAATCCTCCACGATCTTGTTGAGACGCTTTGTCTCATCTTGAATTATGCGGGAAATACGCTCCAATTTTTCCTTTGCGCCACCGGGCTGAAGCCTCTGGGCGGCCATGCTGATGGCATTGAGAGGGTTTCGGATCTCGTGGGCAACTCCCGCCCCGAGCTTTCCAAGAGAGGAGAGCCGCTCAGCCTGGCACAATCGTTCCCGCATCACCTGTAGGTTGGCTACATGCCGGTTTTGGTTCCGGTAGAGAATTCCCATTGCAAAAAAGCCGATGAGCACCATCAGGCCTGTCCAGAGAAAAATTCGCCTTTGGTGTTCCTTGAGAACTCGGTCCGTATCGTGGGTTTCCAGCCCGACATGGGCAATCCCCAGGCTCTTTCCTTCCCATGCAAAGGGAAAAGAGAGTTCGAGAAACTTTGTGTCGCCCACCTTAACGCAGTGCACCTCGGCACTTCCCGCGGCCCTGGCCGTTCCCGCAAGGAGTAGACATTCCTCGACCTTATCCTGGGGGATGTTTCCGAATCGTGCAAGGGCCTGGCCGTCTTTATCCTCCACGGACAGGTATGCCACCCCCATGCCCCACCGCAACTCTTCTATCGCAGCTTGTACCGCAACACTCCATCCCCGGTATTCGATGCCCTGACGGTCGAGGACCAGTACGACGGCCCCCTTGCCACTCTGTTTTCGAAGTGCGACGAAGCCCGGCGAGTCCAGTTCCTTTGCCCTGTGAAAGAGGCGGATCGCTATTTCCTCCTTGCCTTTCACCATGCTTTTAACCTGTGTGATGGTCTCGGGAGGGAGCGGGCCGCTCTGGAATGCAAGGCCGCCTTGCTCGTCGAAAATGCCAATAGCCCGGAGGTGCTCCGATGAAGCCAGTTCCCGGACCTTACTCTCGAAAGCCCCTGGATCTTCTTCATTCCGCTCGACATGACGGGCCACTTCGATCAAAGCCCTGGCAAGGGATTCCTGCAGGGAAAAGGATTGATCGTCAATACCCGCGCTTGTTGAAAGGCCCCGAAATTCCTCTCCGTTTTGCATCAGGCGCCTGTATTTTTCCTCGGAGGCTTTCTCGATAACGTCTACAACATAGAGGGCCTTCTTCTTTAAGGCATCCATGAGGAGGCTTTCAAGCCCCCTGAGATCCATCATTGCCGTAC
The DNA here is from genome assembly GCA_049300095.1 of Syntrophobacteraceae bacterium. Lineage (GTDB taxonomy): Bacteria > Desulfobacterota > Syntrophobacteria > Syntrophobacterales > Syntrophobacteraceae > SbD1. The sequence goes on from JBAQYM010000027.1 coordinate 1,784, forward strand.
CAAAAAAAAGAAGCGCAAAAAGCACAAAAACCACAGCCATTGCAAGAGGTTGTATGAAATGGCCGCGATTTCCTCTTTTGAAGTGTTGCATAAAGTTGTTCAATTTGCCCATCATGGTTTCCCGCCCCACTTCGTAAAGCAGGGTCCCATTGATGCGCACCAGGTCCGCAATTGCTCAGGGGAGAGCAGCACCCTCACCTCAAGCTGATAGTCCAGCATCACTTGACGGCACTGATTTTGGAGATCGGAGATTTCCATGGCCTTTGCGCGTATCACCTCTTCATCCGCCTTGGGGTCCCTGAAAACCTGCTGAACCTCCAACCGCTTTGCCAGCAATCTACTTTGAAGATGATTGATCTGGTCGCCGTAGCGGCCCTCTATTCTTTGAACAGCCGCCCGCTGCTCTATCGTAAGCTCCAAGTCCGGCATCGATAAGCAGCCACGCGGAGAATTGGAAACACCTTCCCGCATCTGGTGCCGTCCTTGCGCCGAAACGGCTGTGTGTGCGAGCACCAGAAACAACAGGCACAAAAAAGAGAAGACATTTTTCATACTGCAACCATCCACTGAGTTCTTTCCCAACCAGTTATTCCAAAAGCAATCTTCATACCAGACCGATTATATAGACAGTCGTAGAATGTATCCAGATAATTCAGTAACTTAGATCTGGTAGCGTAAAGTCTCACTTTTATACTCTCGACAGAAATGTCGAGCACACCGGGAAACCAAGGAAAATCTGCCGAATCGCTATGCCACTGTAAACACTACAAAATTTCAGATATGGACCACTGTGGCCGTTCGACATTCTTGTCGTTGCCAACCCAGTCTCTAAATCCGTCCATGATTTTGTTGCAGGGCTAATGCACATCATTCCAACCACTTACCTGCCGCCAATCACCTTTTGAGCCACACTGGCACGGCTATTGCCCTGATACTCCGCCCGACAAGTAGCGGCAACCTATAATCACGACAGGAGGCAAAAGATGAAAAAACTGGGAATTCTCACGATTGCATTGGTTCTGACAGCCTCGGGCGTATGGGCTTTCGGTGGTGGCGGCGGCTGTGGAATGGGGATGGGGCCGGGCCTTGGAATGAACTCGCGATTCGCTTCGGACCTGAATCTTACGGCCGATCAGAAAACACAGCTCCAGGCGCAGCGCGAAGCCCTCATGGCGGAAACCGAACCGCTGAGAAACGAACTTTTCACAAAAAGGGAGGAACTCCGGCAGCTCTGGGCAAAACCCGATCCGAATCAGGCCGTTATTTCCGCCAAACAACAGGAAATACGCGAGCTTCAAGGTCAGATCCAGGAAAGGGCAACCCAACAGCGACTGGGATGCCGTGAAATACTGACACCTGAACAGCGCGAAAAACTCGGCGCGCTCACCGCGCAAACTGGCCGCGGAGACGGTCGCGGCATGGGCCGTGGCCAGGGCCGTGGCATGGGCATGGGCATGGGCAGATGGTAGTCTGAAAGAGACGTAGTCACAACGGAGGGGGATTATATGCTGAAACCAGCGCTGGTCGTTGCGGTGTTCCTTCTGATGGGAACTAACGCCGGCGCCTTCGGTGGACCCTGCGTCATAGGACGCGGCGCGGGTCCGGACCCCTCCGTTGCTTCAGCTCTGCGCCTTAGCGAAGATCAAATAGCGGTCATCGGGTCGCTGCATGAGACCTTTGAAGAAGAATTCCGCCCCTTGCAGAACCAACTCTTAAGCAAGAAAGGTGAACTGGCTCAGTTGTGGGCGAAGACCGATCCCGACCAGGCAAGGATTGCCGCCAAGGAAGTGGAAATCCGGGACATTCGGGGCCGGATTCAGGAAATAAGCACTTTTTATCATTTGAAGTGCCGTCAGATGTTAAGCCCGGAGCAGCGTAAAATCTTGTCCACCTTATCAAATCAGTATGGCGGCTCACGAAGAGGTCGCCCCTGGGTCAGTTATGGCTGGTAACAACGTGAGGAACTGAAGTATGTGGATTGTTAAACTTGCTCTGCGCCGACCCTATACTTTCGTTGTGGCGGCGCTGGTGCTTTTGCTGCTGACGCCTTTGGTGCTCATTCGCACGCCGACGGATATCTTTCCAGACATTGACATTCCGGTTGTCAGTGTGGTCTGGGTGTACAACGGCCTAAACGCGCGGGAGATGGAGGAGCGTATCCTCTACAACCACGAACGCATGATCAACACCCTGGTAAACGATATCGAGCACATGGAATCCACCGCTTACAACAGCGCGGGGGTGATAAAGGTATTCATGCAGCCAGGCGCCTCCGTCTCGGATGCAGTGGCACAGATCACGGCCAGCGGACAGTCTGTTTTACGTTTCCTCCCGCCCGGCATCACTCCGCCGTTCATTATTCGCTATAATGCTTCCAGTGTGCCGATCCTCCAGTACAGTCTGGCGAGCAAAAAATTCTCGGAGCAGGAACTGCAGGATTTGGCGATGAACCGCGTCAAGATCGGCCTTTCAACAGTGAGGGGCGCATCGGTGCCCTATCCGGCCGGCGGGAAGGTGAGGATCGTCGCCGTGGATATCGATCTCGCGGCGCTTCAGGCGAAAAACCTTGCTCCGCAGGATGTGGTCAACGCCTTCAATGCTCAGAATTTCATTCTCCCCAGCGGCACCGCCAAAATCGGTCCCACGGAATATAACATCGCATTGAACAGCAACCCGGCAATGCTTGCGGAACTGAATGATTTTCCGGTCAAGACCGTAAACGGCGCCGTAATCCGGATCGGCGACGTGGCGCACGTCCATGACGGCTACCAGCCGCAGCAAAATGTCATCCGGTTAAACGGCGTGCGCGGCGTGCTGCTTACAGTTCTCAAGAGCGGTTCGGCCTCGACCCTCAGCGTTGTGGACGGCGTTAAAAAGGCCATGCCGCGCATCTTGAGCGACCTCCCCCCCGAGCTTGAGGCTAAGGAATTTGCGGACCAATCGCTCTTTGTCCGCGCGGCCGTAAACGGCGTGGTGAGGGAAGGGGTGATCGCCGCACTTCTGACGGCGATCATGATCTTGCTCTTTCTCGGCTCCTGGCGGAGCACCTTTATCATTGCCCTTTCCATTCCCCTCTCAGTGCTCAGCTCTCTTGCCCTGTTAAGCGCGCTGGGCGAGACCATTAACCTTATGACGCTCGGAGGTCTCGCATTGGCCGTGGGTATCCTGGTCGATGACGCAACGGTTGAACTCGAAAATGTTCATCGACAAATGGCGCTCGGCAAGCCCAATGTCCAGGCAATCCTCGACGGAGCGCAGGAAATAGCTCTGCCGGCATTCGTTTCCACGCTTTGTATCTGTATCGTCTTCGTACCCATGTTTTTCCTCAGCGGAGTTGCGCGCTATCTGTTCGTACCCCTGGCCGAGGCGGTTGTTTTCGCGATGCTGGCAAGCTATGCGCTATCTCGAACGCTCATCCCAACCCTGGTAATGTGGTTCTATCGCAACTTCGAGTATCGCGGCCATCTCGCGGATGCAGACACGGTCGGCCCGTTGCTGCGTCCGTTTGTCAGGCTGCAAATCGGCTTCGAGCGAGGTTTTGCCGGGTTCCGGGAGGGCTACGGCAGACTCCTGGGGGTTGTATTTGCGCATCGCGCCGTTTTCGTGATCCTCTTTCTGGTTTTTTGCACCGGCACCTGGCTTCTCATCCCGCAGCTTGGCCAGGACTTTTTCCCAACGGTCGACGCGGGCCAGTTCCGGCTTCATGTGCGAGCCCCCAGTGGAACGCGCATAGAAGAAACCACTCAACTGGCGGATCGGGTCGAGAACGTGATCCGCGAGGAAATTCCGGCTGGGGAAATCGGGGGCATGCTCGACAATATCGGCTTCCCTTTCGGCGGCATTCCGCTCACATATATCGATAACGGACTCACCGGGACAGGTGATGCCGACATTCTCGTTTCACTTAACCCTGGGCACCGGCCCACCGACGTTTATGTCCGCCGCCTTCGCACCCGGCTGAACCGCGATTTTCCGGGCGCCACCTTCTATTTCCTGCCCGCCGATATCGTGAACCAGACTATCAACTTCGGCCTGCCAGCCCCGTTCGACATCCAGATAGTCGGCCGGGACCGCGAGAAAAGCCGGGCCATAGCGGCGGGCCTGGCCGAGAAAATCCGCCGGGTCCCCGGCGCTGTCGACGTGCGCGTGCAGCAACCCTCCGACCAGCCCGAGCTTCACATCGCGGTCGACCGCACCAAAGCGTCCCAGATCGGCCTTACGGAGCGCGACGTGGCGAACTCGGTCCTGCTAAGCCTTACCGGCAGCAGCCAGGTGCAGCCCAACTATTGGCTCAATCCCCGCAACGGCATTCAATACCTTGTGAATGCGAGGGTGCCGGAATATCCGATGGATTCGCTCGCGGCCATCAACTCGATCCCGGTGAGCGCGAACCGGGCCGGGAAAAACGACGCCCAAATCCTTGCCAACCTCGCTTCTTTCGAGCGCGTGAGCGGATCTCCCATCTTCTCCCACTATAACGTGATCCCGGTGATCGACGTATTCGGAGGCGTGAGCGGACGAGATTTGGGAGGAGTGCTAAAAGATATCACTCCCATTGTGGAAGAAGCTAAAAAGGACCTGCCCCGAGGGATGTTCATCACGCTGCGCGGTCAGGCGAACACCATGCACTCGAGTTTCACTGGGCTCGGTATCGGGCTGGTGCTTGCGGTTGTGCTCATTTACCTGCTGCTGGTCGTAAATTTCCAAAGTTGGCTCGACCCATTTATAATCATCACCGCGCTTCCCGGCGCGCTTGCCGGTGTTGTATGGGGATTGTATCTCACGCTTACCACATTGAGCGTGCCCGCTTTGATGGGCGCGATCATGAGCCTGGGGGTCGCAACCGCGAACTCGGTTCTGGTGGTGACTTTTGCGCGGAACAATCTGCGCCGGGGCGATGACCCTCTGACCTCGGCATGGGAGGCCGGGGTCGGCCGTCTGCGCCCGGTGCTCATGACAGCCCTGGCGATGGTTATCGGTATGTTCCCCATGTCGCTCGCCCTAGGGGAAGGCGGCGAGCAGAACGCCCCGCTCGGCATCGCCGTGATCGGCGGTCTGACCCTCGCCACGGTGGCCACGTTGTTTTTCGTACCCGTGGTGTTCAGCATGTTGCACCGGCAATCGCCGGTTGGTCCCTCGACCGAAGAGCTTAGTCCGGTACAAACCAATGATCTCTAAGGTGCCGCCATGAATCTGAATGAAGATGATCAAATGAAACTGTCGGCGCCCCCCGAACCCGGGCCGGCACATCCGGCATCGCCGATCAAGCTGTCACTTGCGGTCCTTGTCGTGGCCGCGCTTCTCACAATCGGCGTTGTCAGCGGTCTCGTTCCGCGCTGGAGGCAACATGCGAAGTTGGGCGCCTCGACGGTGGAAACCTCTATTCCCACGGTGTCCGTCGTATCCCCGAAGCCCGGTCAGGCGACCGCGGGGCTTGCGCTGCCCGCTGAAATTAAACCCTGGATCGAAGCGCCCATTTATGCGCGCGGCAGTGGCTACCTTAAGCGAAGACTTGTTGACATAGGCTCTCACGTCGAGGCCGGGCAGCTTTTGGCCGAGTTCGACACGCCGGAGATCAACCAGGAACTGGAGCGCGCCCGCGCTCAGCTCGCCCAGGCTGAAGCCTCGCTGGGGCTTGCCAAAATCACCGCGGCCCGCTGGGCGGGGCTGTTAAAGACCGCCAGTGTGAGCGAGCAGGAAGCGGCTGAAAAAGAGGCCGACTTCAAGCTCAAAACGGCGCTTGCCGATTCGGCCCGGGCGGAGGTGCGCCGATTGGAACGACTCCAGTCCTTTTCCCGCCTGGTAGCGCCTTTCGCGGGAACTGTCACGGTTCGCAATATCGATTCAGGCGATCTTATCGTCGGCGCCGGCAATAAGGAAATTTTCCACCTGGCGCAAACGCAGAAGCTTCGGGTCTTTGTGCAGGTCCCCCAGGCGATGGCCCGCAGTATCGGCATAGGCCAATCCGCTGAATTGTCCCTGCCCGAACTTCCCGGCCATGCTTTCCCGGCGAAAGTGATCCGCACAGCGGGAGTGATAGCGTCAGATTCGCGAACGCTCCTGGTCGAACTCGAGGCGGACAATGCCAAGGGAGAAATCCTGGCCGGAAGCTATGCACAGGTGCGCTTCAGCGATGCGAAGATTGAGGCCGTGCTGACGCTTCCCTCCAACGCCGTGCTCTTCGGCAAGAAAGGCCCACAGGTTGGCGTCGTGGGCCCAAACGATAGTGTCGAGCTTCGCGCGGTAAAGCTCGGGCGCGATTTTGGGCAGACCATCGAGGTGCTTGCGGGGGTGGTCGCCACGGACCGAGTTATTGTCAACCCCACCGAGTCGCTTGCCGACGGGGCCTCGGTAAGAATTAGCGAAGCGACCGGAGCGGAGAAAAAACAATGAGGGTGAGCCACGACCGCTCCATTTTTTCGGCATGGATAAAGCGAGCCGCCGCCGCGTTGGTGCTCGTGGTGCTTTCCGGTTGCGCGGTCGGGCCGAATTACCTGCGCCCTGAGGCCGTTGCGACCCCGGACTCTTACACCGGCGCGGACGTTCAGTGGAAAACGGCTACTCCCCGGGCGCACCTGCCCAAAGGCAACTGGTGGGAAATATTTAACGATCCGGAACTCAATCAACTGGAAGCAGACGCCGCGGAGGCCAACCAGGACCTCAAGGCCGCCGCCGCCCGCTTCGAGCAGGCCCGCGCCCAGGCCGATGTGGCCCGATCCGGTCTATTTCCCAAGCTGGGCGCCTCCTTCCTGCCGGCGCGGCAGCTCGATTCCGAAAACCGGCCGGCCGGCGGCAAGCCAGGTCAGACCTATGACAGCTTCACAGTACCCTTCGATTTGAGCTACGAGATAGACCTTTGGGGGCGCGTGCGCCGCACTGTCGAATCGGCAAAGGCTCAAAAGGAAGCGGGCGCGGACGATGTCGAGTCGGTAAGGCTGGCCATGCAGACGGAAGTGGCCGCTGACTATCTGTCGCTTCGCGCCCTCGACGCCGACAGGGCGCTGCTGCTCTCCAGCATCGCAGCTTATCGCAAGTCCCTTGGACTGGTCCGCAACCGTCGCGCCGGCGGCATGGTCTCAGACCTGGACGTGGCGCAGGCGGAGACAGTTCTTAAAGCCACGGAAGCCCTGTTGCCCGATAATGCGCTCCAGCGCACAAAATTTCAGAATGCCCTGGCGGTGCTGACAGGGAAAAATGCCTCTCTTTTCCGCGTAGAGGAGCGCCCGCTCGACATGGCGCCTCTGGTTATTCCAGCCGGTTTGCCTTCCGAACTGCTGGAGCGCCGGCCCGATATAGCCGCCGCCGAGCGTCGCATGGCCGCCGCCAACGCCAACATAGGCGTGGCCAAAGCGGCGTTTTTCCCAACCATTAAGTTCAACGGCCTGGCCGGATTTCAAAGCGCGGATGTCGGCATGCTCTTCGACTGGCCGAGCCGTTTATGGGCTGTCGGTCCATCCTTGACCCTGCCCTTGTTCCAGGGCGGGCAACTCAGGGCCGCTCTCCGCCAATCTAAAGCGGCATACGAGGAGACTGTGGCAAAGTACCGGGCAACAGTGCTGACTGCCTTTGCGGATGTGGAAAACAACCTTTCGGCCGAGCATCTCCTTGCCGGCGAATACGAACAGGAATTGGCCGCCCTGCAGTCCGCGCGCAGGCAACTCGAAATTGCCAACAACCGCTACAGTGCCGGCCTTGGGACCTATCTTGACGTGGCTACGGCGGAAAATGTGGTCCTGGGGATCGAGAGGACCAGCGTACGATTGCACGGTCAACAACTGGTGGCGGCCGTCGCCCTTATTAAGGCTTTAGGGGGTGGCTGGCGGGCGCCGGATAGCATTGCCCGCGCGCCTTGATGTGGACAATTCGGTATGTCGTATGAGAGACTTGGAAGCATGCCCGGAGGGATCATCGATAATTCATTTTTATGGTAGTTTTGGGAGCGCGGTATGGTCAACAAATGTTTTGCCCCCGCGGTGGGCATCCTGGGTGTTTGGCTGCTGCTGACGGCATGGGCGCCGGTCGCGTGTGAAGCCGGTAAGACCAATACGACAATTACTTCCCTGGCGAATCTTATCGAGCGCTACGATTCATCGAGTTGCAGGGAATGTCATGCGGAGATTTATGACCAATGGGAAAAATCTCACCACGCCAGGCCGCTGATGGGATTAAATGATTGGATCTTCATGGGGAGGTACCTCAAGGAGGGCGTACTTTCCGTGAAGTCACCCCAGGAAGCGACGAAAGCGAACTTTCCCTGCGCCAAATGCCATCTTCCCCAGTTGAACGAGGCCACCGATAACGTGGCTGCGGAATTGGCCGCCGCCATCCTTAAAGATGACAAGGAGACCGTGAGGAAGCTCAACATAAGTTGTCTGGTCTGCCACCAGGAAAAAGCCACCATTCACTACCGCTCTCAACCGGACATGCTTTACGGCTCAAAGGAAGTCCCCGATCATGAAGGCAAATACAAGACCGTCAAGCGGAGCCCCGTAATGAATACGCCTCTGTTTTGCGGTCAGTGCCACGGCCTGGGGCCTGTGCTTGAAACGGAGCACCCGGTCCAGTGTGCGACGCTCTACGGCAGTTATCTGCATGCCTACATTCCTTCGGGCGGGACAGAAACCTGCCAGGACTGCCATATGCCGAACAAGGACCACACTGTCCGGCCGAATTACAACAACAGGGAAGAAACTTCCGCAAGGTTGGCGCTGGCGCTTCCCATGGATGTTCAGGTTATGAACTATACCTTTCAGCCTGTCGAGGACTCCAAACAGTCCATGATCGTGTTGAAAACAAAGATTACAAATAAGGCCGGTCATAGATTTCCCGATGGGTGACCGTCCAAGAACCGGGTGGTGCTGTATGTATCCGCCGACAATCAATCCAATGAGAGGATTTTCGAGAGCACAAAAATTTATATGCCTCAATCCACGGACAGTCTCGGTTCCGTCATGGTGCTCGGCCCCGACAAGAAGCTTGGGCTCATTCGTGATACTTCCATCCAGCCTTTCGCTCCGAAGGAAGAGTCCTTTGAAATCCCGATCGCTAAAGACGTCAAGCGGGTCAAGGTTACCGTCCAACTAAGCTATCAACCTCGTCCCGGCGACGAGTATCCGATCCACTCTCTCAGCAGAGGTGTCAATTTACAGTGAACCGGACTTGGACAAACAATATAAGGATTGGTTTTGCCCGGCAGAAGTTTGCGTGAAGAATATCAAATCAACCAAATCAAATGGAGATAAGTGTGAAAAAAAAGGCTGTTTTTGCGTCCCTGTTGTGGGCAGTGTCGTTCATGCTGGTACTCTGCATTTCCAATGTGTGTCTCAGTGCCGAAGAAAAACCGCAGGCGCCGCAGGTGCCTGTAAAGGGGAAGGTAACGATGGTGGACATCGGGGCGAAGAAATGCATTCCATGCAAAATGATGGCCCCCATCATGAAAGAGCTCGAAGAGGAATACGGTTCAACCGGTAAGGCGGCGATTATTTTTATCGACGTATGGGAAAACCCGGTCGAAGGTCGAAAATTCGGTATCAGGTCCATCCCCACGCAGATTTTTTATGACAGCGCTGGTAAAGAAGTTTCTCGCCATGAGGGTTTCATGGACAAGGGCAGCATCATCGCCATGCTGGAGAAACTGGGAGTGAAATAGCAAACGGCGGGGAGAGTGGGCGGTCGATACTCCCCCTTCCGGGGAGATGTTTTCTCTGCGTGCAAGGGACAAAAGGGACTTCAACCGCCGCACTTTCCCCACGCCATGCCACATGGTGCGTAATTCTCGAAGTTGGATAGTACTCCTGCAGACAATAAGAGGAGGAGAAAATATGTTCGACCAGATCTTTCTTACCATAAACGAATGGATGAGCGGAGGATTGCTGATTGGGGCGGCGGGTTGTCTTCTCTGGGGCATGGTGAGCGTGGCCTTTAGTCCCTGCCACATTGCATCCATTCCGCTAATCGTGAGCTATGTGGCGGGCCAGGAAAAAGCGCTCAGGGCAAAAGACGCCGCCTATTACGCCGTAGCCTTCAGCATAGGGCTCTTCATCACAATCGCCCTGGTAGGCATTATCTGCTCTCTTCTCGGCCGCATGCTGGGCGAAGTGGGGCCTTACTGGACCATACTGGTGGGTGCAATCCTCATCTGGGTCGCCCTCGATATGATGGGAGTGACGGGGTGTTCCATGTCCGGAAGCCTTCTCAGCCGCATAAAGCTCAAAGGTCTGATTGGGGCCCTCGTCCTGGGATTGGCCTACGGGGTCCTCTCCGGCTCTTGCACCTTCGGCTTTATTGCTCCTATCCTTGCCATTATTACAATTCAGCAAAAAATCATGACCGGAGTCTTATACATCATTCTCTTCGGCATTGGCCACTGCATCCCCATAGCCGTGGCGGGGAGTTCAACGGCAACGGTGAAAAAGCTACTCTCCAACAGTTCCTTCCATGAGGGGAGCCAGTGGTTCAGGAAATGCGCCGGGGCGGCGATAGGGGTTCTTGGGCTATATTTTGTCATACGGCCCTTCATTGGAATTTCATGAGCGGTCTCATTGCCCCGGCGGGCATACCCGCGCTCCATGGAAGCGGGGCTGAGCATTCAGCCGATTTAAGAGGGGATACAATATATGAATTACCGTTCCTTTAATTGGTGCATCTCACTGACCCTGTTATGCCTGTTTGTGATCTGCGGCCATCCGGGAGGGGTAACGGACTGCCTGGCTCAACAGGACAGATCATCTTCCGACAACCCGGCGGAAGGTCCCTCAATGATAATAGCCGAGACGAAATTTGATTTCGGAGATGTCGATGAGGGAAGCGTGGTTTCACACGATTTCATTGTAAAGAACAACGGCAGGGCCGATCTGCAAATAAATAAGGTTAGCCCCGACTGAGGATGTACAGTCGCCCATTTCGACCGGGCAATCCCTCCCGGAGGAGAGGGAAAGATCACTTTGAAATTGGACCTCAAGGGTTACCGAGGAAATGTCTCCAAGACTTCAACGGTCCAATGCAATGACCCGCGGGCTTACCGTACTTCACTGATCCTGACAGGGAAAGTGAGGGCCCTTATAGACATTCGTCCGAAGGACATGGTCTCCTTCAGGGGCATGGCTGACCAGCTTGGTGAAAGCATCATCGAACTGGTTGGTGAATCCCGGCCGTTCCATTTTACCGGCATTGAAAACAGCCTTGAAGGCAAGGTCGCGCATAAACTCGAGACAATAGAAGATGGGAAGCACTACCGTTTGAGGGTGACGAATCTGCTCAGACAGGGCAGCTATGCCGGTTACATGATCCTTCATACGGAACTCGCGCAGAAGAGCGAAATAAAGATCCGGGTAAACGGCATCATAGAGGGGCTGATTTCAGTCAATCCAAGGACCCTGCTCGTGGGAAGACTGGCAAGTCAGAAACCTGTGCGCTCAGGGAAAGTCATGGTTGTCAGCAACAGCAACAAGCCATTCAAGATCACAAAGCTCATCCACGATGCAAACGTGGTGAGCGTCACTCAGGAACCGCTTCCTGACCGGATAGGGTTCAGCCTTGAGATAACTCCACAGATGGAGAACGTTCCTCCCGGCAGCCGTCGGCAGTCTCTGGTTGGCATTGAGACGGACGAGGCTTCCGAAGAGAAGTTGGAAGTGCAGGTACAGGTGTTTAATGCGGTTGGCGCGCCATAGATCGAGCCTCCAGGGAATAAGTTTGCGCAAGGCCCCATTATGGACATTTCCCGCTCCGTGAGTTCGGCCCTCTTTGAGGTCGTTTCAAGAGGGATGACGCATTTCAAAACTGCCCAATACATTGCCGCATCGAGATTTATTATTTCTTAAACGCCCCTCTGTAAAGCCGCTCCCATACCGCCATCCAGTCAGCGCAGAGATTAAAAAGCAGCTCTTGGCGGATCGAAAATTGCCTTGACACTAAATTGCCATTTGGCTATATAGTGATCTGTAAATTTATCCGAGGGGTCCCGCATGCGAGAATTCATCAAGGTCATGAAAGCGGCTTCCGATCCGAGTCGCGTCAAGATTCTCAAAATGCTCCAGCATAAATCGATGTGTGTCTGTGAGATGCATACGGCCTTGAAACTGGCGCAGCCCACGGTCTCCAAGCATTTGAAGATTCTGGAGGATGCCGGCCTGGTTGCCTGCCGGAAAAGCGGCCTTTGGGTGAACTACTTTCTCGCGGATGTGAGAACGACTTCTTACGCGGCAAGTCTTCTGGGCAACCTCAAACATTGGTTGGACAACGATCCCGAGATAATGCGGCTCGCCGAAACCATTCCAACTATTCGGCGGGAAGATGTTTGCGGGAAGTAGCTGTTGTCTATGGAGCGCGGGATCATCGGCAGAGGGCGAAGCTCATCGATTGTGTATGGGGAGTTCAAGGAAACGTTGGGTCGGCGATTGAGAGCACTTGTCCACATTCGCCATTGAAGTTCCCGCAGCGCGGCGATTCCTTGGAAAAGGTACGGGTAAGCACCGGCTGGTGTGAGAATTTCCAGAGGGAAGGACCTTGCAAAGGACGAGATATGGCTGAAAAAGATATCGCGCAAATCAAGGTTGGAAAGTTTGCCGTCAGTATTATCGGTATTCAGCAACTCATGGAAGAAATGGCCGAGTCTCATGCCGAAAGGCCGGACGATGAAATTCGCTCTCTCATGCTCGACCGTTTGGGCAAAAGCAACTACATCCCGAACAGTGCGAAAGCGGACTACGGCAAAGCCTTTGTACGGGAGTTTCGGAAGTTTTTGGGGCAGCCCTACACGGAGGATGCTCCCCCGGTACTTGAAATCAAGGTGCTCGGCACAGGGTGTAACCAGTGTCACGAGCTGTCGCGGATGATCATGGATGTGCTCACGGAACTCAAGCTTTCGGCCGGCTTCGAACACGTGACGGACATCAAGGAGATCGCCCGATACGGCGTCATGGGTTCCCCGGCGCTTCTTATAAACGGCGAGGCTGTCGCCGTGGGAAGGGTCCCTCCCAGGGACAAGGTCAAAAAGTGGCTGATTGAAGCCGGCCGGGCTTTGAGGGATAAACAGCGGGGTTGTTGTTAAATCTGAATTGATACCGCACATTTAGGATGAGGAACCAAACAAGGGAATAGACGATGAAAACGATCCGGGAAAAGAGTTGTGCCTGTAACAGCGGCTGCGGCATGGGTGCACCCGTGATGTCAGGTCCGGCGGCCTCTTCCATCAACACGACGATACCCGAAAAGGAGAGGCAATAATGAGTGATGCTCGCATTGCCGAAAAGGAACTCTTAGGAGATCATGCGGTGGAAACCAATGAAGAAATAGAGCCAAGCCGCATCGATTGGAAAACCATCTGGATGCCCATGCTGCTGATAGTGGGGGCGTTTCTGTTGTGTTTTTATCTGCCGCTGGAGAGCAAGCGTTTCACCAACGCGGTTATTGAATCACTGGCCCTGGTCAAATGGTACGCCCAGGAACATATGCTGCTCTGCCTGGTGCCGGCGCTCTTCATTGCGGGGGCGATCTCATGTTTCGTATCACAAGCCGCGGTGATGCGCTATTTGGGGCCGACGGCAAACAAGACGCTGGCCTACGGCGTGTCTGCCGTCTCGGGGAGTATCCTGGCGGTTTGCTCGTGCACCGTGCTGCCGCTTTTTGCCGGGATATGGAAAAGGGGGGCCGGATTGGGGCCCGCAATCGCTTTCCTCTACTCCGGGCCGGCAATCAACATCCTGGCAATCGTGCTCACGGCAAGGATCCTCGGTATGCCGCTCGGGATAGCGCGTGCCGTCGGAGCGATCTCGTTTAGCATTGTCATCGGGTTGATAATGCATTTTGTATTCATCAAGGAAGAAGAGCAGAAGGCGCAGGCGGCGATCCATCTGCCTCCCGTGGAAGTGGAGCGGCCCCTGTGGCAGAATATCGTCTATTTTGGCACGATGGTCGGCATCTTGATCTCGGCGACTTGGGCCAAACCTTCAGATCCGGTGGGCTTCTGGAACGACGTCTTTCAAATCAAATGGTGGTTAACAGGGGCTTTTGCAGTGGGTCTTGCTGTTGAGCTCATCAAATGGTTCCGCGTGAAGGTGGTCAAAGTCGCGGTTGCCGGGGTTATCGTGGCGGCCCTTGCCTTTGCCTTTCCCCATGAACCGCTCGTCGCTTTCGGAGCGGGCATTGTCGCCTTGACGCTCCTTATCACCACAACCCGCGGGGATGCCGAAGATTGGTTCCTTTCCACCTGGGGCTTCACCAAGCAGATTACGCCCCTGCTTTTGGGCGGCGTGCTTGCGGCGGGGTTGTTGCTGGGACAACCGAATACGGAAGGGATCATACCCTCGGAGTGGGTAAAACAACTGGTGGGGGGCAATTCCCTCGGCGCCAATCTCTTCTCGGCGGTTGTGGCGGCCTTCATGTATTTCGCAACCCTGACGGAGGTCCCCATTTTGCAGGGCCTTATCAGCTCGGGTATGGGCAATGGACCGGCCCTGGCTCTCCTGCTGGCCGGCCCGGCCCTCTCCCTGCCCAGCATGCTGGTCATCCGCAGTGTCATGGGAACTAAAAAGACAATTGTCTATGTGAGTCTGGTCGTCATCATGTCAACCATCTGCGGGATGATCTTTGGACACTTTTACCCCGATTAAGACCAGGAGGAAAACTCATACCGCGCGCGAGATGGCTGAGTCTTAAAGGTTGAGTTTTTCTTGTTACAAAACCGGAAGCTGCCGCCCACAAAGGGGCGCAGAAATCAATTAAGAAGAGGAGAATATCATGGAAATCAAAGTATTAGGTCCTGGATGCCCCAAATGTCAACAGACTGAAAAGATCGTCAAGGAAGCCGTTTCTGAGAGCGGCGTGGACGCCAATGTTGAGAAAGTGACCGACATACTGAAGATCGGCGAATACGGTGTATTTGGCACGCCTGCCGTAGTCATTGACGGAGAGGTGAAATCGGTCGGCAAAATCCCCACCAAGGATGAGGTCAAGCGCTGGATCACCAAGTGATTTGTTGACTGGAGGCTGGGAGTTCGAAGGCGATGGCAGCCTAGCCCGCAGAAATTTGCTGATCGAAAGAGTACATTGCCGGATCGACAAGGGAGGAACAAAATGGCTGAGAATTGTTGTGTACCCGGTGGAAACGTTATGATTCTAGCATGTTCAGGCGGCTCCAACGTGGGGCAACTTTCAAACCAGGCTGCGGTGGAACTGACTCGGGAAGGAGTCGGCAAAATGTTTTGCCTGGCCGGTATCGGCGGGCAACTCGGCGGGTTCGTTCAATCTGCCCGGGATGTAGCCGAAATGGTGGTGATCGACGGCTGTTCGGTGGGGTGCGGCAAGGCGATCCTCGAAAAAGCGCAAGTGCCCTTGAAAACCTATCTCGTCCTGACGGACCTCGGCATCGAGAAGAATAAGAATTTCGATCTCGACCCCGGGGATATCCGGAAGGTCAAAGAGGCCGTGAAGGAGGCCCTTGCCCAAAAGTAGACTATTCCTTTAAATACTCTTCCCTGGAAGGAGGGTCCCATGCTGCTCAAAGGCTACCGAAAAGAGGTCGTTCGCCCGGAGTGCAGGCCCGAAGCCCAATCGGTCCACTGCATCGCTCATCTCGACGAGGACATTACCGAGGTGATCCCTTATCTCAACGCGGTGCTGGGAGGCTTTCAGTACATCAAGGACCCTCCGTCCGTTTCCTTCAGGGTGCATGGAAAGCTCATCGCGGTCCACTCAAGGCGGATCTGCGTCAATGCACTCAGGGACGAGGGGGAGGGGGACAAGATCATAGAATGGCTCAAGCAGGAGATTAACGACACATGGGAGCGCCGAAAAGAAATTGAGCCACGCTTTGAGGGCGCTCCGAAGCCCAAGGTTTTCGAAATCCTCAAGCTTCTTCCAAAAACCAACTGCCGGGAATGCGGCCAGCCCACATGTATGGTGTTCGCCACACAGGTGGCCGAAGGCGGAAAGGGGGCCGAGGATTGTCCTCCCCTCAAGGGGGAGAATAAAGCGAAACTCGATGCCTATCTCAAGCAGTTCCAGTTTGAATAGAAGCTTTGGAAGGGTTTTACCGAGTCAGGTAAAAGCTCTCGCATCTTAAGATCGCATCAGCGAAGGCAGCAGTGATGGAAAAGCTGAAAGTCCTGTTTTTATGCACTGGAAATTCCTGCCGCGGTCAAATGGCCGAAGCAAGGAAGAGAAAACATAGTGGGATAAACATATTGAGGGGGAAACGGGGGGGAGCCTCCTGGGTTCATCTTCGATAATCGTCTATCATCTAAAAGTCAATAAAATCAATGTGTTTTGGGGTAGCCAGGACTGGCCGCTCGCCCTTTCACGCCGGCGACGCCGGTTCAAATCCGGCTGGGGACGCTTGAAGGATCAGGGGGTTACGGCAACAACCGCAGCCCCCTTTTCTTTTGGAAGAAAGTCTGGAAGTAAATTCAGTTGCCGATAGCTGACCGGGTCGCGGGCCTATCCCTCCTTTTTTTTCAGCAAGACCTGAGTATCTATCGTGAAATACATGGCGACAGCGCCGATTACGAGGGTTGCCATACAGAATATGAAACTCATCTGATAGGCCCCCACCGGGAATTTGTCCCCGACTTTGCCGTACCAGTCAAGAACAAGGCCCATAACCGCCTGGAACAGCGCACCGCCGGCGAAATACCAGATATTGAGCATCCCGTTTGCCGTGGCGATAAAGCTGTGCGGCTGTCCTTCGGCAATATGGGCATAGTTGGGCACGTACGCGCCGCACCAGAAACCCATTATGAAGAGCAGCGGGTAGAAGGCCCAAACGGGGATGGAAGCGGGAAAGAGCGCCAACGGCAGCCAGGTGAGCGCGTAGACGATCATTCCGTACAGGGACGTCTTGCGGCGGGATTTCAGGATCCTGTCCGAAGCCCAGCCGATGCTGAAGCAGCCGAGCCCCATGCCTATGGCCCAGAACATCAGGATGTTTGCCGCCTGCTGTTTCGCAAGGCCGTAGGTGTGCTGGAGGTAGGGGATGCACCACAGGCCCTGAAAACCCATTACCGTCCCATAAATTACGAAGGCATAGATGGCAATGAGCCAGTAGTTCCTCATCTTGAACAACTTCTTGACGTTTTCCTTGAAGGTAACCTGGACACCTGACTTCTGGCCGTAGTAGTCCACGCCGTCGATTTCGGATACCGTCGGGAAACCTTTGTCCTGGGGTTTGTTCCTGAGAACCACGAAGTTCAGGCCGGCGATGATCAGCATGAAAGCGCCCAGCCAGTAGAATGCCGCCCGCCAGCCGACAAGGCCGACCAGGTAGGCGAGGGGCGCCGAGGCGAGAATGGCGCCCGCATTGCCGAAAGTCAGCATGGTTCCCGTCAGGGTCGAGAATTCGTTTGGCCTGAACCAGTTTGCCAGGATTCTCATACACGGGATCCAGACGACCGCCACGCCCACACCCATCAGGAAACGCCCGAAGACGATCACCCCGAAACTCTGGGCAAGACCGAACAGCGCCGTTCCGATTGCGGCTATGATAAAAAAGGTGCCCACCGAGAACCGTGGACCGAGACGGTCCGAGAGTATGCCGGAGGGTATCTGCATGGCGCCGTATGGATAGAAGTACATGGACGCCAGGATCCCGAGCCCGGCCGCCGTCAGATTGAACTCTTTCATCAGTTCCGGCGCGACGACAGCGGGCGCCACGCGGTCGAAGTAGACGAAAATATAGGTCAGGAGGAGCATTCCGTAGCAATACCATCTATACCTGAGCATCCTCCGCCCCAAACTTGATATCTCCTTGGGTAACGCCACCCCAATAGCCATATCACTCATGATTGACCCTCCGCTGGTGGTATTTTGCCGAAGATTCCAGAACCCTGCAGAAGCCCCCCCCGGCTTTCCTCATGATTCAAATCTCATTGTCGCACCTGTTGCGGTTACTAATTCATTTGTCCTCCTTTCGAACGAGTGAGGCCCTTTCGCCGATCGTTTTCAACCGTGGCCGGGGGACCTCGCGCCCGCGAGGTCCCGATTATTAGCTCTTGAGCAGGGTGCTGAAAAAGTCTTCTTGATAACCGGAATTGGGCCGGAGATCGGTACGTCCGTCAGTCCGGCGAAAGCCGGAATCCAGGCTCCATCGGTCCCAATCTGTTGAATCTACACCTAAAACACCTGGATTCCGGCTTTCGCCGGAATGACGTGTCTCGGTGTTTTCACCCCTTTCTTTGCCGGGAGTTCCCTTTTTCAGCACCCTGTTAGATTTTTACTGAGGCCCTCGCCCTGGTCTCGGAAGGAGGCCCATGTGGACTCAGAAGGGAGATTTGGATGGCAAGAGCGGAACAAAATTATGTAAAGAGCGTGCTTTGCATTTCGAGATCACCCGTACCGGTACCGGATCCCAAATCCCCCGCGGGGATAATGCCAGACGAGCGCCCTGGCTGAATGCGGACAAACCGCCCTGCAGGTCCCGCATTCGAGGCAACCGGCGTGATCGAAGCTGATTTCTCCGGCCTTGATGGTGTAAAGGCCCGCTGGACAGGCGACGGTACAGGGTTTTGCGCCGCATGACCCGCATACTTCCTTGTTAAGCCTTATGTGCGCCTCCTCATCGTCGACGACGAATTTATCGATCCCAAGAAGCTGCTCTGTCGTAAGGCGTTTCACAGTCGCAAGGCTCCTTTCAAGCAGTCCGCGGCCAGGCCGGGCAGGCTGATCCCGCTTTTCCTCATCCGGGTAAAGGCTTTTTTCACGAGCCTCTCCGGCCGGCTTCCGTCCACGGTGAACAGGTCGGCCATGAGCGAGGTGACAAGACCCGGATAATCCTCGTAAAATCTTCGATTTTCCATGTACCCGGGCACTCCCGCGTAAAACTCCAGGTCTTTTAGCACGAAGCTTTCATCAAGCAGCTTCCGGTAAACGCCGAGGGAGGGACCCGAGAAGTCGCCCCTGGTTTTTGCCGCGATAACCGCCCGGGCCGCCGCCTCGCCGGACGCAACGGCAAAGTCCATTCCGCGAACGAGGTAGCCGAGGTTGAGAACGAACCCGGCCGCATCCCCCGCCACCAGGATGCCGTCCGCGAAAAGTTGCGGGACCATCCCGATCCCGGCCTCGGGAACCAGATGGGCCGAGTACTCGACGACCTCTCCGCCTTCGAGCAGGGGGGCGATATCGGGTCCGTTCCTGAAATCCTCGATCAGGTCCGGCAGTTTTCGCTCCGAGCGCTGAAGAGAGGCGGTATTTACGACCAGCCCGAGCGAAACGGTGTTTTTGTTGGTGTAGAGGAACCCACCCCCCCGCATCCCGTTAGTGCAATCGCCAACAAAAAGCTGGGCGGCCCCCTCGTTGCCCGATAGCTGGAACCGCTGGTCGATTGCCCCCGGCGGCAACTCGACCACCATTTTCACCCCGGTTGCGACCTGCGAGGCCGAAAACATCCCGGCAAGCCCACACTTCTGGGCAATGAGCGAATTTGCCCCATCGGCCGCGATAACCACGTCGGCAAACAATTCATCTTCACCCGCGCGGATGCCGACAACCTTGCCGCCTTCGAACAAAACGTCATCCACCCGTATATTGCAGGCGAGCACAGCCCCGGCTTCTTCAGCTTTCGAGGCAAGCCAGGCGTCGAATTCGGCCCTGAGCAGCGTGAAGGAGTGGTACGGCGGTTTCGCCCAGTCCTCATTGCGGCAACTCAGCGAGACCCCGCGTCCCGAGTTCAGAAAGGTGATCGTTTCACGGACCACGGCCCTCTCGACCGGAGCTTCCTCCCAGAACCCGGGAATGAGGCGGTTCAAGGCGTGGCAGTACATGCGGCCGCCGAACATGTTCTTCGCCCCGGGGGCCGGCCCCTTTTCAATGAGAAGGACGTCGCAGCCCTCCCCGGCCAGCACCATCGCCGCCGTGCTCCCCGCCGGTCCCGCGCCCACAATGATCGCCGTGAATTTCTCATCCGCCATGCATGCCACCATCAAGCCCCGAGGGCCGATTTGAGTTCCTCGATCAGCCTGGGGACCACCTGGTAGAGATCGCCGACAATTCCGTAGTCGGCGGCATCGAAAATAGGGGCGTTTTCATCCCGGTTAATGGCCATTATCACTTTGCTGTCGCGGATTCCGGTGACATGCTGCACCTGCCCGGAAACCCCGACGCCGATGTAAAGAGACGGTTTGACTTTCTTTCCGGAAATGCCGAGATACACATCCTCGGGAAGCCACCCGAGTTCCTCGGCAACGGGTCTCGAGCACCCCACTTCCGCGCCGAGGACCTCGGCGAGCCGCCGCACAAGGTCGATGTCCTCTTTCTTCTCGAGGCCGCGGCCCGCGCAGACAACGATCCTCGCCTCGGTGATGTCCACCGACCCCCGCTGCCGGGGCAGCCTGCCGACCACTCGCACGGGGGAGGGCGGGGGCGCTTTCAACTCGAGGATTTCTCCCGCCCCGCCCCGCCCGGGCTGGGCGGGGTCAAAGGTCTTGGGAGGAACGGTTGCGATTTGAGGACGCCGAGTGCACACCACCGTCTGGACACCGGCGCCTCCGAAGACGAGCCGGTCCATCTTGAGAGTTTTTGCCGAGGAATCCAGTTCGAAGCCGATGCACCCGCTGCAAAGCCCCGAATTGAGGCTGGCCGCGAGCCTGGCTCCGATTTCCTTCCCGCGCGAGCTTGCCCCGATCAGTATAATGTCCGGGTCTTCTTCGCGGGCGGCATCCGCAAGGACCGGGACAAGGGACTCGAACGGCTGTTCGGGAGGCAGGGCGGGCAACAGGAAGACCCTGTCCGCCCCGCAATCGAGGTAATCCCCCGCAAGCTCTCTATCGGCGGCGAAGGCGACGAGGCCGCCTCCAAGGCCGTCGGCCAGTCCCCGTCCGGCACTCAGAAGCTCGAGGACCTGGTTACGGTTTTCCGCGAAAACCCAAATTCCCGCCATGTTAAGGGTGCTCCTATGAAATCACGCCTTCTCTAATCAGGGAGTTAACCGCCGACCGTATCCCCTCGGCATCGGCCGCGAGCCTGATCCGGCGCCGGTCCATGACCGCCGCGAGGATGCTCTCGGTCCTGAGATGCGCCTCGGGGAACTTCCCCACTCTCTCCAGGGTGACGTTTTGGACCGGCTTTTTGGCCGCGCCCAGCACCTGTTTGAGGGTGGGGATGCGAGGCGGGTTAATGTCCGGTAAAATAACGACCAGGGCCGGAAGCGGCGCCGAAACGACCTCGATGCCTTCTTCCAGTTTCCGGTCCGCGGTGATTTGCCTTTCCTTCTCATCGAAGCCGAGCTTGTTGACCCAGGTCAGGCACGGGATGCCGAGCTTTTCGGCAAGGGCCGGCCCGACCTGCTGGGAGTAGAGGTCCCCCGAGCCTTCCCCGCAGATGATGAGGTCGTATTCGATTTGCGATCCTATCGTCCGGGCGAGGATTTCCGAGGTCTGGTGCGCATCGAGATCGGCAAAGGATGGATCGTTCACGAACCATGCGCTGTCCGGGCCCCTGGACAGGGCGTCCTTGAGGCACGGCTTCGCGCTCGGCGGCCCGACGGTAACCGCCGCGACCGTGCCGCCGTGCCGTTCCTGAATCCGCACGGCTTCCTCGATCGCGTTGCGGTCATAGGCGCTGATCTTGTAGCCCGCGCGGGCCAGGTTGAGTTTGCGGGAACCGGCATCGACCCGGATATCGGCATCGTCGATAACCCATTTGAAGCAAGCGATGATCTTGAGCATGACCGTTCTTCGCTCCCGTTAGCGCAGCAAATTGCCGGAAATGACCATCCGCATGACTTCCGAGGTACCCTCGTAGATTTCGGTTATCTTGGCGTCCCTGTAGAGGCGTTCGACCTTGGTCCCCTTGATGTAGCCGATGCCGCCGTGGACCTGAATTGCCCGGTCAGTCTGGCGCGAAGCGGTTTCGGATGCGAACAGCTTTGCCATTGCCGCTTCCTTGCCGTACGGCATACCCTGATCGTAGCACCAGGCGGCATGATAGGTGAGAAACCGCGAGGCCTGGACCTCTGTGGCCATATTGGCGACCATCCACTGGATGGCCTGGAAGGCGCCGATGGGTTTTCCGAACTGGATTCTTTCCTTCGAGTATTTGATGGACTCGTCGAGGGCCGCCTGGGCGATCCCGAGCGCCTGGGCCGCGATTCCCACCCTGCCCCCGTCAAGCGTCATCATCGCTATCTTGAAGCCCTGGCCTTCACCCCCCAGCAGGTTTTCCTTCGGAATACGGCAGTCCTGGAGGAAGACTTCCGCGGTGAGCGACCCGCGAATACCCATCTTGTTGAGATGCCGCCCTATTTTGAGCCCAGGGGTCCCCGCCGGAACGATGAAGGCGCTGATCCCTTTGGTCCCCTTCGTCTTGTCCGTCATCGCGAAAACGATGATGACCCCGGCAACCGGTGAATTCGAGATGAAGATCTTGCTGCCGTTCAGGACCCATTCGTTCCCGTCGAGCACCGCGACCGTGGTCGAGGCGGCGGCGTCGGTCCCCGCCCCGGGCTCGGTCAGGGCGAACGAGCCGAGGATCTCGCCCTTGCACAGGGGCGCGAGCCACTCTTGCTTCTGCGCTTCGGTGCCGAACTTGAACAGGGGGAAAGAAGCCAGGGACGTGTGGCACTCGAGGGTGAATCCGGTGGTGGCGCAGGCTCGCGACAGCTCTTCGAGCACGATGATGTAGCTCAGGTAGTCGGCGCCCGCCCCGCCGTACTCGACCGGGTACGGAATGCCCATCCAGTCCTGCTCGGCCAACCTTTTCACGGTCTCGGCCGGGAACCTGGCTTCCTGGTCCACCGCGTCCGCGATAGGGCATACATACTTGTCGCAAAATTCCTGTACGCTCTGTCGAATTAACTGGTGTTCCTCGCTCAATTTAAAATCCATATGTCCTCTCCTTTCGGTTCAAGCGACATGGACTTTTCTATCAGGCGCAATGGGCGCGGATGCCCCGCGCGGGCGGATGGGGTGACCCATCCGCCCGGTCGGGACATCATTTCTTCTTTTCCGGTTCGGGGACTTCCTCGGTTATACCGGCGATACCGCGGGCAAAATCGGCGAACTGATTGGTCGGCGTAAGGGCCCGGACCACCAGTTTGGCGCCGTCGGGAGAGCCGCCGCCGTGCATGCAGCCGGGCACTCCGGCGCCCAGGGTGAGCCACTCGCACAGCCGGGCCGCGCGCGCCCTCGTTTCCGCGCTGTACTTGTCGGACGCCTTCACGGCGCCCTGGATCATCGGGCCGATGACCGGGTCCTGAAAATCCTTGTACGACGGGAAACAGCCGGTCTCGACGATACCGCCGCCGATGTCCTGGCAAAGCCGCTTCGTTTCGTACGGAAGGGTCGCCACATGGACCTTGTTGGCGTGCGCGATGAGCGAATCGGCCACCCACATTCCGCCCGGGCCCTTCTTGCCGAGCGCCATCGCGCCGATTCCCATCGCATAGGTGGTCTCGTTGTTGACCGCCATTTCGACCATCTTGCCCGCGAAGGTGCCGGCGGCGAGTCCGTTGACCCTTGCCATCAACGCCGCGGCCCCGATCATGACGTCACCCTGCCCGGCCACGCACGCCCCGATGCAAGCCCGGTAATTGGCGGTGAAGAACTCGATGATCTTGCCCGTGTATTTGAATTCCTTGCACATGAAGACGCGTTCGTTCGGTATGAAACAGTCTTTGAAGAAAAGATAGGACTGGGTTATCCCGGTATCGGGAATATCCCATCCTTCCTCCATTTCCCTGGTGTCGCTCGGCCGGCGGGTCTCGACGATGGTCAGCCCCTCGATGTCACGGGGGACCACGCAGGCCACCGCGTAATCGCGGTCGTCCTCCCGGTAGGCGCTGCCCGGCAGGAGGAAAACTTCGTTGCAGGCGGCAACGCCGCAGATCATGGCCTTGGCGCCGCTCACGACTATTCCGTCTTCGCGGACTTCCTTGATGTAGAGATTTGCTTCCCGGTTGGTCTGCTGAGAGGGCCTCAAGCTCCGGTCGCCCTTGGCGTCGGTGAGCGCGCCGGCCACAAGAATCCCCGACTCCTGGGCCCCGATAATCCATGCCTTGAGCCGTTCCTGGTAATTGGCGCCGAACTCCTTGTCGATCATCGCGGTTACGTTCCAGAGAACGTTCTGCGAGTTCCAACCGACACAGAGCGCGCCGGTGCAGCTCCCGGTGAAGCGATACATCCACCGCTTCATCCTGGAATTGGCCATCACCTCCTCGAGGCTCTCCATCATGCTGTTCCAGCGATGGATTTTTTCCCCCTTCATGAGGACCTCGGTAAAGGTCGAGACCGTGGTGAAATCCTCGGCGTACTTGGGGTCCTCGGAGGCGTCAAAAGCCCTGGCGTGGCTCTCGACCGTCCTGCGCGTGGCCGGATGGGTGGTCACGTCCTCTATGAGTTCGCCAAACTTGTAGACGTTCGGCCGCATTGACCGGAGCGAAGCCAGGTACTCCTCTCTCGTTTTGAGCGCCATCTCGTTCTCCTTCGTCTTAACGTTTCATGCTGACGGGAGCGGCCGCCGGAGCAAGTTCCGCTTCCGCCTCGGCGCCCCTGCGCAGTATCTCATCCCTGATTCCCATCGGAGTTTTGGCCTCGAAAATACGGGAATCCATCAGCTTGAGGTCGGGAGCGATAATCGGCCTGTAGGCCATCTGCCCCAGGACCTCCGTTTCCAAATCGATCCCCGGTGCGATTTCAACCAGGGTAACGCCCTCGGGCCGGAGTTCAAAAACAGCCCTCTCGGTGACGTAGATGATCTTTTGTCCGCTCGTCCGTCCGTAATCGCCGCTGAACGTGATGTGTTCGACCTTCTGGACGAGTTTTTGTATCCTTCCCTCCTTGAGCACTTTCATCCTGCCGCCGCCAATTTCGAGCTCGAACCCGCCGGCGGTGAAAGTGCCGCAGAAAACCACCTTCTTCGCGCTCTGGCTGATGTTTATGAATCCGCCCGCACCCGCGATGCGCGGGCCGAACTTGCTGACGTTCACATTGCCGTACTGGTCCATTTCCGCCATGCCGAGCACGGCGAGGTCCAAGCCCCCTCCATCGTAGAAGTCGAACATGAGGGGATGATCGATCAGGGCCTCGGGGTTGATCGCCGAGCCGAAATAGAGCCCGCCAAGGGGGACCCCGCCGACGACCCCCGGCTCGACCGTCATGATCATCAGGTCGTTGATGTTCTCCTCGGCGCAGACCACGCCCACGCCGGGCGGCATGCCGATCCCGAGGTTCACCACGGCGTTCGGGATCAACTCCATGGCGCACCTGCGGCAGACCACCTTGCGTTCGTCAAAGGAGAGCGGCGCCACCTCGCTCATCGGCACCCGGATCTCGCCGCAAAGAGCCGGGTTATACTGCTCGGCCATCGGGACCTGCCAGTGGTTCTCGGGCTTGGCCACCACGATGGCGTCAACGGCCACTCTCGGAAGCTTTACCATCATCGGGTGGAGGCTGCCCGCCTTGACCTTTCTTTCCACCTGCACGATCACCTTGCCGCCCGATCCCTTGGCCGCGAGAGCAAGGCACAGGAACTCGAGGGCGATCGCCTCGCGCTCGATCGAGACATTCCCGTTCTCATCGGCGCTCGTTCCCCTGACAATGGCCACATTGACCGGGAAGGCCTTGTAGAAAAGGTATTCCTTGCCGTCAATTTCCATCAGGCGAACGTGTTCCTCATGGCTGATGCTGTTCAGCCTTCCGCAGGTTTCCCGCGGGTCCGCGAATGTGCCCAGGCCGACATGGGTGATGATCCCGGGCTTCTTTCCGGCCACCGCGCGAAAGAGATGCAGGATCACTCCCTGCGGAATGTTATAGGCTTCGATTTTATTTTCGACCGCCATTTTGATCAGGTCCGGCTGGAGGCCCCAGTGCCCGGATATGACCCGACGCACCAGCCCTTCCTTGGCCCAGCGGTTCAAACCCCAGTTCGACTTTCCATCATTCTGGCTTGCGCCGAAAGTCAGCGTGAGGTCCCTCGGCTGCCCGGTCTCCAGAAATCTTTTCTCCATCGCCTTGGATATTTCTTCAGGATGCCCCATTCCGACAAAGCCGGACATGGCCACAGTGTCTCCGGACTTGATCAGATCGAGCGCCTCTTCCGCGGACATAAAGGTAGGCATACGCAACCTCCTGATTTTGGAAGGTCCTCGTCAATTTTAGGGCCAAGGGGGTTGACAACCTGAGGGCAATTATTGTGCCAGCCGGTCGATATCACCGGCGATGCGAGGCTGCGGCGGGGCGACGGTGAGCGGGGGCGGTTGGAAAGGCCACACAAACGGGCGGAGTTGATGCACAAGTGCATCAGCCGAGAAAATGAGTGCGCCGAAGCAAGACGACCGGAGAACGATCTGAGGGGGGTGATGCAAAGTTGCATCAGCGAGGCGCGAATGCATCGGCCCGAAGGAAGACCTTAACGGTGGCAGGGCGGGAGAACGTATGGAGCTTCGGCCATGCGCGAGTGCATCGGCCCGAAGGAAGGTCTTAACGGGGCTGGCCGCGCCTCCGGAGTCACGTTTCGCACGTTAATGGATACTCCACTGCGAGCGAGTCGCCCGCACCGTCATTCCCGCAGTGTTTTTGGGCGGGAATCCAGTGCCTTTTCGGTCTGTTGCGCAAAGCAAGACACTGGATTCCCGCCCAAAA
>JBAQYM010000028.1:0-5714 GCA_049300095.1 Syntrophobacteraceae bacterium
CCTTAACCAATCGCTTGAGCATATTGTTATTTCGACCGGAGGGAGAAATCTTTCCGTGGTGCGGAACAAACAAGATTTCTCCCTCCGGTCGAAATGACAAAACAGGGTACGTTAACGCTTAAAGCAATAGCATTGCCACCCAACCCCCAACCCCCACCATCCACCATCCACCATCCACCATCCACCATCCGACACCCGACACCCGACACCCGACATCGGACATCCGACATCCGGTCTCAGATCCGAAAAACCGCTCGCGCGTTGCGGGTTGTGTGGGCGGCGATTATGTCCAGCGGTTCCTTGCGGATGTGCGCAATCATTTCGGCGGTGTGCCGGACGTAGGCGGGCTCGTTTGTCTTTCCCCTGTGCGGGACCGGGGTGAGATAGGGCGCATCGGTTTCGACAAGGAGCCTGTCAAGGGGCGCGCGCAGTGCCGCCTCCCGCAGGTCGCCGGCCTTGGGGAAGGTGACGACGCCCGGTATCGAAAGAAAAAATCCCATGTCGAGACACCGCACCGCCGTCTTCCAGTCACCGGAAAAACAGTGCATGACGGCGCCTGATAGCTTCGGGGCGTAATCCGGGACAATGCGGAAAAAATCTTCCCACGCATTCCGAATGTGGAAGACGGCGGGTTTTGCCACGGAGCACGCAAGTTCGATCTGGCGCCGCATGCATTCCTGCTGCACGGTGCGCGGCTTTTTGTCCCTGAAGTAGTCGAGCCCGATCTCCCCCACGGCGACGACGCGCGGTTTCAGCAATATCTTTTCCAACTCGGCAAGGGATGCCTCATCAGGGACGAAGGCCCCGTGAGGATGAATCCCGGCGGTTGCCAGGATGGGTTCATACTTTTCGGCAAGGGAGGCGGCTCTCAGGCTGCTCTCGATGTCGATTCCGATGGTGATTACCGTGCCGACCCCGGCCTGCTTAGCCCTGGCCAGGGTGGAGGGGATATCGTCGATGAATTCGGGAAAATCCAGGTGTGCGTGCGTATCGATCAGTTCCGGTGTCTTTTCCATGTTCTGATGCTCTCGGCCTCCAAAATCGGTCAAATCGGATCGCTGCGGGCTTTTTCCTTGCGGGGCGCGGATTGCGAAACTATAATGCCCTCCACGTCCTTCCGGAATCACCGTCATCACTATAAATTACTAGTTTACGAGGCGAAAGCATATGGAAAGATTCCGACCGTTTTTCGCGTCCGCGGTTCTGATAGCCGTTCTCATCTCCGCCGCTCCGGCTTTTGGGGTCAAAGCGTATACGACCGACACTCAGGAAGTCGTGCTCCGCAACACCCCCGACGGCAACGGGAAAGCCATGGCGGTAATTCCTCCCGCATCGGCGGTCGAACTCGTGAACCCCACCGTGTGGAGCCGCGTGCGGTACGCGAAACCCGGCAGCGAAACGCGGGAAGGATGGGTCCCGAGCAGGTTTTTGGGGCCGAGACCGCCCGAGTCGGCGTTGTCGAGGGAACTGGGAGCCGAGAATACCGCTCTCAAGGACCAGTTGAACGTCGTGGAAACGGAAAAGACCGGACTCATCCAGAAAGAGAAGGAACTCACCGATAAGCTCACCAAGCTGAACACCGCCTACGAGGAACTCAAAGGCGGGTCCGCGAACTACCTCAAACTCAAATCCGAGTACGATTCCGCAAGAACGAGCCTGACAAGCGCCCAGGAAAACATCCAGACACTCATCCAGGAAAACGAAAACCTCAAGCTCTCACAACGCATCCAGTGGTTCATTGCCGGGGCGCTGGTGCTGCTGTTCGGTTGGTTTTTGGGCTGGGCGACGGGGAGACGAGAGAAGCGAAGGAAGTCGTCTTACTTTTATTAAAAGGCGCGAGGCGTCGGGTGTCCGGTGTCAGGGGTCGTGTAACCGCAAACGAGTTTCGGCGAGCGGCGCATGATAGCGCACACCTGCCGCCCGGGCGCGGGAGGCGGAAATCCATGAGCGATGACAAAGAAGTCGATATCGGAATGTGCGGGGGGCTCCGGATACTCTGTATTTCGGAGACGAGCTGGTTTGACTCGACTCGGTTGCTTGCCGACGCGAGAAGGTCGGGGGGGCTCTCGACAAACCAGTACGAAGTGGAATGGGACGCGAAAAACTCCGGAGGATACAGCGCCCTTGTCGAAGCAAGCGCCCTGGACGGGACGGTCACGCGCTTTCTTCTCGATGCGGGCTGGAACCAGGCCTGGATGGACTACTCCTTTCAGCGCGAAGGCATCGACGCCATGCTTCGCGCGGGCGAAATCGAATTCCTCTACTTCTCGCACGAGCACCTGGACCACTTCTGGGGCCTGCCGGTGGTGACGAAATATTGTCCCGACATCAAGCTGGTGATTCCGAAGACCTATTATCACGAGGGGAAGGAAATCATCAGGAAAAGCGGACATCGGGGGGAAGTGGTCGAACTCGAACCGGGGCGCATGCACAAACTTTTTCCGGGATGCGCCTCCGCCGCGTTCGATGTCTCGATCATTTTGCGGGTCCAGGGCGAGCACGCGCTGTTTTTCAACATCAAGGACAAGGGGCTTGTCACGGTGACCGGCTGCTGCCACATGGGAGTCATTAACCTGCTCAAATACGGGCAGGAAAATATCGCCGGAAACCCGAAGCCCTACGGACTTTACGGCGGTCTCCACATAGCGCCCTTCGAGCAGTGGGACCCCAAACTCGACCCGGTTATTACGGACCTGGCCGCGATGGGGCTGCAAAAAGTCGCCGCGAACCACTGCACGGGGGTCCTTGCGATCGAGAAGATGATTGCCGCCGGTATCCCGGTCGTGCGCGGCACGGCGAAATACGGGAGCAAGAGCGGACTCTATGTTGGAAACGGGGATGAGGTGGTTTTTTAGCAGTTAGCAGCGCGTCCCGAGAGGCAAACGGTATTCGGTGGCGGAGAAGTTGCCGCGCATCGTCGTTTCGGCGGACTTCCCATGGTCCTGCGCAGGCAGGCTGGAAAGCCTGCCCCACGATTATGCCGTGATCGACGTACATGTCCAGCTAAGAACCGAGTTGCAATCGAGTTGCGACTATTGTCATGTCGAGTGGCGGGAGACATCTCAGGCGGGCCAAAGGCTCAGATTCCTCGCTGGCGCTCGGAATGACAATTTAATGATTCCAGCACGTCATGGATTCCAGCACGGCATGGATTGCGGCACGGTATGAAACAAAAAAGGCAGGGTTTCGGCCCCGCCTTTTCATATTTGTCACCAATCCGAATTAGTTCTCGGCCTGATTCTTAAT
This sequence comes from Syntrophobacteraceae bacterium, assembly GCA_049300095.1. Lineage (GTDB taxonomy): Bacteria > Desulfobacterota > Syntrophobacteria > Syntrophobacterales > Syntrophobacteraceae > SbD1. Next base: position 3,247 of record JBAQYM010000028.1, read on the forward strand.
CAATCCGACTCTTCGCGGACCCTCCGCTCCAAACTTTCAGGAGCTTTTGGGGGAATTGCTTGCAGACCTGTCGTATTCCTCTTCCAATTCGTGTATCAGATCCTTTACCGGCACGATCTTGTCGACCCGGTGGGCGTTTTTGCCGGCGAAGGCGAAGCCGCTCTTGAGATTTCCCTTCTTGGCGTTTGTAAGGGCCAGCGCGATGCAGTAGGGGCTGTCCGTGCAGTTGCACGAGGTGATGCAGTGGTACGGGCATTTGAAGGGTTTTTTCTGCCCCTCCTCGATGCTCGTGATAAACTGGTTCTTTATGGCCCGGCCCGGCATGCCCACGGGGCTCTTGATTATCACCAGGTCTTCGGGCTTGGCGTCGACGTAGCACTGCTTGAACCGTTCGTCGGCATCGCATTCCTCGGTTGCGACAAAACGGGTGCCCATCTGGACCCCCGCGGCGCCGAGCTCGAGGAACTTGCGGATATCCTCGCCCGTGTAGATGCCTCCGGCGGCGATCACCGGGATACTCACCCCGTATTCTTTTTCAAAATCGCCCACCGCCCGGACAACTTCCGGGATGATCTTTTCGAGGGCGTATCGGGGATCTTCGATTTGTTCGGAACTGAACCCGAGGTGTCCGCCGGCCATGGGGCCCTCGACCACGAAGGCGTCGGGCAGCCGGTTGTAGCGCATCCACCATCTTTTGCAGATCACACGGGCGGCCTTGGCGGAGGATATTATGGGGACCAGCTTGGTCCTGACGCCGTCCTTGAGGTACTTGGGCAGATCCAGGGGCAGCCCCGCGCCGGACAGGATGAGGTCTATGCCCTCCGCGATCGAGGTTTCGACCATATCGGCAAAGTTGGTCAGGGCCACCATGATGTTTACGCCGATTATGCCCTTGGTCGCCTTCTTCGCCTTCCTGATTTCCTCGCGCAAGACATTGATGCTTGCTTCCAGGTAGTCCTGGGTGCGGTCGGTCCCCAGCGTGCCAAGACCGGCAGTGGCAATTACGCCGATTGCTCCTTCGCCTGCAACAGACGCGGCAAGGCGGGAAAGGGAAACCCCAATGCCCATCCCGCCCTGGATTATCGGAATTTCGGCGACAACATCTCCAATTTTCAGCTTAGGGAACGTCAAAAATCAGCTCCATGTTAAGATTTGAGGGTATTTGTTATGGAATAATCGCAGAATTATGCTTTGAAGGCAAGCTCAATGAGATATCATTTAGAGGTGCGCGAAGGCTTTTGTGCGAATTGTAACACGGGCGCGGGTGGAATCTGCCGCCGCGAAGACCGAATCGCCCGAAATATCAAAGGATGGACGATAATGTGCCAGTTTTGCCACCAGCACGGTGAAGGGAAAAAATGGTACCTCGATGCCAGGCACTACTCCGGGGAACTCCTTGCGGACATGGGCCGGGTGCGGTTCCTGGAGGATTTCGTGAGAAAGACCGCCAGGGGCCGCGCCTCGATGGTCGAGGGCAAACTCCGCAAAGCCATGAGCGCCCCGTCCTGGCTGCGGCGAATGATCTTTTTTTTCGAGGAAAGAAAGTACAAAAGGGACCATTTCGGCCAGGTGGTGCCGATAGAAGATGTGGAAAAGGTGCTCGGCCTCGCGAATTCGATTGTCCGGGTGCCCTGCGTGTGCCGCAAAAAAAGCACGCGAAAGACGACAAACGAATTCTGCTTCGGACTGGGGCTCGATCCCGAGAAGATAACGGGCATGAAAGAGGCCTTCATGGAATCGTTCAGGGCCGGACCCGAAGTAAAGCTTTTCGAGAAGCTGACGCCGGCAGAGGCGCTCGACCTGCACCGTTCTTTCGAAAAAAAGGGACTCATACACACGGTGTGGACCTTCAAGACCCCGTTTATCGGCGGGCTCTGCAACTGCGACCGCTCCGACTGCCTTGCCATGCTGAGCCACCGCTACGACTTCCGAGTCTTTTTCCGGGCCGAATACGTCGCCGAGACAAACACCCGGGCCTGCTCGGGGTGCCGGGCCTGTATCTCGCTTTGCCAGTTCGGGGCGATCGGATACTCGGTCCTGAAAAAGAAGGCCTTTATCGACCCGCTACGGTGCCACGGGTGCGGCGTGTGCCGCGCGGCATGCGAGTTCGATGCGATCAGCCTCGTTTCGAGAAGCGAACACCCGCTTTGTCGGAATCTTTGGTAGGTGGATTCCCCGGCTGCGGGACACAAACAGCACACGCTGGGTTTCGCTACCGCTTAACCCAACCTACCGCCGGACCACGGCTGAACCGGACGATAACGACTTCTTCGTGCCCTTCGTGCTCTTCGTGTCCTTCGTGTTAAAAATGCAATATCAACCACGAAGGACACGAAGGACACGAAGAGCACGAAGGACACGAAGAGCACGAAGGACACGAAGAGCACGAAGGACACGAAGAGCACGAAGGACACGAAGAGCACGAAGGACACGAAGAGCACGAAGGACACGAAGAGCACGAAGAGCAC
>JBAQYM010000029.1:0-26514 GCA_049300095.1 Syntrophobacteraceae bacterium
ACCGGAAAGGGGCCGTTGTCCAAATGCAAAAGTTACGACAGGTGTGGCCAAAACAGGGCGGAGGTCTCCCCTCCCTTGGCGGGAGGGGCAGGGGGAGGGGGTCGTAAGTACTTGAAAATTCAACACCCTCCTCTTACCCCTCCCATCGCGGGGAGGGGGACTCACGTCCGGCTGCATGGTCGCGCAGCCTGAATATTTCTTTGCGCAACAGCCCCGAAAGCCTGCCCCCGACGATGGCCGCAAGGCCCGCCTCGTGTGAACCGTCTTGGCATCAGGCCCGCCTCATGAATCCGAAACGGTTGAAGAACTCGCCCCGAAGCCGCCTTGCCGTGGCGAGGTAGACCTCGCCGATGTACACCTGTTCGAGTTCCTCGAGTTCCACCTGCACCCAGCTCGAAATATCATCCAGACTCCTTGCCCAGCGCTGGAAATCGTCCTTGTCGAGCATCTTCGGGGGCTGAATGATAAAGCTTCCTCCCCCGTACTGATGCACCCGCTTTTCACCGAAGAGGGCGTTGTAGTCAGCGGTGTTTACCCCGACCACGGGCATGAAGTTATCGAAGGCGCGAACGCACGTCCCCGTCTTCCAGTGGCCGCGCAGTATGGGGAAAATGGAGATGTTGAAAATCACGTCGACGCCCTGGTCGGCCAACTGGCGCGCGGCTTCGGGCTGCCCCCACAGGTCGATGCACACGGGCATGCCGATCTTGCCGAAGTCGGTCGAGAAGGCGCGAAAAGTCCCATCGCCCGGCGAAATGCCGAGCTTGTCGCGTTCGAGCGCCCCGACGTTGAACTTGCGCTGCCTGCCCACGAGCTTTCCCGTCCGGTTGAAAAGGGTGGCGGTATTGTAGCGCTTGCCCCCTTCGGATTCGATCATGCCGGCAATGACATAGCTGTTGAACATACGCGCCGCGGCCCCGAACTCCCTGTCCCCGATCGTTGGAAAGTACTCGGGAAAACAGATGACGTCGAGCTCCTCGCCGCGGCATTTTTCCATCAATTGCAGGCCGTGGCCGATGTTCCTGGGGTCGTCAAAACTCGGGTAGGGCTTCGGCTGGATGATGGCGACTCGTATCGTGTCCTTCATTAGGTGCTTCCTGCTTCTGTGAAACGGTTTAAACCCGGGCAAGGCGGACCATGTAGGGGAAATGGTCCGAGGGGAACCTTCCGCCGGGACCATGGTCGTAGATGACACGGGCATCGGATACCGCGAAATCGCGGCTCGCCAGTATCCAATCCATCCTGAACACCTGCGGGACGCCCGTGAACTTGTGATAGGTCATACTACTCTCATTTTCCGGCTTTCGCAAAGCCTCCCAGGTATCGACGAGTCCCGTTGCGGCGGATGCGAGCAGCCGGTGGGCCTCCGAGCCGGGGTGGTCGTTAAAATCTCCCATCAGTATCCTCGGGCCGCCCTGTTTGACGAGGTATTCCGAAATGATTCCGGCCTGCCGCGCCCTGGCCTCCGTTCCCAGGTGGTCGAGGTGCGTCACGCCGGCCCAGAACTGTCCGCCCGATTTGACTTCCGATTCCGCTTCCCGGAATATCCCGTAGCTTATCATGCGGGGGAAGGCGCTGTCCCACCCCTTGCTCCCGTGCACCTCGGGCGTGGCCGAGAGCCAGAACTCGCTGCCGAAAAGAGGCCGCACCGCGTCCGGGCGAAAAAAAAGCGAGCAGTACTGGCAGTTCTCATCCCAGGTCCGGCCGGGAGCAAACAGGTCGTAGCCCTCGAGGTTTTTTTCGAGATCGCGCAACTGCCCCGTCGTTCCTTCCTGGATGCCGAGGATCGAAGGGGCGTGATTTCGAACCAGGTCGATGACGAGTTCCCTTCGGAACTCCCAGGCGTTTGCGCCGTCTCGGTCGTTTTGGAACCGGATGTTGAACGTCATGATCTGGAGCATTTTAATTTCCCCTGATTTTCACCGTCATGCTATTTTGCGCGGGAGCGCCCGACCCGGGACTTTCTTTTATCCCTAAAAGACGAATGTAAGCAATACCGATGTGTTTTGAGGGGGATCGGGCCGGATTTATGTGAATGTTTTCTCGTTTGTTTCCATGCGGGAGTGCACGAAATGGGATAACTGTTCGCTGATTCCGTTTCCTTTTTTTCTTGACAAGATATCGGGTTAGCGATTAAGTGGTCGCACATTTTGTGAAAAATAACGTTTACGTACGGAAGATGACTTGTTCTTTTTGTCACTTGAAGCCGTGCTCATTTTTGCATAACGAGCACAACTTTGTCCGCTTCAACATTTCATCGAGGGGATTACCGAGGCTGTCCTATGAAAGAAGAGAAAAATAGCGCTTCCGGAAAGGCATTGGGAATTGTTTTCTTTTTGGTGGGCTTTGTCGGCGCCATGGTCGTGGGATGGGTCGTCTTTCCAAATCTGCTCTTTTCCCAGAAGGCTCAGCCCATTAACTTCAGCCACGTCGCGCACCAGGACAACGACTGCGAATCCTGCCACAAGTTCCGCGCGGACGGCTCCTACACGGGAATTCCACGGATCGACAACTGCAAGGAGTGCCATGAAACGGCCCAGGGGACCACGGAGGCCGAGCGCATCCTCGTCGAGGAATACGTGGCCAAGGATAAGGAGCTCCCCTGGAAGGTGTACGCATGGCAGCCCGACAACGTTTTCTTCTCCCACGCCCCGCACAAGGGCCAGGGCCTCGAGTGCACCAGTTGCCACAGGGACGTGAAAAAGGAGGAGAAGCTCCCTCCGTATAGAGAAAACCGCATCACCGGGTACAGCATCTCCACCATGACAATGCGCGAGTGCGAAGATTGCCACGCCAGCAAGGGCGCCTCGAACAACTGCGAGATATGCCACAAATAAGGCCGATGGACAGCATGGGATGCTTTAGGGCTTAATCATAATTTGTGTCTCACAAGAGGGTGGATGGAATGAAATTTGGTCGGAGAGCTTTCTTACAATTTGCTGCCGGCGCGGTAGGCGGCACGCTGCTCACGCCGTTGCCGTGGAAACTGGCCGACGATTCGGCGGTCTGGTCCCAGAACTGGTCATGGCGCCCTTCTCCCGAACGGGGGGAAGTAACGAAGGCGCCCACCGTCTGCACGTTCTGCGAAGGGGGATGCGGCATCCAGGCGCGCCTGGTAAACGGAAACCGCGCGATCTTGCTGGAAGGAAACCCGGCAAACCCGGTCAACGAGGGTGGAGTGTGCGCCCTGGCAACTTCGGGCCTGCAGTTCCTCTACGCGCCCTACCGGATCACCCAGCCCCTCAAGCAGACAAAGAAGCGGGGCGATCCGTCCGGCCTTCAGCCCATTTCCTGGGAAGAAGCGCAAGCGGAGCTCACACGACTGCTGGCCTCGATTCGAGGGGAAGGCAAGGCCCACACAGTGGCGTGCATCACCTCGCCCAGGCGCAGCAGCATGGACGACCTGTGGCTCCAGTTTTTCACCGCGCTCGGCTCCCCGAACCTTTTCAAGATGCCCTCGCAGGCGGACGGCATGAAGACCGCCGCGGCGCTCACGACGGGAAACGCCTCGCCGTTTGCCTTCGACCTGGAAAACGCCGGGTATGTGCTGAGCTTCGGGGCAGGCCTGCTCGACGGCTGCTCCGCGCCCAACCGCGCTCTGGCCGCGGTGCGCCGGTGGAACAAGAGCGCAAATCCGGCCAAGATCGTTCAGGTCGAATCCCGCTGCTCGATCACGGCATCCAAGGCCGACCAGTGGGTGGCGGTCATTCCGGGAAGCGAAGCCGCCCTGGCCATGGGCATCGCTCACCTGATGGTGAGCAGCGGAAATTACGACGCCGATTTCATCAAAGATAACGTCTTCGGGTTCGATGACTGGACGGATTCAGCGGGCAAGAAGCGCCAGGGATTCAAGACCCTGGTGACGTCGAATGCCTACTCGCCCGAAGAGGTCGCAAAGAAAACGGGGCTGGACGCGGCAAAGGTGCGCGACCTGGCCAAGGAATTCGGCTCCCGGAGCAAGGCCGTCGCCGTGTGGGGAATCGGCCGGCCCGATACATCCAACAACACCTACCATGAGTTGGCCTTCGTCGCCCTCAACGCCCTCAAGGGCAATCTCAAGCCCGACGGGCTTGTCCTCGTTGCCCCCGAGGTCCCGCTGGCCGAGATGCCCGCCGCGCAGAAGGATATTTTCGCCGAAAAGGGCGCGGAGCAGCAGAGGCTCGACCTTGCAAAATCCAAAGGCTGCCCCTGCCCCCAGAACGGCTTGTATGGATTTCTCGACAGCCTGGTTTCCGGGCCGAAATACCCGATCCAGCTCCTGATGGTCCACGAAGCGAACCCGGCATACAGCCTCCCGGAAAATAAGCTCTTCCAGACCGCTCTCGATAAGATCGGCACGCTCGTCTCTTTTTCCTCTTTCATGGACGAGACGGCCATGCTGGCCGACCTTATCCTGCCAAACCATATGGCGCTGGAAAGATTCGACGACGTCAAGGGAATTCCGGGCGCGCCGTACGGCTACTATGGGGTGGCCGCCCCGATCATCAAGCCCGTGGCAAAGACGAAGAACACGGGAGACGTGCTGATGGCGGTTGCCGGCGGCATTGGCGCAAGCGTAGGCGCCTCGCTTCCCTGGAAGACCTACGAGGAGTACCTCAAGTTCCGGGTCGAAGGGATAGCCAAGGCGCAGAAGGGCGCCGTCGCCGACAAGCCGGGGGTCGAGTTGTCGAGCCTCAAGGCCGGGGAAGCGGTTAAGCCCAATTTCAGCGACGGGGCCGACCTGTGGAAGAAGCTCAAGGCCGGGTCGTGCTGGTACGACGCCCCCGCGGGCGCGCCCGCATACAAGACCGCTTCGGGCAAGTTCGAGCTGGCCTGCCAGGCGATCCAGGAAAAGGGCGCCCCGGCGGCGGACGACCAGATGTATCTGCCGCATTTTGCGCCGCTCAAGCCCTCGGGCAACGAGAGCGAGCTGCCTTTGCTCCTGGTGGGATATTCCTCACCGTTTATCACCAACGGGTACCTGGCCAATCCGCCGTTCATGAACAAGCTGATTCCGGAATCCATGCTCAGCAACACCGATCTTTTCGTGGACATAAACGCGCAGACGGCGAAGTCGCTCGGCTTCGCCCAGGGTGACCTCGTGATCGTCAGGACGACCCAGGGCGAGGCGGGCGTGCGGGTCAACATCACGCCCACCGCGCGGCCCGGGGTCGTTTACATGCCGAGAGGACTGGGCCACAAGGCCTATGACGAGTATATCCAGAACAAGGGAGTGAATGCGAACAGTCTGATGGAGGTCCAACTCGATCCCGTGAGCGGCATAGGGACGGTCTGGGCTACCCGCGCTCAACTGCGTCGCGCGTAAGGGGGTATTTCCGTGAGCGAAAAAGGACATGCGCAAAGCAATGTTCGTTATGGAATGGCGATCGATCTGGACAAGTGCACCGGCTGCGGCGCCTGCAGCACGGCCTGCCAGGCCGAAAACAATATCTCTTTCAGGCCCGACGAATCGTTCAAGGTCCGCTCGATCACCTGGATGGAGATTTACGAGTTAAACAACGGCAAGGATTACCCGGACTACCGGCTCGCGTACCTGCCCCGTCCGTGCATGCACTGCGATGCCGACCACCACTCCCCCTGCACTTTCGTCTGCCCGGTAAACGCCACGACGCGCGACGAAAACAACGGGATAGTCACCCACATATATCCGCGCTGCATCGGCTGCCGGTATTGCATGGTGGCCTGCCCCTACCACGCCAGGGACTTCAACTGGTGGGACCCGGCCTGGCCCAAGCCGATGGAGTCCATGCTGAGCCCCGAGGTCAGCACGCGAATGCGGGGCGTGGTCGAGAAGTGCACCTTCTGCCACCACCGGTTGCTCCAGGCGCGATCCAAGGCCTACGTGGACAAGGCCGATCTCAGCAAGGTCACCTACATGCCCGCTTGCGCGGATGCCTGTCCGACCAAGGCGATCTCCTTTGGAAACCTGCTGGACGAAAAAGCCGAGGTGGCGAAGCTATCGAAGGACCCGCGCGCGTTCCGGGTCCTCGAGAAGCTCCAGACCAAGCCAAAGGTCTATTACCTGAGCAAGCATGACTGGATAAGGAAGCTCGCGGACAACTCCGTGAAATAGATAGTCAATACACAAAAGCGCTTTCCTTGTTACGAGGGGTCGAGAATGGATAAAGCATTGATTCCAGATGGGGTGAAGCGGTGTCCGCTTCCCATTTTTGCACTCTGGACACTCCTACTGCTCGGCGTGATCGGCTGGGGGGTGTTGGCCGGGGGCGCCGTGCTCATCAAAGCCTTGAACCTGACCGGGCTAAACGATTACTTCGGGTTCGGGGCCTACATCACGGCCGACCTGGCAATCATCGCCCTCGGCGCCGGGGCCTTTTTCACCGGATTTCTCTACTACGGGCTGTCCCGGTTTTTCCCCGCGCTCAAAGAACTCGGCAAGATAATCAATCTCGCGGTGGTCGTCGGGTTTGTCTGCTATACGGGCGCGCTGGCGGTCCTGCTCCTCGAAATCGGGCAGCCGCTCCGGGGCTGGTTCGGGTACTGGCACGCAAACGTCCACTCGATGCTGACGGAAGTTATCTTTTGCATCACGTGCTACGCCATCGTCCTGGTGATCGAGTATATCCCGCTCATCCTGGAAAACCGTAAGATCAGCGAGATAAAATCGCTCAACGTTCTCGGGCACAGCATGCACGACGTCATGGCGATTTTCGCCCTTACCGGCACCTTCCTGAGCTTTTTCCACCAAGGCTCCCTCGGCGGCGTCGCGGGCGTTCTGTTCGCCCGGCCCTTCGCTTTCCGGGAAGGTCTTTTCATCTGGCCGTGGACCTTTTTCCTCTTCATCCTCTCGGCCATCGCCTCGGGGCCCGCTTTCACGGCCCTGATCTGCAGGAGCATCGAGAAAGTCTCCGGAAAAACGCTCATCGACCGGAGCGTCTACGATCTCATCGGCAAGATCGAAGGCGGCCTGCTGGGTTTTTACATGATCCTCAAGATCTCCGACACCGCTTACTGGGCCTTCGGCCTTGCTCCGAGGTTCGGGTTCAAGCTCGGCGATTTCTACTGGGGCCCCTACGGGATATGGCTCCTGATCGCGGAGATCGGGATCTGCGGCGTCCTGCCCGCAATCATTCTGCTCTCACCCTCGGCCAGGAGGAGCAACTTCCTGCTCTTCGGGGCTTTCCTGCTCGACATCATCGGCGTCAGCATAAACCGCTTCGTCATGACCATCCAGGCCATCGCGGCGCCGGTCATGCCCTTCGACGTCTGGAAGATTTATGTCCCGAGCATATATGAATGGGCGCCGATTTTTGCGATGCTCGCCTACTGCATCCTGGTGATATCGCTTTCCTACCGGTATCTTCCCCTGTTTCCAAGAGAGAGGGAACTGAACCGGAGCTAATGCGACCCTCGAAGACCGAACGATGGAAAGCCCCGTGGGTTCAGCCCCTCGGGGCTTTCTATATTCACGGGGCGGGACGGGGCGGGGTGTTTTTGTTTGACTCCCCGCGATGCGGAATGTTAGCCTTCCATCTACTGTACGCTTGGACTCCGCACCGTTCGAGACGGCGGGATTCATTTGGCTTTGATCGGATTTTGTCTGTCTGGTTTTATGGTATGGCGCATAACCTGAGGCTGTTTGAACTCTTCGAGGGAAGGAAATCTCCCAAGATCGTCCTCGCCGTGAGCGTGATCCTGCTGCTCGTGTTGGAACTCGCGATCTATATCGCGGTTTCGAGCCAGTCAGGGCTCAAATCGCGGGTGGTGGTGGCCGACACGAACGGGACGAAGGTCTACGAAAGCGCGGGAACGGCCCTTACTTCTTACGAGAAGATGACGTTCGAAAACAACTTCGGACCGCTTCGCAACTACAGCACGCACGTCGAAACGGAACTGGTCCCCTTTCCCATGAGGACCTGGGTCCTGCTGGCGATCGGCATCCCGATGGGCCTCATCCTGCTGCTCTCTTTCCTGGTCCAGGTCTGGCTCCTGCTGCTGAACGGCAGTCCCAGGGAGGCCCCGGGGAACATGGCGGCCGCTGACGGCAAGACGCGGATCGATTCGTTTCTGAGCGCTTCGCGGAATTTTTCCGTCCTGCACGTCGGGTTCGTAATCGTTTTGGCGATGCTTATTTTATGGCTGGTGCCGTCTTTTCTCGGCGACGTGGCGAAGTCGTGTTTTGGCGCGGTGCGCGAATACCAGTGGTTTTTTGTGGGATTGGCCGTGTTTGCCGGGGGATTGCTGACCTGGATCATTTACCTTCGCTACAGGCTGTCGAAGCAAATGCTGGACAATCAGCTCGAAATCGAAAAATACCGGATCAAGACGCAATTGCTCGCCCACGATCCGCCGCCTCACCTGCTGACGGGGAACGGGGAGCCTGAAGAAGCATCGGCACAAGTTCTCAAAACAAGGGAATCTTGAAGATATGTGGTTCAACCGTTTGTTCGGAAAACGAAACGGCGGGGGCGATCCGCAAACCGAGACGCAAACCGAGTCCCAAACCGGGACGCCAACCGAGTCCCAGCCGCAGCCGCAAGCAGGGCCGCGGCCCCAGCCCCAGGGGACCGGGGCCGCGATCGATCAGGGCATGTACTATGCGTACATGATTATTGGGCTCCAGCTCGTCTTCGTCTTCGGAATCCTTGGCGTCATCATGTTCATAGGCAAGGTAATCTCGACGCCCGGGTGGGTGTTCCTGTTGATCTTCGCACTCTTGGCGGCCTCGCTCGTCTACATATACAGGAAGGCCAAACAGCAGTTTCGCAAGCTCAAGGAGTCGTTCAGCCAGGCGGGCATGTCGGATAAGAATTACGAAATCAGCATCATGGGCGGCATGCTCACCATGAGGATCGAGCAGAACCCGAACGCGCCAAAACTCCTGCAGGCGCCTTCCGTCATCGACGAACCCATCATCGATGCCGAAACGATAGAACCTTCTCCGGATCATAAACCGGCTCATCTGTCTTGACCGAAACGGGTGAAAAGAAGTCTTCGGCCGGATTTTTGGACACGATGGTGTCTTTGAGCCAGTTTGCGTCGTCTTTTTGCGGGTGGTCCAGGTTGTAGTGGAGCCCGCGGCTCTCCTTTCTCTTCAGGGCGCACCGGATGATCAGCTCGGCCACCAGCGCCAGCCCCTGGAGTTCCACCAGGTCGCTGTTCAGCGGGATTTTCGGCATGTGCTCCTTGATTTCCATCCGGATTTGCGCAATGTGGTTGAGCGCCAGCGCCAGCCTCTTGTCCGTCCTCACGATCCCGACGTAATTCCACATGAGCCGCCGGATGATGTCCCAGTTGTGGGTGATCAGCACCATCTCGTTATTCCCGGATGCGGCCTGCTCGACCCTCGCGGAACAATCCGGGACCTCGGGAAGCATCCGGTTGCGCCACACGTTGATATTCGCGCCGCACTCGAAGGCCGCCTCGTCGGCGAAGACCATGGCTTCGAGCAGCGAGTTGCTCGCCAGCCTGTTTGCCCCGTGCAGCCCCGTGCACGCGCATTCGCCGATGGCGTAGAGGTTCTGGATGGTGGTCTGTCCCCGGCAATTCGTGACGATGCCCCCGCACATGTAGTGCGCCGCCGGCACGACGGGAATGGGGTCCTGTGTGATGTCGATGCCGAGCGAGAGGCATTTCGTGTAAATATTGGGGAAGCGCTCCTTGATATACTCGGAATCCCTTCGCGTTATATCCAGGAAGACGCAGTCGTCGCCGGTGGTCTTCATCTCGGTATCGATCGCGCGGGCGACGATGTCACGGAAGGCGAGGTCTTTGAGGGGATGGTATTTTTCCATGAACGCGCGCCCTCGCCTGTCGATGAGCCTTCCGCCCTCGCCGCGCACCGCTTCGGAGATGAGAAAATTCTTCGCCTGCGGATGGTAGAGACAGGTCGGATGGAACTGCACGAACTCGAGGTTCGCCAGTTTGGCCCCCGCCCGGTACGCTATGGCCAGTCCGTCGCCCGCGGCCACGTCGGGATTGCTCGTATACAGGTACACCTTTCCGGCCCCGCCCGTGCACAGCAGGACGGCATTGGCGACGAAAGTGTGGATTTCATCCGCCGTGATATCGAGAACGTATGCGCCCCGGCAGATGTCCTGCTGATAGAGGTTGGTCGCGCCGACCCTCATCGCATGGTGCTGAATGATGAGATCGAGCGCCAGGTGGTTTTCGAATATCACGATGTTGGGGTGGGCTTCGGCCGTGGCGATAAGGACCTGTTCGACCGCGCGGCCGGTCGTGTCGTGCGCGTGCAGGATCCGGTTTCGGCTGTGGCCACCCTCCCTGCCGAGGTCGAATGCTTCCGCGCCGCTGTTTTTGCGGTTGAACGCGACCCCGAGTTCCACGAGGTCCCGGATGCGGTCCGGACCGGTCTTGACGACCTTCTCGACGATTTCGGGGTGGCACAATCCGTCGCCGGCCTTGAAAGTATCCTCGATATGGAGCTGAAAGGAATCGTCGGCCCCAAAAACCGACGCGATCCCCCCCTGGGCGTAGTTCGTGCTGGTTTCAAGCTTGTCTTTTTTTGTTATTATTGCGACAGTTCCACTGTGAGCGGCTTTGAGCGCGAACGTGAGGCCGGCTATCCCGCTTCCGATGACCAGATAATCGAATTGATTTTTCATCCGGGATTCCCATATAAAAGAAGCCGGAACAAATATTCGACTCCCCCACCCGGGAGATCGTTGATCCGGCGCATTTAAATTTTACGTTGGTGCTTCAAATTGTCACCATATCTTAACTTATTCCAAAATCGAGTGCATGTAAAGGTTTCAGTGAAACCGGGCACGGCGATCCCCGAAGAAAGCGCACGGTATTTGCAATGAGAAGCGACACGGAAAACGGAAATCGCGAAGCATTCTTCACCAAAGCGAAAAAACTCAGGGTGATCGCCCTCGACTGCGACGGGGTGCTCTTTGACTCCCGCGAGGCAAACATCCACTTCTACAGCCACATCATGGAAATAGTGGGCCACCCGCCGGTCAGGGCCGACCAGCACGAATACATCCACATGCATCCCGTGCGCGAATCCCTGCTCTACCTCATCGGCAACGAGGGCGAGCAGTTCGACCGCGCCTACGAATATTTCAAGCAAATCGACTTCGAACCCTTTAACGGCTACCTCGAACAGGAGCCCGGACTGGTCGAATTTCTCGAAAAGGCCCAGGCCCGCTACCGAACCGCCCTGGCCACAAACCGCACCGTCTCGACCCTGGATCTTCTCAAACGATACGATCTCAGAAAGTACTTCGACCTGGTGGTAAGCGCCTCGGACGTTCGGAACCCCAAGCCGCACCCCGAGATAATGGAGCGCATATTCACCGAGTTTCGCGCGCTTCCGCACCACGTGCTATACATCGGCGATTCGAGGGTGGACGAGGCGTTCGCCCAGGCCACCGGGATTCTTTTCGTGGCTTACAAGAACCCCGATCTCAAGGCGGATTTTCATATTTCCCATTTTGACGAACTCCATTCCCTGTTTGCCGGGGCCGTGTAGCGTCTCCCAAGTGGCCATGTACATAAATACGGCTGCGTATTGCTGCCCGAATTTCCTCTTCGTGTCCTTCGTGTCCTTCGTGGTTGATCATTTCGATTTTTGACACGAAGGGCACGAAGAGCACGAAGGGGTCATTGGATCTTCGCCCTCGACAGTTAAAACGCCACAACTCGTCATTCCGGCGAAAGCCGGAATCCAGGGCGCCCATGCTATAAGCTGTTGACTTGACGCTGGATTCCGGCTTTCGCCGGAATGACGAGCCGGGCGGCTTGCCCGCAGCCGGGTATCAATGAATATGCGAAACGCAACACCCGCAGCCCCGACCCCCGTGGCAAAACCCGGCACGCCCCCTGCCGCGCTCTTGCTTCTCGGCGTCATCCATTCCGATCCCCTGGGATACGGAAGGACCCGGGCTTTTTTGTCCGAATACCGGCCCGGCCTGGTCCTGGTGGAGCTGAGCCCGTTTGGGCTGGCGTACAGGCGGGAGCACGGAAGCCGGCTTCACCGGGAATTTTTGGAAAATTTGCGGACGGCGGCCGGGGCGGCGGGCATCGATTTCAAGGCCGCCCTGAAACATCCCCGGATCACCCCGATCCGGCGCCAGATAAGCCTTCCGTTCGAATACAGGGCCTCGGCCGCCTACTCGGCGCAAACCGGCGCCGCGGTGGTCCCGGTGGACTGGTCCGAGTTCAGCGCCCGGTGGGTCCCCACATGGGCCGACCTGATTTCCTCCGCGAACCTCGCGGCCCTTCTCAGGCTGGAGGATGCTCCGGTCCCCGTTTCGCGGGAGTATGAGCGCGCGGCCCGAATTATTCGGGGAGATCGTTCCGCCGTGGAAATTTGGACCGGCGGGAAGGATGTCCTCCGGCGGGAGCGCGAGGACCATATCGCCGGCCGAATCCGTTGCCTGCTCGACTCACATGGTCTCGAGCGGGCGGTCTATATCGGCGGATGGCGACATCTGGCCGCGGGGGGCGGGTCCCGCACCGTTCGCGACATTCTCGGGATCGGCCTGCCCGGCTGTTTTTTGCTTGATCGCGGCCCCCTCGCTTCCTGAGGCCGCTCGCGCGTCGCGGGCGGGTTGCATCTTGGCGATGAAGATGTTAGACTATGTCTCCGAAGTCGGAAATCCGTCTTGGTCGTGCTAGACGGGGAGCTAGCGGTGCCCTGTAGCCCGAGATCCGCTTTAGCGGGGTTGAATCCCCTTTGAAGGGCCGGAGCTGAGCTGGCCGTATCTAATCCCGGCGCCGGTTGGACACCACGCAACAGACGAGTACGAACCCCGTCAGGTCCGGAAGGAAGCAGCGGTAAGTATCACCGGCTGTGTCGTGGTTACATCTGGCCTGGTTGCCTGGAGGTGTGCGGCCTGCCTTGGCAGGTTCGACAAAGGGTGCACGGCCAAGTCTTTTTTTATCCCCGCATGCTTCACATTCGGCAATCCCGCCTTAAATTCCTCCTGTTCCGGTTTACACGTATCGTTTGTCTCCTCGACCCTTAACTTTTGGAAGGATCAAAGATGAAACTCGCGCCTTTATTCGCGGCCATGGTGCTCCTCTTCGCCCTTGTTTTCGTCGCAACGGGAATTCACACCGCATCTGCCCAGCAGGCCCCGCCTCCGCCGGCGGGCACCACCTTCAAGGTTGTGGGCCCCATTTTCGAGGGCCACTGTTTCATGTGCCACGTCGGGGCGAAGGCCGCGAAAAGCCTCCGCCTGGATTCCTACGATAATGTGATGAAGGGCGGCGAGAACGGCAAGGTGGTGGACCCCGGCCAGCCTGGAAAGAGCGAGCTCTTCCAGAGAATTACCGGCGCAAAAAAGCCCCGCATGCCCAAGAACGGCCCCCCATGGGTCACCGAAAAGGAAACGGCCCTGATCGAACAATGGATTGCGACAGGCGCGCAGCGGTAATATCGCCGTCTTAGCGCCGGAGAAAGCGCAAAAGGGAAAGCCGCAAACCTGCCGGCTTTCCCTTCCAACCCGCTATGCCCCCTCCCGTGGATACCCGTGCACTCATTTTGCCGCCGGTTTGGCTGGGGCGGCCGCTTGATTTCTTCTTCTCCAACCGTGAAAATAACGTGTCCGTATTGCGTCGCGCGATCGGCACGAATATTGAATCACTTTGACGACTTTAATCGCTAACCTTTACCCCAAAGTGAGGCAGGAATGAGACTGCACTACCTTCAGCACGTTGCGTTCGAGGGTCCCGCAAACATCGCACTGTGGGCAAATAAGCATCATTTCGAGATTTCCGGCACGCATTTGTACCGCTGGGAAAAGCCCCCCTCGCCGGAGCAACTCGACTGGCTGGTGGTAATGGGCGGTCCGATGAATATTTACGAAGAAAAAGAGTACCCGTGGCTTGCGGCGGAGAAAAAATACATAAGAGAGGCGATAGAAAACAACAAAATTGTTCTGGGCATCTGCCTGGGAGCGCAATTGATAGCCGACGTCCTCGGAGCGGAGGTCATTCGCAACAAGTACAAGGAAATCGGGTGGTTTCCCGTCGCCTTACGCCCCGACGCCGGGCCTTCCGCGCCGTTTCGGGGTTTTTCCGAGGAGTTTATCGCGTTCCACTGGCACGGGGACACCTTTTCCCTTCCTCCCGGCGCGACGATGCTCGCCGAAAGCGAAGCCTGCCCCGCCCAGGCTTTCTCGTACAACGGCGGGCGCGTGCTCGCCCTGCAGTTCCACCTCGAATCCTCCCCGGAAAGCGTCCTGTCGCTGATCCAAAATTGTTCCGACGAACTGGTCGATGGAGAGTACATCCAGGGGCCTGACGCCATCATGGAGAGAACAGAGCATTTTAGCGAGATTTACAAAACCATGCTCGTCATGCTGGATAATATGAAGGCGGCTTTTTAGCGGCCGCGCGAACCGCGCCCCGGCAGTGGGAGCGGCTTGCAGCCGCGAGAGGGTCGCGGGCCGACGTCAAAAAAAATCGCGGCTGCAAGCCGCTCCCACCCTTACCCGGCATGAGCCCGACGGCCCCACCCATGCGGCAAAAGCCCGCTCACTGTTCACTCATCACTCATCACTCATCACTCATCACTCATCACCCATCACTCATCACTCTTCACCCTTCACTCTTCACCCTTCACTCATCACCCTTCACTCATCACCCTTCACTGTTCACTCTTCACTGCTCACTCTTCACTGTTCACTCTTCACTGCTCACTCTTCACTGCTCACTCTTCACTGCTCACCGCCCTAACGGCCCCGCGCATAGGGAGCAAGCGCCTTGGCGGTTAGGGAAGCGCTTCGGGCCGTCTTTACGATGTCCTCCGGCGTCCCCTGCGCGACGATCCGCCCGCCCGCGTCGCCGCTGCCCGGCCCCAGGTCTATCACATAATCGCTCGCCCAGATAAAATCGGTATTATGCTCGATTACAAGGACCGTGTGCCCGTGGCCGGTGAGGGCCCGCAGCACGTCGAGAAGACGTTTTATGTCGGCGCGGTGAAGGCCGGTCGTGGGTTCGTCCAGGATATAGAGGGTGGCGCTCCGGCTGTTTCCCAGTTCCCCGGCAAGCTTTATGCGCTGCGCCTCGCCCCCCGAGAGCGTGGGGCTCGGCTGGCCCAGCTTGAGATAGCCGAGGCCGAGGTCGCTCAGGACGCCCAGCGGCCGCGCGATGCGCGACATGGCGGAAAAGAGCTCGACGGCCTCGTCCACCGTCATCTCCAGCACGTCGGCTATGGTCTTTCCCCGGTACCGGGCGGCGAGCGTTTCGGGGTTGAACCGCCCGCCCGAGCACGCCTCGCACGGGACGAAGACATCGGGAAGGAAACTCATCTCGACCTTTATCCGGCCCTGCCCCTTGCACGCCTCACACCGCCCGCCCTTCACGTTGAACGAGAAACGGCCCGGACCGTAGCCGCGGGTCCGCGATTCGGGAAGGAGCGCGAAAAACTTCCGGATATCGTCCCATACGCCGATATAGGTCGCGGGGTTCGAGCGGGGGGTCCTTCCGATGGGATTGTGGTCCACTTCGAGCACGCGATGCACCCTTCCGTGCCCGTTCGAGCCGTCCGCCTCCGCCGCGCCGCGCCTCCTTAAACCCTGGGCGAGGCCGTCATGGATCACCTCGTGAACCAGCGTGCTTTTCCCCGCGCCCGAGACCCCGGTGACGGTGACGAGAACGCCCAGCGGGACCCGCACGTCGATGTTCTTGAGATTTCTCGCGTTCGCCCCGGAAAACTCGATCCATCCCGACGCCCCCGCCTCTTTCCTTGCCGGAATTTCGAAAAGCTCTCCGAGGGGTTTTGCAAACCACCGGCCGGTAAGCGTTTCCTTCCTGCGGGAAAGCTCGCCGAAACTCCCCTCCGCGACGACCATTCCGCCGCCAGCCCCCGCCTCGGGGCCGAGTTCGATAAGGGTGTCGGCGCTTTTCATCGTCTCCGGGTCGTGCTCGACCACGATGACGGTGTTGCCCTTTTGTTTGAGCCGGTCCAGGCTTTCCAGGAGCTTGAGGTTGTCCGCGGGGTGCAGCCCGATGGTGGGCTCGTCGAGGATGTAGCACACCCCCCGCAGGTTCGATCCGAGCTGCGCGGCAAGGCGTATCCGCTGCGTTTCCCCCCCGGACATGGTGTCCCCCGAGCGGTCGAGCGATAAATAGTCGAGGCCGACCTTTTCAAGGAAGGAGAGCCTTTCCCCGATTTCCTTCGATATCGGGCCGCCGATGGGAAGCTCGCGCCCGGTAAACCGGAAATCCTTCCAGACCTTCCCGAAGTGGGAGACGCTGAGTCCCGCCAGGTCGAAGATGCTCCAGTCGCGAAATAATACCGACCGCGCCTGCCGGTTGAGCCTGCTTCCGCCGCATTCGGGGCAGGGCAGTTCGTCGAAGAGCGATTTGACGTTTTTCCAGGCCTCCTCTTCCTCGGATATATGGTTGATTATCGAGAGAAGGCCGGGGAATTTTCCGCTTTTTCCCTTCAGGATAGATTCCCATGCGGACGCGTCGATGCTGGAGAAGGGTTTTGCGGGATCGATCCCAAGGTGGCGCACCCAGAGCCGCTCGATCTTTTCCCCCTCCTTCCTGCGCGCGCCGCGCCACAAAGCGGACCGCAGCCAGGAAAGGAGGCCGTCCTTGATCGGCACGTCTGGGGACCCCGCCAGGCGCTCCGTGCTGATGCGCCGCGTCGTGCCCAGTCCCATGCACGCCGGGCAGTATCCCTGGCGGCTGTTAAACGAGAACAGCCTGGGATCGAGCGGCGCCAGACCCTTGTCGCACGCGGGGCAATAGAGGTGGCGGCTGAAGACCCTCGTTTCCCTCAATCCCGGGACTTCGAGGTGCACGATGCCGCCGCCCAGGGCAAGGCCGCGCCGCACCCCCTCGGCGATGGCGTCCACGGTAAGGCCTTTACGGTCCAGGCCGGGCAGAAGCACTTCTATGTCGTGCTCCCTGTGCCTGGCAAGGGCGGGCACGGGATCGAGCGCGAGCAGTTTTCCGTCCACCCTCACCCGGTCGAACTTCATCCGCCGCAGCCGCACGAAGAGGTCCCTGTAGATGCCTTTGCGGCCGTGAACGAGCGGGGCAAAGAGCAGCATGGGGCCGCTTCCGGCCTCTTCGCGGACCCTCGATATAATGCCGTCGAGGGTGAGCGGTTCGAGCTTCCTGCCGCAGTCCGGACAGTGCTGCTCGCCGAGCTTCGAGAAAAAGAGGCGGAGGAAATGATATATTTCGGTGATCGTGCCGACGGTCGAGCGCCTGCCGAAGCGGCTGGTCCTCTGCTCGATCGCAATCGTGGGGGGCAGGCCGGTGATCTGGTCCACGTCGGGCTTTTCCATTATCTTGAAATACTGGCGCACATACGAGGAGAGGCATTCGAGGTAGCGGCGCTGCCCTTCCGCGAAAAGAACGTCGAAGGCCAGCGTGGATTTCCCCGATCCGCTGAGTCCCGTCAGCACGGTCATCCCGGCGCGGGGAATGCGTATCTCGTCGATCTTGAGATTGTGCTCGCGCGCCCCCCGGACGACGATCTCGCGCTCCAGCGCCCGCGCGCCGCCGGGCCTGAAATCCGGGACCCTGCCCGGTTTTTGCGCGCCGTCTCCCGGCGGCGGGAGGTGAGACGAATATTGCGCCCGAGGCTCGGCGGCCTCCAGGAGTTCGGCTTCTTCCGGGCAACCGGCCTTCCCGAGGCACTCTTTCAAAAACCTTCCCGTGATGCTTCCCGGATGGGCGGCGACCGTTTCCGGAGCGCCCCGGCAGACGATGGCTCCTCCCCTTTCACCCCCCTCGGGGCCAAGGTCGATTATCCAGTCGCAGGCGGCGAGAAAATCGAGATTGTGCTCGACCACCACCACGGTATGCCCGATATCGACCAGTTTGTGCAGCACGCGGATGAGCTTTGCGATATCGTGCGGATGCAGGCCGGTTGTCGGCTCGTCGAGGATGAACAGGTTGCCCTTCGAGTCTTTCGAGTCTTTCGAGTGGTGCCCGCGCAACCCGGAATTTCCCGCATGAAGATAATGGACCAGCTTCAATCTCTGCGCCTCGCCGCCCGAGAGCGTGCTGAGGGGCTGTCCCATGCGCAAATAATCGAGCCCGACGGCTATCACCGGCTCCAGCGAGAGGGCCAGGCGGCCGTTTTCCGGAAAGCGTTCGAGAATCTCCCGCGCGGTCATATCCAGGATGTCACCTATGGAAATCCCCCGTACTTTTATGTCCAGGACCTCTTCCTTGAACCTTTTCCCGCCGCACTGGGGGCACCGGAGGAAGACGTCCGCCAGAAACTGCATCTCGACCCGCTCGAAACCCTCGCCGTTGCAGGTTTCGCATCGTCCTCCGGGGACGTTGAACGAAAAATGGCGGGTGGAAAAGCCTTTTGCGACGGCCTCGGGGGTCGCGGCAAGGATTTTGCGCAAAGGTTCGAGGGCGCGCGTGTACGTCAGGAGGTTCGCCCTCGGGGTGCGCCCGACCGGCTGCTGGTCGACGAGGACCATCTCGGCAACGCCGTCCCCGCCCTCCAATCCGTCGTTCAATCCCGGCGTCTCGGCCGCCCGTCCCCCGCTCCTCAGCCAGCCGTTGTAGAGCGTCTTTTCGACAAGCGTGCTTTTCCCGGACCCCGAGACGCCGCTTATCCCGACCAAGAGCCCCAGGGGGAATTCAACGTCGATCTCTTTCAGATTGTTTTCGCGCGCCCGCCTGATAATCAGCGCATTCTTGGGGTTTGCCGCGCGGCGGGGCGCAAGCCCGGACACGACCGACATTTTCCCGGAAAGGTATGCGCCCGTGAGGCTGGGTTCGCACCCGGCAAGACCCTCCGGGGTCCCCTGGTAGACGACCTCGCCCCCTTTTTCGCCGCCTCCGGGACCCATGTCCACCACCTCATCGCAGAAGCGGATCATCCCGGGATCGTGCTCGACCATGACAACCGAGTTGCCCATCTCGACCAGTCGTTCGAGCTGCCCCATGAGACGCTTCTGGTCCCTGGCGTGAAGGCCGACGCTGGGCTCGTCGAGAACGTAGAGCACGTTTACCAGCGACGACCCCAGGGCGCGGGTCAGGTGCACCCTCTGCACCTCGCCGCCCGAGAGCGTCCGGGACTGCCTGTCCAGGGACAGGTATTCGAGCCCGACCGCCACAAGGAACCGCAGCCTGCCCCGGATTTCCGAGACAAGCAACCGCGCGGCGGGGTCGGCGGCAATTTCGGGCCAATCCGGCGAGAAAAATTCACGGCACTTTTCGATGCTCCACGAGGCCACCTCGGCAATGCCGGCCCCCCTGAGCCTGTAGAGAAGCGAGGCGGGCTGAAAGCGCGACCCTCCGCAGGCGGCGCAGGGGACATAGGCGCGGTAGCGGGACAGGTAGACGCGCACGTGCATTTTGTAGGTTTTCGTTTCGAGCCACTCGAAAAATCCCTTTATCCCGTAGTACTTTTTCGTACCGTCTACGATTTTGCGGCGATCCGATTCGTCCAGCCGCGAAAAGGGCGTGTCTATCGGGACCCCTTCCTTGCGGCAAAATTCGAGAAGCTCGAAATATTCCTCGCGGTCGACGCCAAAAGGCTTTATCGCCCCCTGCGCTATTGTGAGCCTGTGGTCGGGGATGACCAGGTCCATGTCCACCCCGATCGTTCTGCCGAACCCCCGGCACTGCGGGCACGCCCCGAGTGGACTGTTGAACGAGAAAAGATTCGGCGTCGCGGGAGGAATCACCGCGCTTCCGGGGCAGTCGGGGCAGCTCAGGTCGGAGCTGAACCTTCTCACGCGGTCGGGCATGACGACGACGGAAACCCGCCCATCCCCCATGCGGTAGGCCGTTGCGATGGAATCGGCAACCCGGCCCCGCTCGGCCTTGCCCCAGAGCAGCCGGTCCACGACGGCGAGGACCTCGCCCCCGGACAGCGCCTCGAGCTCGCCCTTCCCGAGGCCCTCCAGGTCGACTATGCTTCCGCCGGCAAAGATGCGCAAAAACCCCTGCGATACGAGCTGTTGCCCCCACGGCGCCCCCCGCGGGGCATCGAAGGGAAAGGTTATCAGCAGGCGGTCGTCCGCGGCGAGGTCGGAGAGCTTGTCCCGGATGGTCTCGGGCGTGTCGCCGGTCACGGGTTTTCCGCACGTCGGGCAATGCGGGACGGCCAGGCGGGCGAAGAGGAGCTTCAGGTAGTCGTTTATTTCGGTGATCGTCCCCACCGTCGAGCGCGAACTCCTCACGGCCGTCCCCGATTCGATGGCGATGCTCGGAGGAATGCCCTCGATGAGGTCGGCTTCCGGCGGGTCCATCCGTTCAAGGAACTGGCGCGCATACGGCGAGAAGGTCTCGATGTAACGGCGCTGCCCCTCGGCGTAGAGCGTATGCAGGGCGAGGCTCGACTTCCCCGAGCCGCTCACCCCGGTGAGCGCGACCAGCCTGTTTAACGGGATATCCAGGTCTATATTTTTGAGATTATGCTGGCGAACGCCGCGAAGGCGTATAAAATCATCGGGCCCCAATGCGAATGCTCCCCAAAATAAAAGGGCCGTCGGCAAAACGGCCCGGATGTCTCTTCAATCCCCGCGGACACGGGATTTTACCCCACCGGCCGGATGTGAATGCAACTAATCACTTGATCTTGGACCCACAATAAATAAAAATTCACCGTCCGCGGCAAATCTTACATATTATAACCCCTTTGAGTCCGCCATCCGGGATTTCTTTCGCACGACTTCGGGACGGTGAGAAACATTCACCGCAGAGTGCGCGGAGGACGCGGAGAAAGACCCGAGAAAGGCCGGGGCGGGCTGGGGAAGGGGAAAAGGGATTTCGCCGTGATAGCATGAAACTAATTTTAGCTATCTTCTTCTCCGCGCTCTCTGCGTCTCCGCGGTGAATGCTTTTGACCTTTTTCAAGACCGCCACAGAATCAGAATCGGGAACGCATGAACACTCTTACCCCCATGATGCGGCAGTATCTCGAAATAAAGGCTAAGTACCCCGAGGCCCTGCTGCTCTATCGGATGGGGGACTTTTACGAAATGTTCCTGGACGATGCGGTTACGGCCTCGAAGGTGCTCGAAATCGCCCTCACCTCGCGCGACAGGCAGGCCGAAAACCCGGTCCCCATGTGCGGGGTGCCCTACCACGCGGCGGAAGGATACATCGCCAAGCTCATCTCAGCCGGCTTCAAGGTTGCGGTCTGCGACCAGGTGGAAGACCCGAAGAAGGCCAAGGGGCTCGTCCGGCGCGAAGTGACCCGCGTCCTGACCCCGGGGCTCATCCTGGATAATCAGAACCTCACGTCCAACCAGCCCAACTACCTTGCCGCGGTGGCGTCGCCGGGGCGGGGAAAGCCCGTGGGGCTCGCCTATCTCGACATCTCGACGGCCGAATTCCGGGTCACGGAAGTCGATTCCGAGGATCTGCTCGCCGATGAGCTTATCCGCATCGCCCCCAGCGAGGTCCTGCTGCCCGAAGGCGACGGGCCGGAATGGCCGAAATCCCTCGCGAACCGAATCGATGCCGTCATCACCCACATCGACCCGGTCCATTTCGACAGGCGAAGGGCGGTCGAGCTTCTCACGTCCCATTTTCGGGTACATTCCCTCGAAGGGTTCGGCATAAACGGGATGGGAGCGGCGATCCAGGCCGCGGGCGCGGTGCTCGCCTATTCGCGCGAAAATCTTTTCGGCTCCTGCGATCACGTCAGGACGCTCATCCCCTACAGCCGCTCGGAATTCATGGTCCTTGACGACGCCACGGTGCGAAATCTCGAAATATTCTACTCGGCAAGCTTCCAGGGTCGGAAAGGGTCGCTTCTGGGCACGATCGACCACACGAAAACGGCGATGGGCGGCAGAAGGCTCCAGCAATGGCTGCGCTACCCGCTGCTCGATCTTGCCGCGCTCGAACTGCGCCAGGAAGCGGTCGCCGAGTTCGTCGCCAAAAGCGATATCCGGGCGGACCTGCTCGGGGCGCTTGAAAACATCAACGATATCGAGCGCCTGAACGGCCGCAACAGCACCGGAATCTCGACGCCGCGCGATCTCATCGGCATGAAGAGGTCCTTCCAGGCCCTGCCCCGGATCGGGGAGCTACTCTCGATGTGCGAAAGCCCCCTCGCGGCGCGCCTTGCCGGCGAGTGGGACACCCTGGACGACCTCTCGGAGACCCTCGAAGCCGCCCTTTCCGACCCGCCTCCGGCCGCGCTTGCCTCGGGCGGCGCGATCAATCAGGGCTTCGACCCCGAACTCGACCATTATATCCGCCTGAGCCGCGACGCGAAGGGCTGGATGGCCGAATACGAGGCCCTTCAGAGGCGGGAGACGGGCATCTCCTCGCTCAAAGTGCGGTTTAACAAGGTATTCGGATACTACATCGAGATTTCGCGCTCGAACCTCGCCTCCGTCCCCGAGCACTATTTCCGCAAACAAACCCTGGTAAACGCCGAGAGATATATTACCGAAGAGCTCAAGGACTTCGAGGTCCAGGTGCTCGAAGCCGACGAAAAACGGCTCGATCTCGAGCAGCGCATCTTCCTTCAGATGCGCGAGGCGGTTGCCGCCCAAAGCGCCCGCATCCAGGAAACGGCCGACAGGGTCGCGACCCTTGACTGCATCGCCTCCCTTGCCGAAGTCGCCGCCCGGTTCGACTACTGCCGCCCGGAACTCGACTCGGGCGACTCCCTCCACATCCGCGACGGCCGCCATCCGGTAATCGAGCACTTTCTCGACGACGGGGGATTTGTCCCCAACGATCTGGACATGGACCAGGAAGGCCAGGAAGTTCTTATCATCACCGGGCCGAACATGGCGGGCAAATCCACGATTCTGCGGCAGGCCGCGCTGATCGTCCTGCTTGCCCAGATCGGCGGCTTCGTCCCCGCTTCCCATGCGAAAATAGGCCTTGTGGACCGCATCTTTACGCGCGTGGGCGCATCGGACGACCTGGCGCGGGGCCGGTCCACCTTTATGGTCGAGATGCAGGAAACGGCCAACATTTTGCACCAGGCGACCCCGCGCAGCCTCGTCATACTCGATGAAATCGGCCGGGGCACCAGCACCTTCGACGGGATGAGCATCGCGTGGGCGGTTGCCGAGTTTTTGCACGACTTTCAGGATAAGGGCGTCAAGACGCTTTTCGCCACGCATTACCATGAGCTGACCGAGCTTGCCCGCAGCCGCCCGCGCGTAAAAAATTTCAACGTCGCGATACGCGAATGGCAGCAGGAAATTCTTTTTTTCCACAAACTCACGCCCGGAAGCTCGAACCGGAGCTACGGGATACAGGTGGCCCGGCTGGCGGGCCTTCCCGAAGAGATCACCGAGCGGGCGCGCGAGATTCTTTCGCAGCTCGAAGGAGGGCAAGCCTCCCCTCTTTCGGGGCCGGGTCCGAAAATGATACAATATCGTTCCGCCAAAGCCGTCGAACCCGGCGTTCAGCTCTCGCTTTTCGCGCCGGCGTCCGACCGCGTAAAAGACAAGATCGCCGGTCTCGACCTCGACCGCATGTCGCCCCTGGATGCACTCCAGACGCTGCATGCGCTCAAAGACGAGGTGCTCCTGGCAGACAAGGCCAAACCGGGCGGAACAGGCCGCAAAATTGCCCGGCGGGGAAAAAAGTAGGACCCCCACGCCGCGTTTTCTTTCCAATTTTGCGGCAATGGCTTAATAGATTATCTCATGAATTGGGCGGCGTCTTCATGGCGGCTGAGTCAGGGCCAATGAACCCTTCGTGCTCCTCGTGAGCTTCGTGGTAAAGACTGAAATGGTCAACCACGAGGAACACGAAGCACACGAAGAGCACGAAGCACACGAAGAGCACGAAGAGCACGAAAATGAAATGCGACTAACAATTTCTGACCGTATTTGTCACGATGGACACTTAGATTACAGGGAGTCTTCTTCGATCCCACGCTCATGGGTCTGTTGCCGGAATAAGGAATTGCTGAAAAAGCTCTCGCTTCCGGCAGTCCGGGCGGGGATCAACCCCGCCCCTACGGTTTTCAACACAACCCGACGCCATCGTTCAACCGTAGGGGCGGGGTTGATCCCCGCCCGGACTGCCGGAATGGTAGGGCCTGACCATCTCGAATGTATTTGATTCGGATCCACACACGGGTAGGTATCTGTGGTTTGGGCAACAGCCTCGGGAGCGCGGAAACGAGATAGATCACAGGGAGTCTTTCCGGGCTCTATGGATGAGATTATCATTTCCGGACGGCGGGCCGGCAAGCCCGCCTCACACGGATTACAGAAACCATTTTTAGGGAAAAAGTTGGAAATTTTATGGAGATTTGCTCATGACCCGGCAGGAACCCCGCGAAATTTCGCCCGGGACCGTGCTGGAGTTTTTTGAATCCAAGGAAATCCTTTGCGGAGTGGTCCTCGCCGTAAAAGACGGCAGGTTCCACGTGCTCACCGAACGTAACCGCGAGATCAACCTCACGCGCGCCAGGGCCATTCACCACGGGGCGACCTCCCTCGACCTCAAGCTTACCAGGGACGAGCTTCTAAAAAGACTTACCGCCATTTCCGATTCGCGAAAAGATCTCATGGGCAAGATCGACCTGGGAGAGCTTTGGTCCCTGCTCGAAGGCGAGAGCGGCGAATTCGACGCCCTGGAGATTGCCGAATTTCTTTTTGCCACGCCGGTCCCCGACAACGAGGCGGCGGCGCTCAATCGACTTTTGCTCCACGACAGGCTTTTTTTCCAGTCAAAAGACTCGAAGTACACCCCGCGTTCGCCCGAAGGGGTCGAGCAGCGCCGGGAGGAGATGGAAAAAGAGGAGGAGAAGGAAAGAAGCCTCTCGGAGAGCGCCCTGTGGGTCGAGGCGGTATATAACCGCAAAAGCCCTCCCGCCCCGGTTCGCGACGGGCTGATCGAAAACCTCAAGGAGTACGCTCTTTTCGGGCAGGATGCCCCGGCGGGCGCGTTCACAAAAGAGGTGTTCAGGCGGGCGGGCGTCGCCCCGCAGCCGCAGTCGGCCTTCCGTATTCTCGTAAGACTCGGGGTCTGGCGGGAGGACGAAAACCTGCTGCTGCACGAGCAAAGCATTTCGCCCGAGTTTCCCCCCGCGGTCACCGAACGCGCCCGGCGGGTTATCGAGGCGAACATCCTCGAAGCGGCCCGCCACGGGAGGGAGGACCTCACCGGACTGCCCGCCTTCACCGTGGACAGCGTGCTTACCCGCGACTATGACGACGCCCTGAGCGTACGCGAACTGGACGGCGGCGTCTTCGAGGTGGGCATCCATATCGCGGACGCGGCCGAGTTCGTCTCGCGCGACGATGTCCTCGACCTCGAGGCCGAGCAGAGGGCCAGTTCGATCTACCTTCCCGACGACCGCATCTCGATGTTCCCCGCGTCTCTGTCCGAGGGAATATTCAGCCTTAAGGCGGGAGCGGACCGGCTCGCCCTGAGCTTTTTGATCAAGCTCGACTCGAACGCCAATATCATCGAGAAAAAGATAGTCCCGAGCGTTATCCGCATTCGGCGCCAGCTCACCTATCATGACGTGGACACGCTTGTTGCCGAGGACCCCGGCCTCAAAACCCTCTTCGACCTGGCCCTCATACTGCGGCAAAGGAGGCTGGATCGCGGCGCGATCATTTTGCCGCTTCCCGAAATGCACGTTCATGTCAACAGCGCGGGGATGATCCAGATCACGCGCTACGACAAGGAAACCCCGAGCCAGATCATGGTTTCGGAATGGATGATCGAGGCCAATGCGGCCGCGGCCGACTACCTTGTCGAAAACGGCATCCCCTCGATTTTCCGGAACCAGTCCGAGTGCAGGCCGGAAACCGAGTTCGTGCAAAGTGAACACGACCTTTTCCGCGTCTACCGCCAGAGACGCCTTTTTGCGCGGGCCGAGCTGGCCGTCGCGCCCAAGGCGCATTGCAGCCTCGCCATCCCCAACTATACGACGGTGACCTCCCCGATCCGGCGCTACGCCGATCTCGTGGTCCAGCGCCAGCTAAAACACGCTCTTGCCGGAAACCCCGCCCTCTATTCCAGGGAGGACCTCGAGCGGCTCATCACGAGACTTGCCGCAGCGCAGGCCCGGATCTTTACGATCCAGCGCAAGTGGACCCGGTACTGGGTCCTCAAGTACCTCGAACAGGAAGACCTCGAAACCCTGAGCGCGCTGGTGCTCGACAAGAACGCGCGGTTCGCGCACCTGCTCCTCCCCGACATGTTCCTGGAGGCGAATGCGCCCATTCCGGAGAATTCCAAATTCCACCAGGGCGAGATGGTGCGAATTCGAATAGACAAGGTCCTGCCGCGAGAGGACATACTGAAGATCCAGATACTGGACACTCCACCGAGGTAGGACGCAATGCGTTGCCTTGAGCGCAATACCCGTTCAATCGAGGTAGGCCGCATTGATGTTGCCTTGTACGCAATGCCGTTCACTCAAGACTCATCCGGCAGCCGGGGACGTGGGACAGGCTTTCCCGGGCTGTTGCCCAAAAAAATATTCAACCTGCGCGACTATTGAGTTGGATGTGAGTCCCCCTCCCCGCGATGGGAGGGGTTAGGGGAGGGTGTTGAATTTTCAAGTACTTACGACCCCCTCCCCCAGCCCCTCCCGCCAAGGGAGGGGAGACCTCCGCCCTGTTTTGGCCACACCTGTCGCAA
>JBAQYM010000030.1:0-7444 GCA_049300095.1 Syntrophobacteraceae bacterium
CTCCAACGGTCGTGATGGATGCCGGAATTGCCACCCGCAAGAACCTGGAGGTTCTTCGCGAAGAAGGTTTCCATTACATCGGCGTCAGTCGAACCCGTCCCAAGGGGCCTCTCGCGGGGGACCTCGATGTGATTAGAGAACGCGAGGGCGCCGTGCTGGTGCGGGGCAAGACGATCGAGTCCGAAGGGGAGGTTTTGCTGTACTGCGAAAGCGCTGGGCGGGCCCGCAAAGAAGAGTCGATGAAAGGGCTTTTCCAGAGGCGTTTTGAAGAGGGGCTTGGCGCCATTAACGGTTCTCTTGGCAAAAAGAGGGGGGGCAAAGATTATCAAAAGGTCCTGGAGCGTCTGGGAAAGCTCAAAGGGAAATATCCCGGCGTTTCCCGGTTCTACGACATTGAGGCGGACCATGAAAACGAGATCGCCACAGCCATTCGGTGGACCATCCGGGACCAGGCGGCGCTCGATTTTCGGTTTTCCGGCGCCTATGTGCTCCGAACCGACCGCAAGGACCTCAAAGAAAAAGAACTCTGGACCCTTTACAACACGCTGACACATATTGAAGGGGCATTTCAGAGTCTGAAATCGGAGTTGGGCCTCCGCCCGGTTTTTCACCGGGTGAGTCGCAGGATTGAGGGTCACCTTTTCATAACCGTGCTGGCTTATCATCTTCTGGCGTTTATTGAAAGAAAGCTGAGAAAAAATGGGATACACCGGTGTTGGGAGAGTATCCGGACACTAATGGCCACAAAGGTTAGGATCACAGTTTCTCTGACCAACGATAGGGGTGAACGCATCCATATTCGTCAGACAACCGAACCTGAGCCTTTCCATAAACAAATATTTAGCGCTCTGGAGTTGCCGGCGAAACCGTTGAAAACAACAAGAGTGAAGATGTAGTGACGAAAATTTTGGCCCTAAGCACCTAAGTTGTTAACATTGCTAAAGTTTATTTTCTGCTGCGGTAAACATGGGTTGGGATGCCAGACGAGGAGAGACTACTTTTCCGCCTCGGCCGCCGGGGAGGCGCCTTGAGGTCCCTCGATGAATTGAACGATCCGTCGACACAGCGGCGGCTGAGGGCATGAACGTTCAGAAGGGAGTTCGAAGCGTCCTATTTTCGTTTGGACTTCGACGCCCGGTCGGGAGAAGACGGCTTCCAAAGAGCTTGCGCCAGTGCGGCGGTCCTTATCTCATTTAGAGCATCTTCGAGGCTCGCTTCGGGGACGAGAGGCTCAAAGGCGAGGATGGCGGGATCCAGCTTCGAATCCTCGATGACGGGAGCCAGAAGCTTCTCGATCATTGCCGGCAGGGATGTCAACTGCCGGTAGCTCTCGTCTATGGTACGGAACTTATCGGGATGAAATTCCGGTGGATAGCGCCTGGCCAGGCGCTGGTAAGCTTTTTCCACCGCCTCCGGGCCGGCATCGGGGGAAAGATTCAAATTGTGGAGGGCTTCTTCTCGGGTCATATTCTGTGCTTCCGTTTCGAGGCGCTCTTGGGGCGGCTTTTTGACAGCTTTTGCAGGAGGCGCCTGATTTTGTCCATCGCTGCCCGAGCCCCCGTGTCTCCGGCTTCAACCCTTCCCGCGATCATTTTTTCCAGGCGGATTAGAAATTGCGCGCGGTCGCGGAGGGTCCCCGAATGTGTCAAGAGTTCATCCAGCAACGGTCCGAGGGTATCCATCGGAAGCATTGCAAGCTCATCCGAATGCTCCATCATGAAAAACATAACGGCTTCGAATTTTTCGGTTATCATCCTGTCTAGCGATTCCAGGGGGAAACAGGCCTCCTCTAATTTTTCCACTTTTCCGCCGCGCCTCATCTCATCCAAAGTGAATTGCCACACCTCGGCCGGACGGTGTGACCGCAGGGCATTCAACCAGCACAGGTGTCCTTCCACTGTGAATCGATCATCAGGGTGACAGAGCAGGTAATGCCGAACAAGATCGAGCAACTTGTATTCGGTAAGGGCATCCAGTTCACGGCGCACGATGCCCGGTTCCCTGGACTTCGCCGGTTTCCCGTCAGCAAACCGGACTAAGGGAAAATCGGCCAGGATCAAGGGCTCACACAGAGAGAATTCCAAACTCGAACAGATCTGAGCACCAAAAATCCCGAGAAGACCTTCGTTCTGTTCGTAACGGGCCAGAAGCGGTTTGAGCGACCGCACCTTCGGGTAGTAGTATTCGGTCCACTCCGTTGCGAGCCATTCCATATCAGGCTGCGTTGGGGCTGGTAATTGATCGAGGTATTTTTCAGCTTGTCTTCGCAAGCCGCCGTTGCGGTGATGTGAACAGATCAGAACAGTCAGCAGTCCCATTCGTGCCCCGGCACAGCCAGCCTTCAGGACGGCGTCGAGGAAATCCATGAGGTCTTGGCCGCTTCGGATGGAGTTCCGGGTGTATTCCAGGTCCCGCAGCAGAACCGGCTCCATTACGCGGACCAATTCTTTTTTTTCTCGCGGAGATAAACCGGGGAGCCGGCCGGATATGTCGCTGAGAATACTCAGATACATGAGCAGGAGCTGTCCGGTGAGCTGCACCATCCGGTGGTTCCGTGCTTCCGGAAACGCTTTATCGTCCCATTCATCTTCGTCATCGAAAACATCCGGGAAATCCAAATCCGATTCCCCGGATCGGCTACCGCGGACCTCGATCCGCAGAGAGCTCAGAAGAGCCAGCTTTTCCTCGATGCTCCGGCCCTCGGTTTTCCGGGCAGGGTCATCGTGCTTATCTTCATCATCGCCTCCTATCAAGTGTCTGGAATTTATCGACAGCTTTCGTTCCACTTCATCGAGCCTCTCTCCCGCCAGCCGGGGCAGAAGGAACGGCATCGAGCCGGCCAGTTGCGAGGCGTCATTGAGGATGGCCTGAGGAGCAAGGCGTCGGCACATGAGAGCAATATTGTGCACGAAGGGATACAGGAATATCTCCCGGAGCGCCGGGGGCATGAGATCAGAGTACAGGAGCAGGCTGCCGTCCAACTCACATAGATCGGGGATGTCGATTGCCTCCCAGCCTCCGGAGGCGACAGTTTTGTGATTGAAGCGGCGGGCCCGAGAAATCAACTCGCCCAGGGCGGTTGCACTTTTTCCCAATGCGCCCGGCAGCATTCCAGCGATCTGTTCATAGTGCCGGCGGGTGATCTTATCGGGTCCCATGAGGAATTTTTCCAAAGCGGTCCTCAGCTTATCCCTGGCCGGGAGTGAGGAGACAAAGGCGGCGAAATTGGACCTGAGCCTTTGGGCATCGGGTGGCAATTCTTTCAGCTCCAGAAGGTCCTCGGCGGTGTTTCGGCCTTCGATGTATCCTCCGAGGCCCATGAGGAATCGCAAACCGGGGTCATTGGGCAGGGACTTGAGCGTCCCCACTTCGCGGCGGAATCGATCAAATCCGGGCTCATGCTTAAGAGCATTGCCGATCACGGCCTTCCATGACGCCCTGTACTCATCGATGTTGGCCGAAACCAGTCCTTCGCTTTCCAGGAGCCTCAACAACTCCCAGTAGCGACCGGACCGAAAATACTTTTCGATGTCCCTTCGGACACGCTTCTTTTTACTCACCGGGCTCCAGTGCCTCTTCGGCCTGCTCTAATATAGCCAACAGGCGGTCCTCGAGTTCGTCCGCACGGTCTTCGTCTTCCCCGGTTCTGATGGCAGCCTCATATTCCGCCGTGACCTGAAGGATGTCGCGCCTCAGATTCCCGTCCAATCGCGCCTCAGCGGCGAGCCTTCGGGCCTTCTCCGCGATGTAATTAACAGGGGATTCGACCGATCCGCTCGACGCGGCGTCTTGGACCTTTCGGTTGCGAATGTCCAGGGTGACTTCTTTTCGGTTATCGTAGCCCTTCTGGTCAAGGCAGATACGCACCAGCCCTTCCCGGTCGTAGGCAAACTCCACGACCACGGGAGATCTTGCGGGTGCGGGTTTGAGCGGGTAGTAAAAGCATCCGATAAGCGAGTTCTCCGCGCAGGAAGCGCTTTCTCCCTGGAAGACCTCCACCTCTACGCCGCCTTGCTGGTCGTAAACCGTCCAGTAGACCTCGGAGCGGCTAACGGGAATTCGCGTGTTTCTCCTGATAATTGTGGAAAAATAATCGGCATCGCCCGTTTCCGGATCTATCTCATCAATGGTCTTCACACCCAGGGAATGAGCCGTTACGTCAAGCAAGATCTGCCCAACGGAGTCCCCTGTAATGAGTCCGCCCTGAATGGCGGCCCCGAGGGCCACACAGAGGTCCGGATCGACGGAATGAGCTATGGACTGATCGAAAAGATTCGATAATGCTTCATGAACAGCGGGCATTCGTGTGGCGCCGCCGACCAGGATGACCTTTCCGATTTCTTCCGGACCCAGGTGCGCATCTTCGAGCGCTTCGATCAACTTGGTCATGGTCCGTTCGACCAGATCCGCCGTCAGCGATTGGAACTGCTCCCTGGTGAGTTCGAGGTCGAGATTGAGCGGCCGCCCCTTCAACATGGCCACGGCCACTTCGTTGACCTTCACGTAAGGGCGGTTGGACAGGGCTATCTTGGTGCGTTCGGCAATGTCGAGAAGCCTTACCTTAAGGCCCGCGTCCTCTTTGAGCGCTTCTTTTCCGGCCTGCTTTCGCAATTCTCCGAGTAAATGATCTTTGAGCCGCTCATCGAAGTCATCCCCTCCCAGGCGGGTATCTCCGCCGGAGGCGAGGACTTCCTTTATTTCTCCCTTGATCTCGAGGATCGAAACGTCGAAGGTCCCCCCGCCCAGATCATAGACCAGAACATAGGGAGACTCATCGCCCTGGGGCGAGGACACATGATCGTAGACCAGGGCGGCCGCTGTGGGCTCGTTAACGATGCGCACCAAATCCAGCCCCGCAAGCTCCCCCGCACGGATCGTGGCCCTCCGCTGGGCGTCGTCGAAATAGGCGGGCACGGTAACCACCACCTTTTCGACCCGTTCACCCAATTCTGAGGAAGCACGCTCGGCAAGGTATTTCAGAATGAAGGAAGAAATTTCCTCTGGCGAAAAGCTCCGTTCGCCCACGCCGACCGTTGTTTCCTTTCCCATTAACCTCTTTACGGAGGTAACGGTGAGATCCGGGAAAGCCGCCCGGCGGTTACGGGCGAGATTCCCCACCAGGTGGCCGCCGTTTGCCGGCTCAAAGCTCACGACCGACGGCAGAATGGCCGTCCCCTCTTCGACCGCGATGGCCGTGGGGACCCCATCTTTGAGGAAGGCAATAGCGGAGTTGGTGGTACCCAAATCTATACCGCAGATAATTGACCTCATAACGGTGCGATTCCTTCAGAGGCGGTTGGGTCGTCCGTCGCGCAAACGATCACCCTGGCAGGCCGGATGATCTTCCCGTTCTGCTGGTAACCCGGTTGAACCAGTTCGAGCACATCCAGTGAATCCGATCCCGGGCTGCGGTTTTCCACCGCTTCGTGTAGCCTGGGATCAAAAGATACTCCCTCGTCCATAATTATTTCCATACCCAGGGAAGCGGCAAAATGCTCCGCTTTCTTCATTACCATGTTGAGGACCTGGGCATGCTGGCGGGACATGAACCCGGGATGCCGGAATGTCCGGTGAAGGTAAAAAATTGAATCACAAAGTTCCATGGCGGAATTTGCGGTCCGGTTTTTCACAACCGTAGCAGCCTCCTGCTCCCTGCGCACTTCCTCCACCAGCACGGATTGTTTCCGGAGAAGCTTCTTTATGCTCTGGATTTCTTCCAAGACCAGCGCACGGTCCTTCTCCTTCTCTTCCTTCCCGCTTTGAAACCACTTGATCTTTCCAAACACCACGTGATGTTCCCCCAAAGCTACCGGCAAAGGATCAACCTCGACACACAAACACCAACCGGGCCTGAGTGTCCCGTGTCAACCCCCCCGGATTACGTAATTTGAATGCATTTTGGCCGTTCCAGGATGAAATCGGCCATCCCATACATGGCAGTCCACACCGGTCCGGTCGCGCCGCCCATGGGTCCGGACCGGCTGGAAATTCAATGTCGAAAGCTAAATACTCATGGTTATCCGGAACTGATTCGGGCGAACGAATTATAGCATATAACAGCCACTGGTGACAAAAGAGTATCCTATGAACGGGGTTGAATCGTGAGGTGTGCAAAGGGGAGAAATGGCCCAAGCAATGGCGCATGCCGTGTTTCACTATTGAAATCCGATGTGAGCCTGGACAATAATAACATAACATGGAATGGTCAAAGAAAGCCTCCCTAAGGGAGCGCCTCTGGTTAAAATTGGCCGGGCGCTCCTCTCAACATTGCCCTATAGGCAAAAGGGAAGAGGGATAACCTATAAATCGCATTCAACATTACCCTTCTGGAAGAAGTCGGTGGAAAACTGCCCGAAGACAAAGAGGCGATGCTCGCGGTGATTGACCGCTATCTGGCGCTGCCGGATGAAGAGAGGCCCCTGTTGCGGCTGGGGAGGCGCGGAGAGGGGCTTTGAGGTCGGTTGACGAGTTGGGGACGATCCCGTGACGCGGCAGCGGCTGCAACTTGCGATGAAGGAGCTGGTATCGGAGACGGGTGGGGATGTGGAGAAGGTTATGACGGAACTGGCGGACCAGTATATCTAATTTGGCGGAGTGCTGGATTATTGGTTCCAGATTTAATTTGGGAGCTACACTAATGACCCCTGTCGTTCTGAGAACGGGACCGTACCGCTTCTATTTCTACAGTCACGAACCAAATGAGCCGCCACACGTCCATATTGATCGGGACGATCAGTCGGCTAAATTCTGGTTATCGCCTGTGAGCTTGGCATACAATCTTGATGGATTCGTAAAAACCCCCGAAATGGTCGTTTAGCAACCTGTAAGTCATTGAAATTTCAAGGGGCCATATCCTCGAAAAAAAGGGTTTTTACGAATCCATCAATCTTGGTTTCAGCCCAACAGAACTGAGAAAGATTGAAGCTCTAACAACCGAGAATCAACAGCAACGTTTGGAGGCTTGGCATGTCTACTTCCGATCCTAAGGCGGGTGAGCGCGTCAAAGATGTCCGTTTTTCGGAAGACACTATTAGCGTCGACCTAACAGATGGGCGCACAATCACCGCACCTTTGGCGTGGTACCCACGCCTCCTGCATGCCACTGTCGATCAGAGGAACAATTGGCGTATTGCCGGCGCCGGCTACGGAATTCATTGGCCTGAAATTGATGAGGATCTAAGCACGCAGGGGTTGCTCCGAGGAGCACCTGCTCCAAGAGCCTCCGGGTCGGCAGCGGCTTAGAGCAATGTGCCTATAGATCGCACACAACATTAACCTTCTTGAAGAAGTGGCCGGAAAACTGCCCGAAGACAAAGAGGCGATGCTCGCGGTGATAGACCGCCACCTGGCGCTGCCGGATGAGGAGAGGCCCCTGTTTCGGCTGGGGAGGCGCGGAGGGGCTTTGAGGTCCGTGGATGAATTGAACGATCCCGCCACGCGGCAG
>JBAQYM010000031.1:0-11199 GCA_049300095.1 Syntrophobacteraceae bacterium
CTTCGCCTTTCAGGCGAAGAGCTTTAGCAAGTTTCGCTGGTCCGCTGGTTTTCCCGCTGGTTCCCAAGCTCCAGCTTGGGAACCCAGACCTGGAAGCTCCGGCTTCCTTTCCTTTTAAAGCATACCCATTGGACCTCTCCATCTGGTCGACTTATCCCGCGCATCCAGTAAGGGAAGCCGGAGCTTGGGAACCAGCGGGCCGGCGGAGTTGTCGGTCGGATGAGCGGCTTCAGCCGAACCGCCGACTTCCAGTCGTAACCCCAAATCCACCTGCTTCAACAGGTGGTGGTTTAATAAGAATTTTTATTGTTGGCTGGTTGGGGGATGGAAGTTGGGGGTTGGGCCATTTTCCATATGCGCGAAAAGTTTCCATGATTATAATTGACCGTAACCAACCCAGGAGAGCCCTTCCATGCGGGACCTTACAATAAGAGACAAAGCAGCCGTCATCGGCTTTCTTCTTTTCGCGCTCACGGTCTTAAACTACAGCGCGCATGCGTGGATCGGCCACCCCCAGTTCGACCGATTCGACGTTGTTTTCCAAAAACTCTATTTTCTCCCGGTAATTCTCGGGAGCTTCTGGTTCGCTCTCAAAGGCGGGCTGATAGTCTCTTCGATTGCCGCCGCGTCCCTTGTTCCCTACCTTATCCTTCATTGGGAAGGTCTTTCCGCTTTGGACCTGAACAGGCTCCTTTTGATCGCCGCCTATTTCCTGATGGCGGCCGTCCTTGGCAAAGCCGTCCTCATGCAGCGCCGGGAGCATCAACGGGCTCGCGAGGCGGAAACCCTGGCGGCCATCGGCAAATCGATGTCGGCAATGGCCCATGAAATGCGTACCCCGATCATCGCTATAGGCGGGTTTGCCAGGATGGTGCGGAAAAACATCGCCGACGGAAGCCCGGATGCCGAAAAACTGGATATCGTAATGACCGAGGCGCTCCGGCTGGAAAACCTCCTGAGAGGCGTTTTGGACTTCGCGCGTCCCCTTGTGGTACAAAGGGAATCGACCAAGGTCGACAAGATGATACACGAGTGCCTGGCGATAACGGGACATGTTGCCGAGCAGCACGGAATCGTGCTGGAAGTCCGGATGCAGGCCGATTTGCCTCCGGTATCGCTCGATGAGATGCGCATGAAACAGGTCCTGATCAACCTCATCACAAACGCCATCCAGGCCTCGCCCCAGGGGGAGAAGGTCACCGTCGGCTGCTCGCTCTTGGGCAGGAGCCTTGTCATGGAGATAATCGACTGCGGCTGCGGCATCCCGGAACGGAAGCGCGAAGAGGTCTTTTCGCCCTTTTTTTCAACCAAGAAGGAGGGTGTCGGGCTGGGGCTACCTATCGTTAAAAAGATTGTCGAAGCGCACGAAGGCGATTTGCGGATAGAGGATAACCCGAGCGGCGGAGTTATTTTCAGGATCGAAATTCCGGACTGCATGGAACGCTCGATTGTTCAGAACGCGGAACCGCCGCCGGTTTCGAAACCCGAGGCGTGTACGCCGAACACATAAGAGGAGGACACCGTGTCGGACACAGACAAGATAGCGGCAGTCGAGAAATACCTGAAAGAGGAGTTTGATGCGGCCGCAATTGAAAGCGGCCTCCATGCCGGGCGCAAGGCCCGAATTTTCAAGATCAAATCAGCCGACCGCAGCGCCACGGCCATAGTCGAAAACGAGTTTCTCGAAAAACACAGCGCCGAAGCCATCCCCGGCATCCTGCGCACTTACCTCCTGGCCGAACACCTCAAGGAGTGCAGCTTTCCCATCGTGGTCACCACCGGCGGCCTGACGGACTGAGATACTGTTCCAGGTGCGGAAATCCGGCCGCGGCATTCTCGTAAAAGCCGGAACTCCGCATCGGCCGTGCACAGGTGCTTCGGCACGGTCCACATCTTCGCCGCGTTCCCGGATTTCGGACCCGGGCACGGCATCCACTCGATCTTTGCTGTTCTTGAAAAAGAGAAGTCGGCGCTCAGTCGCCGCCGCGTGCCGGCCCACCTCCGGGATTACCGCCGACCGGTTCTTCCCGGCGGGCGGAATGACGTTTCGAAGGCGTGTGGTGATCGTTGCCTGCCTGATAAAGTGGAAGTTCCACCACGAACGTTGTCCCTTTGGGGCTCGTTTCCTTGACCTTGATATTCCCCCCGTTATCCTTGACTATCCCATAGGCGGTGCTCAACCCCAGACCCGTGCCTTTGCCCGCTTCTTTGGTCGTAAAGAAAGGATCGAATATCCTGGAGAGGTCCTCGGTGGGAATTCCGCGGCCCGTGTCGGAAATTTCGATGTAAG
Source organism: Syntrophobacteraceae bacterium (assembly GCA_049300095.1). Taxonomy (GTDB): domain Bacteria; phylum Desulfobacterota; class Syntrophobacteria; order Syntrophobacterales; family Syntrophobacteraceae; genus SbD1. Next base: position 2,291 of record JBAQYM010000031.1, read on the forward strand.
CCTTTTTTGCCGGTTTGTTCCGACGGGCGCGAAGAGTGAGGGTCCCCGTTTGCTCCATGGCATCAACGGCGTTCATGACAAGATTGATAACCACCTGGCCCAGTTGATCTCTGTCCCCCTGGATGAGCATCATCTCATCCGGGATGTCTTTCACGATCCGGATATCCATAAACAACTTCCGATCCCGGATGAGGTCCAGGCTGTGTTCGATAAGTGTGTTGATATGGAATATCTCCTTACTGGCGGTTGTCTGCCTGCTGTAGGTAAGGAGATTTTTGACAATTTTGCCGCACCGTTTGGCATCTTCGAAGACGCACTCCATGCTCTTTGCCCTGGGATCGTCTTTATCGAGGCTCTCCAGCATCATTTTGGCGAAAAATATGATACCCGTCAGCGGATTGTTGATCTCGTGAGCCACTCCGGCCGCGAGCTGTCCAAGGGATGCCATTTTCTCCGCCCGCGCGATCCTGATGAGAATCCCCCGCATTCTCTCCTCATTCACCAACTTCTCTCTGAGATCGTTGAACACCGCCATGGTGGCCACTTCTTTACCGCCCTCGTAGATGATCGAGGCGGTGAGTTCCACCGGTATCTCTTCACCTCCCGCATTCACCAAACTCACTCGTGTGCAGGGCAGCTTCCCCCTTCCCCCGAAACTCTCATCCCTGAGAATTTTCATGACCTCCCTTGCCTGTCCCGGAAGGTAGAGATCTTTCGCGGTGACTTTTTCCTGCGCCTCCTCAAGTGTATATCCGATAAGCTCCTCGGCGGCACGGTTCATGAACAGGATTCTGCCCCGCCGGTCGGCGGCGATCATCGCGCTGGTTGAACTCTGGATGAGCTTCTGGCTGAATTCCCTGGCTCCGGACAGTTCGCGCTCCAGGACCTTGACCTGGGTAACGTCGTGGATGCTTTCCACGATATACATGACCTCGCCGGCCTCATCCAGGAGGGGGGAAAAGACCCGGTTATCCCACTTGTCCTCCCCCGTATCGGTCATCACGGGCGTCAAAACGGAATGGCCCAGCCGGTCCGCCAACACCTGGGCGAGCGGGCACCTGTCGACAGGACACGGCTCCGAGGAGTTGTAGAAGAAATCATGGCAGGTCTTCCCGATAACCTGGTCTTTTTCACAGTTGAACTTCTTAAGGATGCTCCTGTTCGCATCCACGATAACCTTGTTCGGCTTCAGGACCAGGGCGGGCAGAGAAAAACTGTCGAAGACCAGCGTATTCCAGTCGTTTTCATCTCTGGTTTTAAGTATTTTGCCGCTCACGGAATTGACCTTCTTTTATCAGGGTGTTGAAAGACATCAAAGGCGCCGACTCCCTACGCATTTTCCGCCGGGCGGATGCCGTACTTCTTAATCTTGCTGTGCAGGGTAATCCGGCTGATTTCCAGGATAGCGGCCGCTCTCGTGATATTCCCCCCACACAGATTGAGGATGCGGTCAATGTGGAGCTTCTCGCTCTCTTTAAGGGATTGAGGGAGCACCTGGGCCGAGGACCTGAAGAGAAACGCAAAATCATCTTTGCCCAGGTAACGCCCCTTCGCGAGCACGACCGCGCGTTCGATCGCATTTTCGAGTTCACGAACGTTCCCGGGCCACGGATAGTTTTTGAGAAGCTCGATGCCCTGCTGCTGAATGCCCACAACGGGTTTGTTCGTTTCCCCGCGGAAACGCTCCAGGAAGTGCTGAGCCAGTGTGGGAATGTCATCGATTCTTTCGTGAAGGGGCGGGATTTCCACCTCGATCACGTTCAGCCTGTAGTAGAAGTCCTGGCGGAAGGCCCCCCGCTCGATCTCCCTGGCCAGGTCTCGATGCGTGGCGCAGATAAGGCGAAAGTCAACGGAGATCTCTTTCATCCCGCCCACTCGCTGAATGGCTTTTTCCTCGAGGACCCGAAGCAGATCGATTTGCATCTTTAGAGGGATTTCGCCCACCTCGTCCAAAAACAGGGTCCCTCCCTGGGCCATCTCAAGACGCCCCTTTTTGCCCTTTCGAGCGCCGGTAAATGCGCCGCTCTCGTACCCGAAAAGCTCACTTTCAAGCAGCGTCTCCGTGAATGCCCCGCAGTTTATCGGGATAAACGGCTCATAGCGGCGGTCGCTCATGGCATGAATGGCCCTTGCCACCAGTTCCTTTCCGGTCCCGGTTTGTCCCCGGAGCAATACGGGGGAATCGACTCGTGCGACCTCCTCGATCAACGCAAACAGTTGCCGCATGCAACTCGATGCTCCGATCAGGTCCTCGCAACGAACGCGGCTGGCGACGTGCTCCCGCAGGCTCGCGTTCTCTTCGAGGAGTTTCTTTTGCAACTGGAGCCTCTCCAACTGGCAGACCAACTCGTCGGGCTCGAAGGGCTTCATAAGATAATCGGACGCCCCCCGCTTCATGGCGTCAACCGCGGTTTCAACCGATCCATAAGCCGTGATCATGACCACCATGGTATACGGGCAGTTCGTCTTGACCTGATCGAGCACTTCGAAACCGTTCATATCGGGCATCTTGATGTCAAGGAAGATGAAATCGTAGTCCTTCCCCGCCACCATCTCCAGAGCCACCCGTCCTCCCTCGGCCCCGTCCACTTCGTACCCGGACTTCCGGAACCAGGCCACGAGAGACTCCCGCACGATCAATTCATCGTCGACCACCAATACCTTTGCACTCCCGCTCATGGCCCGTTCCCCTTCTCGTCGATGTCGCCGGCCGTTCCACTCAATGACGATCAATCGGCTCACTCAGATCGATTGACCGGGGGTCTTTCATCCAACCCACACACAGGTGGACGAACCGGTCGAATAAGTAGTCAGCGCGCGTAATTACCATTGCAAGACTGATACCTAAGCCCGATCCTTCCGACTCACTAAGGCGCGCCGGCGCAGGCGGCGGCGCGGCGCGGATATGAAATGATTTTACGCCCCCAGGACTCGATACGACCCAAAACCGGGAACGTATAGATTCTTAACAGCCATGTAAAAAAACTATACACCTGTACCAACCCAAGGATTCAAAGGCGCTGACGAAGCGGATGAAGGGGCGGGACAAAAAAACTTAACACTCGAAGGCACTTGATCGCCCCGGTTTACCTTGACCTCCGGCCGCCGGACCCGGACTTTTCAACTCCACTGCCCCGTAAAACGTCCGGGCCCGGGGCCGGAATCCCGGATTCCAAATGGCCTGACGCCGTTCGAGGCCGTTTTCCGAGAAGAGTCGAAATCATTCGCGGCACGGGGTTCGAGTGCATGGCACGGATCTTGTGTTAAGCATTAAGCCGGTTGCAACCGGCGCAGTGGACTCTCAAAACAAGATCTTGCCTCGGGGTGAGGTCCGTTTGGATCAAGGAGGCTGGTCATGAAAGAAAAAGTGGATGGCGTGAAACAGGGAGTGCGGCTCTTCTCCACCACGGAGGTCCAGTGCGTCTGGATGAAAGCCGGAGTGGTCAACTTCAAACTGTGCGACGGGGCCTATGACTGTACATCGTGCCCGTTCGATAAAGCCATGAGCCACAAAGTGAACCTGAAGCCCACAGTGCTCGTCAGTTGGCGAGAGGTCATGCGGACCAAGCCCTTTTTCCAGAGGGAATGCAGGCATAAGCTGACGGGCCGCGTCCAGTACAAGTTCTGTGCGAACAACTATCAGTGCAATGTCTGTGAGTTCGATCAGGGCCTGGACGAGGCGGACTTATCAGCGTCAACTCCACCGGTCCACACGGGCAGAGTCTCGGGTTTCGCCCTGGCTGACAGCTATTACTACCACAAGGGACACGGCTGGGCGCGCATTGAACACGGAGGGTTCGTTCGCCTGGGGATCGATGATTTCACATTGAGGCTGCTTGGCAGTCCGACAAATATTCGCCTTCCCAAACTCGGCTCGCATCTCGAGCAGGGCGAGATGGGCTGGTCTATTGACAGGGATGAAAAGAGCGCCTCGATGCTCTCGCCCATAAAGGGCGTGGTGATGGCGACAAATCACAATATTTTGCGACAACCCCATCTCGCCAACAAAGACCCTTACGGCCAGGGCTGGCTCATGGTGGTCGACCCGCGGGGCCTCAAGAAGAACATAAAGAACCTCCTGTTCGAGAAGACGGCGCATGCATGGCTCAGTGCCGAGGCGACACGGCTCGAAGCAAAGGTGATGGCGATCTATGGGGTCCCGCTTGCGGCAACCGGTGGTGAGATCGTTGCGGACATTTTCGGCAACCTGTCCCATCTGAAGTGGGAAGACCTCGTTCATGATTTTCTTCTCACCTAAGACCGGGGTTGGCCAAAAATGCCTCCGCAAGCAGGCGAATGGATGGAAAAGGCCGGGGCGGGGACCCCGCCTCTCGCGGCCGATCCGGGCGGACTCGAGCCCCGCCCGGATCGGCCGGGGCCACAACCCCTTCTTCGACAGCCCGCCGGGACCAATTGCCCACTTTCATAAATACGGCTACGAATTGTTACCCGAATTGCATCTTCGTGTCCTTGTCCCTGACCATTTCAGTTCTTGCCACAACAGGGCACGAAGGACACGAAGGGGTCATTGGCCCTCTGAGGCAGTCGTCCTGAAGCGGTAATTCAGTAAGTGCCAAATCCCTAAGTACGCGTGTTTTTCAGATGCCGGCTGAGGATGAATTTGCACCGCTCGCAAAAAGAGATATCCAGTCCATCCAGGTCCTGGATTCGAGGGCTGATTTGCATGAGGCATTTCGGGGCCTCGCAGTGGTATACTGAGAAGGTATGGGCAATCTCATGCAGGGCGACCTTGACCAGACGTTCGTGATAGCGATCCGCCGTAATCGGAGCGCCCTCCCGATCTCCCTTGAGACGGAAATTCGAGATGATCGCGAGCCTTCCTTCCAGTTCGGCCTGTCCGAAGACATAGGTCAGGATGGGGGTGCAGATGTCCACGGTGGTGACGGCCAGAACGCACCCATGACGAGGAAAGGACAACCCGGCAAGGTGCTTCAGGATAAACCCGGCATCGTACTGACCGCGATGCGGCACATACGCCTCTTCGGGAACGCCCATCGGAGCGAGAATATCGACCGGGACTTCCATTACCGCCTGCACATTGGCACCTATGAAGCGCAAGGCACTCTCCGGGGCATGGCCCATGTTGATGAGTCCGACCGAAGAGACGGTCCTGGTTCTTTTCCTGGATGGCGGCATATGAATGTGCGCACGAGACGACTAAGCCTTTGAGCCGTCGCCTGAATGCAGACCGGATTTCTCCGGCCTTGCCGTGGATTTGTGGTATGAGAAACGAACGGGACTGCTCCGGTCCGGACGATATCTTCCCGTAAGGGTTCGGGTACGACCGACTTGCGGCTTGCGCTCTCTGCGCAGAGACCACGAAACACCCGCTCCGAAGTCATCGAGAGTGCTGCAAGGCTATCTTTACTTAATTCCCCCGCCTTTTCAAGTACAACCAATTATTTGAATCCCACCCGAATCGTCATCCCGGCCCTCCGCGCTTACGGTGCGGGCGCCGGCATCATGATGCGGGTAAAAAATGAAGGGCGGGCAACTGCGACATTGAAATTTGAGTCAAATGATTCTATGGTTGTCTCCTCCCCGGAACAATTCGGATAGCTGGACAGGATGCAACAAAGTCGCCGCTGATGCTGATTCGATCTCGGCTCCTGCCTCGCGGTCCGCTGCATTTTTGCGCGTCCGCCGGGCAGAAAACGAGATTGAAATTTGGAGCCGGAATGATGCCCGCGAGATCTCTCAGAGTCTTTGTTCTCCTTGTCTGCCTTGCCTCGATTTTCCAGCCCGAGACGGCACTTCCATTCAAGAACGAACCGGAATCTTTTCGCGGCATTCCCTTCGGCGCCGATATCGGCTCCATCAAGAAGATGACCGTAATCCACAAGAAAGATCAGCTTTCCCTTTGCGAGCGCCCCGATGAAAGACTGACGATGGAAGAGGCCGCCATCCGCAAGATCACCTATGTGTTTCAGCGCAACAAATTCACTTCCGTTATGGTCGAATTTGAATCGCTCCCAAATTTCAACAAGATAAAAGCCTTTGCCTTCAAACAATACGGCCCCGGAGCCAAGCAGGATAGAGCCATCGAGCAATATGACTGGATGGGAAAGAATGTGGGTGTGTCACTCGAGTTTAACCCTGCCACCGGCAAGGGGGCACTGTTCTATTCCTGCTATTCGTATGGCCAGGTTTCCCAAAAGAAATAGGGGGACAACCCACCCGGCCCGGCTTCGCGGCATGGCCGAATCTCTTGCCGGGTGCGAGAACATCAATTGAATGGAGGCATCCGGTCTTTATTGCCCTATCTGACGTTAGAAGAGGGAAATTCAATGCCCCGCTGTCCGAAATGCAACTCTCCCCTCCACCGAATTCATCGAAGGCCCTTCGACAAATTCATCTGCAATTGGGTGCCCTACTGCCGGTATGCCTGCTCGAAGGACTCATGCGGTTGGGTCGGAAATCTCAGGGACTGGGACGAGCCGGTCTCGTACAAGGCAATCCTCATCTCGATATTCTCTTTTTTGATCCTGACCGCATCGGTGGTCGCCGTGATTTTCACTAAATAAGGGGCGCGACGGCATCGGCCCCGCGGCCGAGGACCCCACGTTTCCTGTCCTCCGCACGGCAGGCCGCTGCCGGGAGCAGCGGTCCCTCGCTTGTACGCGCCTCACCAATTCGGAATAAGGGAATCTCCCGGCGGGACCGGTGTCGCGTCTTGCAGCACCGGTATTATTGAGGCGGGACCCGGATGGCGTTCAGGCGGATTGTTTCTCCGTCCCACCCGAGCGGGGGGACGCGGACCCGAGGGACTGAGGAGTGCCGGCCAGTGCGTGGCTTGCCCGTCCACCATCCGCTCCTCGCATGGGAATGCGGCTGCCGGGCGCCCTTGTATGCCGCTCAATGTTGCCCAGCATAAGGTTTACGGTCCAGCCGATCGTGCGCCTCAGCGTTTGAAAAAGTCCCATCATGCCGAACAACTGTACGGCGGCATCGATCAGATGCGCCTTCAACCGGCCCTCGAGTCTTTTCCGCACGGACCGGTCCCGTGAAAGTGCCGGTGGAGGCCACGTCGGCTCAGCCGCCGGCGGGATCACGCTTTTGGAGCGCACCAGCGCCCCGAGCATCCGCAGGGGATTAAAAAAGTAAACATAGGCCGCCAGCAAGTTCAATTGCTTGACCCACGGGCGCGAATGGCGGGAGGCAATCACGTGCATCCCGCTCGTCAATGCCGGTTCGACCGGCGCGCCGTTGACGCTCTTGTAGGCCAGGCCCGAAGTGAAACTTTCTTCATACCATTTCGAGCCGGGCGAGGGGGTGAGCATCAAGACCTGCATATAGAGTGCGCCGGATTTGCGCAGCAGGCGCAGTTGATTGAGAAGCCCATGGTTGCCGCGCCATGAATAAAGCGGCTGCGCGTCGTGGTGCATGAGCATGGGCACGGGGAAGATGCCGCTTTCGCGCAGGATGGAAAATGCCTCGCCGGTCCGGTCGGCGCTCTGGCCTTTTCGGACCAGCGTTCCGCTCATGTCCTCGACGCCGAGCCAGAGCGCACAGAGTCCCGCCTTACGCACAATTGGAAGATCGTCTTTCATCCTGAGGGTATCGTGAACCGTGGCCTCGGTGCCCCAGCGGACCTTGCAGTGGGGCCTGGACCCGGCGTCAACCTTGCGCGCCAGCGTCTCGGCAATCGCAAGAGCCCGCTCCCTGTCGGCAAAAAAGTTGTCGTCCGTGCCGAAAAACAGCTTGATGCCGTACTCGCTGAAAATACGGCCGATCTCGTCGGCGACCCGCTCGCCACTCTTGGCTCGAAACCGGCGCTGGTTGTAGGCCGGGATGGGGCAGTACGGGCAATTGAAACGGCAACCCTGGGTAAGAACGATCGAGGCGATCCGCGAGTGTTTGCGGACCCGGTCGGGGGCGAGTGGCTTCGGGGCAAGCGTTGCCTGTTCGCCCGGAGGTTCGAGAAGCCGATACCCAAGGGCCGCGTGCGGCAACTCGTCGAGATCGCCCAGCAGACGCTGGATCCCGGTATCGACCAGCTCCTCGACCGCACCTTTGGCGTCGCTCCTTGCGTAGACAAGGCCCGGGACGTCATCCAGGGCCCCGCAGTCACGGGCGCGCTCGAAGGCCGAGCGCATCGGCTCATTGCCCGCCCGAATCGACAACAAAACCTCCATCAGGCTCAGCAGGACGTACTCTTCGCCGGTGACGGCCACATCGGCCCCCCAGAGGTCTTTCGGGTCGGCGCTGAAGACGCTCCACGGCTCGTAAATCACCGTCGGCCCACCGGCGATGATCAAAGGCCTCGAGGCGGGATCGATTCGACAGGCGTCGCGGATCAGGGCCTCGGCCCGGGTCGAGTGCAACAGCATGCTCGATACCATGAACAGGTCGGGGACCCTCCCGTCCACCCGCATCCGCGACGGCCGGAAGTTCCTGTTCCACTGCTGCAGCACGATACGGGTCCTGGGGAACCCGGCATCGGCCATCGCGGCCCCTATCGCCCGCACCCCGGCCGGGGCCATTTTCACATCGGCGTAAAAAAACGGCGGCATACGGGTGCGATGATCGAACGCACAGGCGATAACGGTCGTCAAATCGTGCCCGGCGGCGAGGTTTCGCAGGCGCCGGCGCAAACCGGCCATCTCACCTGTCCGCAGCACCTCGTCGCCACAAGCTCGACACGGCAGTTCCATGACCGATAGCTCCCAAACAGGTTATGCGGCGCACCCCATGAGCCGCCCGACATCCCGGCCCGCCGGTCCACGACCGCCGCAGACCTTCAATACTGTTGCCTTAAGCGCAATACCGTTCACTTAAGCCGCACTTGGCGGCGATCGTCGTGGGACGGGCTTTCCAGCCTGCCGGCCAAGGAGCACGGCACCTTCATCGGATGGCAGGCTGGAAGGGACTGTTGCCCAAAGAAATAT
>JBAQYM010000032.1:0-16691 GCA_049300095.1 Syntrophobacteraceae bacterium
AATCAAGTCTATCACTTGCTTGGATACTTGGTTCCGAACAACCGTCGATGTCTTCATGCTCAATGCCTCCATGGTTAAGACCATGAGACATTATAAACGGTATTTTAGTATTTTCCAAGTCCCTTAGACTTGCCGGCGCTATGGGCACAACTGCGCACAGAGTTGATAGCTTTTGCCGATTTCACCAAGGATCTGGCAGACCAATAATTCTCCCAAAATGAGTAAAGCGCAGCACAACCCATCGCCATGAGTTCTTTTCGGGTTGGTAAAATCACACCGCGAACGCAGCTCCGCATTCAGAACAAAATCCAGGAGACCACTTTGCGTTCCTGAAAATTGAATGCTATTCCCGATGATTCGTAGACCAGCGTAAAGCCCGCTTGGGACTCCAGGTCCTTGTCGGGCTCGCCGTACCGGGCAACGACGTCTTCTTTCGAACAGCCCATGCCGACGTCCCTGCCCGTTTTTCCGGAAAAATCCCTGAACGCCAGAATCAGCTTGATCTCCTTATTCTGTGAGACGGTCATCACATTGTTGGCAAAACTATTAAGCTTGTAGGGATAGCGCTCCAGGGGCGCGATTTCCGTCCTGGGCGACCCCCAATCCTTTGGGACCTCCTCGTCATAAGCGCCCGTTTCCAGTCCCAGCACTTTCTCCCTCTCGCGCACGCCGGCCCGGGAGGACGGGGCCTCCGGGCTTTCGATACCCAGGAACTTCTTTGCCACGGCCGCCCACGGGGATTTTTTGTCCATCTCGATATATTCCGACCAGAACTTTTTGCATTCACCCTCGTTGCCCTGTTCCAATGCCAGCCGCCCGAGGTTGAACAGCGGCAGATCGTAGGCAGGGTCGATTTTGCGGGCATCGAGAAAACAACTTTTGGCCTTTTCGGGATTTTCCGCGTAAAAGAACGCCACCCCGAGGCTGTTCAGCGCATCTTTGCCGCCCGGTTCGATCTTGAGGGAATCCTTGAGCATGGCTATCGCTCTATATGCATCGCCCTCCTCGCCCCTCAAAATGAGAGCGCAGGCCAGGTTATTGTATGACCGGACGTATCCGGGGTCCTGCTGAATAGCTCGTTGATACAGTTCGATGGCTTCCTTGAGGTGCTTTCCAAACAGGTACTCCGCATCCTCCGCCCCCCGCGGGGCGATCTCGGCGGCCCGTGTCCGGGGATCGATCGCGACCGACATCCTGAAAAGGGGGACCTCCCCGCCGGCCTTGCCCCCATAGTACTTCACGGCCAGTTGATGATGGCTTGCCGCAAGATTGTGATAGACCTCGCGGCTCGGAAAATAGGTGAGAAATCTCTGGAATGCCGAAATTGCCCGCTCAAACTGGCCCGTCCGGTAAAAAGCCACTCCCAGTTCGAAGATCTCCACATTTTTGAGCACCTGCCGAAGGCGGGCCTTTATTGTTTCCGCCCTTTGCTCCGGGGTGGGGTGGTCGGGGTCCCGGGGCGCATTATCGGAGTAGGTCGGGTCGACAGCTTGCAGCCACTCGATAAAGAAGTTGACCTTATCGTCATCCACCACGGCCCTGGTGTTGAACCCGGCCATCGAGGCGTAAACGATTCCAAACTCATCGGCCTGGAGCTCTTTTGCCAGGACCTGGTCTGTCGAACCGGCTATCTCCCGTAGCTCCGCGAGAGTCTTTGCATCGGATCGCTTCTCGGCCTCGGCCGCCTTTATGGCGTTAAAAAATTTCACGTGCCAGAAATCATCTTTTAGCAGATGGGCCAATTCATGCCCGAGCACGAAGGCCAGGCGGTCATCGGCGGCCTTTGTATCCCTGGAGCAGATATCAAGGGTCCTGCCGGAAATGATGACCGACCCGTCGGGTATGGCTATCGGGAGGGAAATATTCCTGGGTTCGGATTTGGAGATGAAAAGCCTGGGCACGACACCGGGCCGGCCCCCGGCGGTATTAACGAGACGAGTGAATATCTCGTGCGCTCTTTTTGCTCGAACGTCGTTTTCCGGCCTCATCTCTTCATAGTTGCGCCGCCAGAAATCGATCGTTTCGATCTGGTTTTCGACGGGCTCAGCCAGGCCGGGAAAAATGAGAACGGCGAATAAAAGAAATGAAATGAACCGCAAAACCCGCATCCGGGTCACCTCATCCGCCCGTTTCTCCTTCAAAACAACCGGACTACGGGCAATTAGCAAAGGGCCGCGTCTCGCGGCCCTTTACCGGAAGTCCTCGTGGATTGCCTTAGCTCAGAAGCTGCTCGATCTGCGTTACAAGCTGAAGCAACCGTTGCGTATCCTTATCCGTGATGTCCGCCTTACCGGATATGGCGTTCATCTCCGCCAGGGCGTCGATTACTCCCTTCGGAGCGTCCATCCGCTTGAGTTCGGTGGAAAAATAATTCAGCGTGGCCGGCTGCCTTAACAGTTCCTTGTCCCCCGATGCGGCGGTCAGGCTCATATTGACCAGCCAGGCGCCCGCCCTGAAAAGCGTAAGCTTATCCTCTGATTTGGATTTGGCGTATTCTTCAAAAAAGGGCTGGAACAGGGACAGGACGGTAACCATGTACTCGGGAGGATATTTGGAGTTTTCGATCATATTGCGCGCTGTCGTAATGAAGCCGTACAACGACGAGGGCGCGCCCATCTTGACGAACTCGCCTTCGATGATCTGGAGCCGTTGCGAAGCGAGGTCCCATTTCCCGCCGGTTACATAGGCGAGGGCTTCCGTATAGAGCGCTCCGATAAGGAAGAACCGGGCCTCGTCCGATTTGGCCGCGAACCCGAAGGTCGACGCCTTATCCTGGAGAGGCGAATATTGTGTGGCCAGAGCGCCTATGTTCTGAGTGGATCGTATGCCGGATTGGAATGCCTGGGAATTAAAATAAGGCATGGGTCCATCCGACTTATAAGTATTCGGATCGAAATTATCCTGCGAAAAAACGACGGCGGGAATAAGCAGCAGGGCCGAAAATATCATTATGAACTTCAGCCGTTTCATCTTTTCCTCCTACCACGCGATTTGATAAGTTTTTAAACCGAAATTCACCGGCTTGGTGTCGAAATTCAAAACGACCACGGTATACTGTTCCGGATAACTCGAGTTCAGGAACAGCGGCAGATACTGATTTTGCTTCTTCTTGCCGAACCCCTTCAGCTTATCGTTCGAGTCCAGCAGCACTATGGATATGTTATTGGAAGCGGATTCCACCACAAACCCGTAATCGCTTAACGCGAGGGTTTGGAAACCGATCTTCCAGGCGCCGGGCTCGACGGTATTCCCCTTCTGTTTGCCGGCCGGTATTTGGCCCGTCTTTCCATCCAACTGCTTGGCCTTGCTCGCTATTGCTTCAACATTGGGCGGGAAAATTTGCTCCAGGCGAAGAAGCCGGTTGTATTGCGGGTCTTCGAGCAACCGCTTTGCCTTGTTTATCGGAATGGCGTAGAAAAACCCCGTGCTGCCGCCGTAGGCGGGATTTACCATGACGGCCGCGTTGATTCCCATCACCTCGTTGCCCCGATACAAAGCCCCGCCGCTGTTGCCGGAGGTGATCGTCGCGGTATGGTTGATCCTCTCGGCCTCCTTGAGGTCGTTTCTGACAACCTGGCTGATGCTTCCCTCGGTGATGTTGAGTCCCATGCCAAGAGGGTTGCCCACGGCCAATACCTTATCCCTGGGTTCGGCCGTGTTGGAATCGCCGAGGGTACAAGCGGGAAAGGCCTTCTGGCCGCTTATCTTCAATATGGCTATGTCGTTTGGGCGGTCGTAGACTTTAATGTTCCGGATCTCGAACCGCGATCCTTCCTGGAACAGGGCCTCGCCTTTAACGGTCTTGCGGGCGACGTGGTAGTTTGTAACGATGGTCCCGTCATCACTTACCAGGAAGCCGCTGCCGGATGAACCGGACTCGATAAGTTCAACCCCGTTGCCGTTGGGCTTTCCATTTTGGTCCGGCCTGAGTCCGGATGCAAAATCGAACTGCACCATCTTCAATGCCACATTTCGTTCCCCCAATTCCTGATTGGATGGGAAGTCCGCCGCCAGTCCATTCGTACAAAAATCCAAAGGCAAAATCAGCGCAGAAATGGCTAACACAATCCCGAACACAGACCTGTTCATTGATCGCCTCCTCACCACCTGGTGCAAACGGCCCGTTGCAATATTGCCTTTCCATCCATTTTGACAGCGTCGGCACATAAAAGTTCCCGTTTTGCGCGGAAAAGTCTCTTGGCTGCATCCGCGGATATCCCGCCCGACCATGGAGATATAACGAAAGAGTCGCACTGGATCGGCGGAAGCAAACGAAAGTGATTGTCCGGAAGGGTTACCTTTGAAACCCTAAAGTCATCTGAATTCCCTGTCAAACACAAAATGGCTCGATAAATAATTTGACGCCGGGGCGAAAAAATTTGGGAACTTTTTCAGGGCGCCTTTGTCAAAAGAGGGCAAAGGGCAAGATCAAGCGAAGCGGAGGCAGGGCGATGCAGGCAGATAAAGAAAAAAGGTTCGAAGATCCAAAAGAGTCAAGATCATTAACAGGAACCTTCGGACAAGATCGAATGAGAGAGGCGTTTGAGCACCCGGAAGCAAACAGGCCGGAGATCCTGGTTCCGGAAACCCTTAAGCTTCTGAAAGAAAATAGAAGAAGAAATGGCGGAGGATATGAAACAAATCCATTTTGATCTGTTTCGTCTTGTATGCATGCAGTGAAAAAAATACGATAAAGGAGGTAAGTTACCATGAAAGCTCAGGATTCGCAAAAGAAACCCTACGAACCGCCCAAGGCCGCCGCCGTTCACGTCCAACTCGAAGAGCGGGTGCTGGGATGTCTTTTCAGCACGATCAAGTATTGCGGACTCACCGAATAAGGAAGAAGGGGGATCACCATGAAAGCACAGGATTCGCGGAAGAAACCCTACGAACCGCCCAAGGCCGCCGCCGTTCACGTCCAACTCGAAGAGCGGGTGCTGGGATGTCTTTTCAGCACGATCAAGTATTGCGGACTTACCGAGTAAGAAAGGAGACGGACTACCATGAAAGCACAGGATTCGCGGAAGAAACCCTACGAGCCGCCCAGGGCCACCGCCGTTCACGTCCAACTCGAAGAGCGGGTGCTGGGATGTCTTTTCAGCACGATCAAGTATTGCGGACTTACCGAATGAGCTAGGAACCGTCAGCGGTCATCAAACGGGTCCGATGAAACGCCCGCGCAAAGAGATTTGCCGCGGGCGTTCCAGTATCCGTGAGCGGTCGGCCATTTTCCCCAACCCAGCGGTTTGCCTTCAGTTCCACGCGATAAAGACAGGCTGAGCCGGGCCATTTGATTCAAGCCTCGACTCAGTGGTTCGAACTTGCTTTCCAAACCGGGACCTCGATCCTCTCAGAGGGTTTCCCGACCTTCAATTTGCCGGGTCCGGCGCCTTAAATGTGACGGCCGATTCTACATGAGTTCCAGGAATGAGCGCCATGCCGGAATGGCGAGCAGTGCGAGGCCCAGCGCGGTCAGCCCCCATAGAATGCCGAGTATCATTCGGCCGGAGCGGATATCGAGGATGGCCCCCGCGGCAGTGCCAATCGCCCCCACCGTGGTGAGGATGACCCCCAGGAAGCCTCCGCCCAGGCTGGAAATCCTTTCCGGCGCAAATCCAAGGGCTACTCCCGCCGCGATACACCCGGCAATTATCAACGCAAGTTTGAGTTTCTGATTTCTTGGGAGTTCGCGAATATCTTTTGGCGTATTTGGAGGCGTCATCGACAGTCCAGGGCTCCTTCCTCGGGTTTCACCGCCAACCAGGATGCTCACGAGTGAGTATGCACCAGATGGACGCTTCAGGGCAAAAGATATTGCACTGGACTGAAGGCCCGAGCGATAAGCTCCTTAGGCTGACGGCCGTGGGCTTCCGCCGGAATGACGTTGGGGTAGTGATGCAAACTTCTCAAAACCCGGCATCACGGCAGTGGAGCGCCCTGCTCACCGCTTCCCGCTCACTCTTCGCCGCCCACCGCTCACCCTTCACTCTTCACCCTTCACCCTTCACCGCTCACCCTTCACTCAAAGGAGCAAACGGGCGTCGAGGGCAAGTGCTCCTTTTCCTTCATCGTCGAGGCTCACCGGATTGAGATCGAGTTCCCGCACCCGCGGAAAATGGTGCATCAGCAATGAGACCTTTACCAGGATGCGGGCAGCCGCTTCGAGATCGGCTTCATGCATCCCCCGGAACCGGCCCAGTATGCGCCTCCCCGACAGCTCCCCGAACATGTTCAGGGCCGTGGTGATGTCGATCGGGGCAAGCCGCGCGGATACGTCTTTTATGACCTCGACCATTATTCCGCCGATACCGGCCAGGACGACGGGCCCGAAGGAGGGGTCCCTTTTGCCCCCGATGATCAGCTCCCTCGAAGACGGGACCATTTTCTGCACCAGGATGCCCGCGATGTCGTCGCTGACTCCCCGCAGCCGCTGCCATTCGGTGCGAAGGGACGTCCCGTCGCCGACATTCAAGGCGATGCCGCCCCGGTCGCTTTTGTGAAGGAGCGAAGCGGACACCACTTTGAGGGCAACCGGAAATCCGAGGGTCTCGGCCGCGCCGATTGCCCCTTCGAGGCTTTGGCACATACGCCACGGGGCGGTCGGGACCCCCATGAGACCGAGCAATTGAAGCACCTCATCGAGAAGCGGCTGCCGATTTTCACCCTCGACCGCATCGAACCATTTCCTGATATCTTCAGGGGCCGGGGGCGTTTCGGCCTGAGGGGTCCTCGCCTGACCCGCTCCCCCGGATTTGCGGCGTCGATGCTGGATGGCGAGCGCCTCGACGGCTTCGGCCGGTTCGAGGAAGAACGGAAACTCCGATGTCTTCTCCAGGAGCACCCGTTCCTCCAGGGGAACTTCTATCACCACCGCGACGGGTTTTCCGAACCGCACGGAAAGCGATGCGAGTCTTTCGACGAGATGCCGTGTCGCCTCCCGCTCGCTTATCATTTGCGATACATGAATGAAAACGATTCCGTCGATGTTGTCCTGGCGGAGCGCCTTTTCGACCACGTCGAAATAGAAGGGCAGGTCGAAAACGTCTCCGAGGTCCAGGGGATTGCCGGACCGGATGACGCCCGCACGGGCGCGGCTTTGAGATGCATCGAGTATCTCGCGCCCCAGGGCCGGGAGCTCGAAACCGTATCGCGCGCACACGTCGGCGGCAACAACGGCATGCCCGCCCGACCGGGAGACGACCGCGAGATTGTTCCCCTTGAGCGGTGGGAGGCTCAGACCCTTCACGCTGTTTATGGCTTCCGAGACGGAGCGGACCCGCAGGATGCCGCACTCGCGGCAGACGGCGTCGACGATATCGTCATCGGCGGCCAGGGCCGCGGTGTGCGACTGCGCGATGCCGCGGCTGAGCGAGCTGGTGTTGGACTTGTGCAACACGATGGGCTTTGCGCATTGCCGTGCCGCTTCGGCAAAAACGCGGCCTCTTTTGAAATCTTCCAGGTATAAGTATATGATGGCGGTGTCGAGATCGTCGGCGAGATAGGCTAGGTAGTCCGCTTCGTCGAGGCTGAGTTTGTTCCCCATGCTGACGAGTTTGCTTACGCCGACTCCCGAGGAGCAGAGCCTTTCGGCCATGGAAAGCCCGACGCCGCCGCTCTGGGCGAACACCCCGACGCCCCCCCTCCTGTATGGGTTCGGCAGGGCGACAAACTGCGTGTAAAGGCCGTTGGCCGTGTTCAACGTGCCGAGACAGTTGGGGCCGACAAAACGAAGGCCGTAGCGCGCGGCAGTCGCCATTATCTCCATTTCGAGCGCCTCTCCTTCCGCCCCGAGTTCCCGAAACCCCCCCGATTCGATAACGGCCCACCGCGTCCCCTTCTCCCCGCACTGGGCGAGGATGCCGGGAACGAAACGGGCGGGCGTGAGAATGACGGCCAGTTCCGGCGTGTCCGGAAGTTCGGCGACGGCGCGATAGATCCGGTGTCCGAAAATCTCGCCGCCCCGGGGGCCGACGGGATAGATACTTCCCCGGTAGCCGAAGTTTATCAGGTTCGTCAGAATGTTTTTCCCGAGGTTGTCCTCGGAGTCGGAAACGCCGATCACGGCGACGGAATCCGCGCCGAACAAGCCGTCCATGCCCTTTCTCCCGTTATGCTCCCACTCTCCGGTCAATACGTCCGGCAGGGTGAAAATTTCCGTTTCAGCTCTCATGACGCTCGGCCCTCCGCAATGCATCGGCAACATCGGCCCGCAACTGTTCGAGTGCTTCGACTTCCCGGTCGGGCGGCAGGAAGGCGCGCCAAAGCATATCCGTTAGTTGTGAGGCCGTAAGATCGACATCCGGCATTCGCCCCGTCACGATGTGGGTCCACAGAACATGCTCCATCGAGCCGTAGACCATGTCGCGCATGAGCCGCAACGGGATGTCCTGCCGTATCTCTCCGCCTTCCCGGGCAGCGGCGAGCACGGCCATCAACGGCCCGATATAGCGCCGTTTGATGTCCGCTATGAGGTTCATGAACTCCTGGTCCGCGTTTCGCCCCTCGCTGAGGACCAGGGCGCAGATGCCCGTACCCTCTTCGATCATGTGCTTGAGATTCTTACGAATGATGAAATGCAGCCTGGCGCGGGACCCATGAATGAGGGGGATTTCGCGCTCGAGCTCGGAAATGATCTCGTCATACCAGACCTTGAGGACCTCCATGCACAGCTCACGCTTGCTCCCGAAGTAGGTAAAAACGGTCGCCTCCGAGGTGCCGAGCCGAAGCGCGATCTCCGCCGTCGTGGCTCTCTCGAATCCTTTCTCCGCAAACATATCCCGCGCCGCGCTCAGGATGTCCCGCACACGCCGCTCGGAGCGCGCGCCGAGAGTGCCTCGTCGCTGCTGGAAAGGCAGTTTTTTTCCCATATCGCCGGTCCCCTGATCCGTTAATCACGACTCCGGAGGCAATATCGCCCGTGGAGCGATCATATTTGAGCGCAACTCATCTCTATGTCCGTTCTATTTCGTTGTCAAATAAAAAGCATAGGATTTTGGCAGATATTATTCTGAGTAAGCCTCAAAAAACGGCGTATCCGAAATCCCCTTCTCCGGGGAGTATGATGAAGGCCAATAGGGGACTCCCCTCCCCGGGTGGGAGGGGCAGGGGGAGGGGGTTGTAAGTGCTTGAAATCACCGACACCCTCCCCTATCCCTCCCATCGTAGGGAGGGGGACATCGTTCCGCCTGGTCGTTGAGCCGTTCAAATCTTGTTTGGGGCAACAGCCCGTAACCCCGTCCGGACCGGTGAATCGGCAGGGCAGACCGTCCCGGATGCGTTTGGGTCCAATCCAATCCCGATGGGGAACACAGATGGGGAAGGCCCTTGACGAATGGACCGCATCGTGTGCAAATTAGCCGCGCGCCGAACAAATCCTGCTCCGAGGCCCGAACCGCCTCGGCATAACTGGGAGACCGATGAACCGGAAAAGACCCGAAACGGGAAAGATTCTCTGCATATCCCTGGCCCATCTCTTCAACGACTGGTACATGAATTACATCCCGACCCTCCTGCCCTTCCTGGTCGCGGCCGGCATGCCGGTGAGCAAGGGGGCCTTTCTGATCTCGGCCTTCACCATTACCTCGTCCCTGCTCCAGCCGGTTTCCGGCTACCTGGTGGACCAAAAGAGCCAAAGGTGGCTGGTCTATGCCGGCACACTCTGGATGGCCGTGCTTCTGAGCCTGACCGGCGTTGTGGAAAACTATGCCCTCTTGATTGTCGTGGTTACCCTGGCCGGTCTGGGCACCGCGGCCTTCCACCCTCAGGCTTCGGCCATGGTGACGGCGGCAAGCGGCGGGAGGAAAGGTCTCTATCAGGCCCTCTTCATTACTTTCGGGAACCTCGGATGGGCCATCACACCGCTTATCGTCGTTCCTTTTACCCAGAAGTACGGCATGGAGCTTACCCCGCTGTTCGCGCTGCCCGGCATATTTGCGGCCCTCCTGCTCCGGTTCAGCGCGCCCGAGGACTCCTCGGCGGCGATAAGGACACCCCCGCCGCCTCTGCGGACGACGATCCGCCCCCTCCGCGGCGTGCTCGGCCGGGTCGTTGTGGTGGTCGCCCTTCGCTCTCTTGCCTCCTTCGGGCTGATTGCCTTTCTGACGCTCTACCTCGAACATAAAGGCGTAGCGCTCCTCCCCGCAAGCCGGCTCCTCTCTCTCATGCTCTTCATGGGAGCGCTCGGCGGCCTGGTCGGAGGGCACCTCTCGGACCGCATCGGGAGAAAACCCGTAATCGTGGGATCGCTCGTCCTGGCAAGCCCCCTGTTCTACCTGTTCCTCGGTACGAGCGGGCCGCTGAGTTACTTCCTGCTGGCCTGCGCGGGCGCCGTGCTCCCCGCCTCCTTTTCCGTCACCGTTGTCGTCGCCCAGGAAGCCATTCCGCAAAACGCGGCCATGGCCGCGGGACTCATGCTCGGGTTCGCCATCGGCGCCGGCGGGCTGGGTGTCGGTCTCGTGGGGCTCATGGTGGAATACGCCGGAATCGATCGCGCACTCCACCTGCTCATCTGGCTGCCGCTCCTGGCCGGGCTCATCGGGTTAGGCCTGAAACCCGACTCCCGCGCAATTAGACAATCCACAGCCTAACTTCCAAAGATATCGGCAGGGAAGCGCGGCCCTTAGTGCCCGCTTTCATGAATACAGCCACGAATAGCAACCCGAATTTCATCTTCGTGTCCTTTGTGGGTGATCATTGCAGTTCTCAACACGAAGGGCGCGAAGGGACCATTGGCGCGGTGAATTAGCTACCGTGACCGTGTAATCGAATTTATGCAATGATGTACCTGGCCTGGATTTATTTCGGGGACTGCGAATAGAAAGTAATATTATTAATCGGAAAGGTAAATGGTCGTAGATAATATATGGATGTTAACTATCATCTTTCGTAAGTTTCATTATAGGTTCTAATACTTCTATTATGGTTTTGGCATCTGAATATAATACAGATCCGTTCAGTTCCAATATCTTATCATACATATCGTCAATGGTCTCATCCCTGAATCCGGCCTTGGACAGCCTGGCCCTAAATAGCTCTCTATTGATCACATTAGGCATATTATACATGCATAGATTGTCATTGACACTCTTGTCTTCAATTTCAGTCACTACACCCTGCTCACTTAGTCTTCTTCTATTTGCAACCCCCAAGATCACTAAACCAATAAATACAATGGTGCAAACAATAACAAATAACTCTTCCATATATTGACCTCTAAACTGTACGAATTGATATGCGCCCCAACCCCGAGTCAAGTTCTGCATAGCAGGGTGCCGAAAAAGGGAACTCCAGGTAAAGAAACGGGTAAAAACACCGAGACACGTCATTCCGGCGAAAGCCGGAATCCAGGTGTTTTAGGTGTAGATTCAACAGATTGGGTCCGATGGAGCCTGGATTCCGGCTTTCGCCGGAATGACGGACGTACCGATCTCCGGCCCAATTCCGGTTATCAAGAAGACTTTTTCAGCACCCTGATAGACGAAAACATCCACCATTAACAAGTCTAAAGCTCCATTTCGATGATCGGCGTCATCACACTCATCATGGCCTGCCGCGGGGCGATAGACCCTCCGGCGCGGGAGCAACGAATGCTCCATGCGGGTGGGAGACCTCCGGCCCACGCTCCGGGATGCGGTTTGCTCGATCAGCCTGAATCGGCCGTATACCTGCCCCCATGAGCACGAAACCGGCATCGGAGGTGATCTTCGCGCCCTTAATGTCAACGCGGATGGATTTGTCCAAAGCCGGACGGACGGTTGCTTTTCCATTTTCACCAGACTCCGGCGCGTCGGGCGCCCTCCATTTCATCCGATTATACCATAACATGAGATAGTTGAGATCGACGCAGCATTTTTCTCCGCGATATTCTCGCATAACTCAGGTATGGGAGGGGCCCCTCGATTGTGAAGAGGTTGAACGGGTCCGCTAAATGGAGAAAAATTGTCCGATAGGGAAGACTATTGCAAAAATCGTTGACTTCCTCAATCCCATGATCCATAGTCCTAAAAACGCTTAAATAACAGTACCTTGTATCATATTTGACATAACGCGTTTCGATATTCCGGGCGCCACCCGGCTGCTTCCCCGACTAAAATTGTCGAGTATCAGGGGGGCATCAGGGTCAACGGCCGCGGTTGTATTCGTAAACGCATCGGGTGGAAACGCACAGAAAAGAAGGAAGGACCCGGGAGAACCAACCATTTAAAAATATAATATAAGCTCCTCTCGTATTTCCTCCGGATAATTCGGTCCAATACGAGTCGGGCCTTCCGTCTGCAATCGAAGCCAAGCTCTTTTGAATAAGTAGATGCGATTCCACGTGGGGTACAACGAAACAGGGTTGCGAAGGCACGGTAAGTAACACCAGCCAAGGAGGAACGCCATGAGCGAGAGGAGTCCGGACGACCTTGATCGTCCCGCAATCATCAACGCCAGCCGTCGTTGTTTTCTCAAAACATCCGCCCAAATTGCCGGAGGCATAGCGCTCGCCTCGATCCAGTCCATCGCGTCGCCCGCGGCGGCCGCGGCCCCCGAGGCCAAGGCCCCGATCAAGCCGGAAGACCGGATGAAGTACCTCTTCGTCCAGCGGGAAAATTGCACGGGGTGCCGCTCCTGCGAGTACGCCTGTTCGCAGTACCACGAGAAAGGGGCCGTACGCCCCTCGGTGGCCAGGATCCACGTCAAACGCTTCCACGGGGTCGTCGACGTTCCCGTAATCTGCTGGCATTGTGACGATTCACCCTGCGTCAAGGCCTGCCCCACCACCCCCAAGGCAATTGCCAAGGACAAGGACACCAACATCATCAAGTACATCGACGACAAGACCTGCCTCGGCGCCAAGTGCAACAAGTGCATCGAGGCCTGTCCGTCCCAGTTTCTCCGGCGCAACCCCGACACCGGATGGCCCATGTTCTGCGACCTGTGCGACGGCGATCCGCAGTGCGCCAAGGCCTGCAAGGCCCAGGCGGAGGACACGGCCCCGGCCATCAGGGCGAACAAACTGGGATTTGGGGTGAACATGGCCTACCGTGACGTCACCCCGAAGGAGGCCGCCAAGGCCCTCAATGTAAACCTGTTCTATCCCAATAAAGATGGCGAAAGGAGGTAAGCACCATGGCGGATCCCAAGGGCGGATATTTCGGAAAGATGCTTGAGATAGACCTGACCACGGGCAAGACCTCGGTGCGCTCGCTGGATGAAGGCATCTTGAGAGACTACATCGGCGGCGAAGGCCTGGGCGCCTATCTCCTCTACAAGGAACTGCCCCCCAAAACGGACCCCCTCTCCCCGGGGAATATCTTCATGTTGTTGACCGGCCCGTTCAATGGAACGTCCTGCCCGGCCACAAGGCTCAACGTATCGTTCAAGAGCCCGCACACCGGCATCTACGGTCACTCTCAGGTGGGCGGCCCGATCGGCAACGAGATCAAGTGGGCCGGATGGGACATCGTGATGCTCAAGGGCAAGTCGCCCAAACCCGTCTACGTCGCAATCACAAACGACAAGGTCGAGCTGAAGAGCGCGGAGGCGATCTGGGGCAAGGACACCTACGAGACTGAAGAGTTCATCAAGAAGGACCTCAAGGACGACGAGTACAAGACCATGGTCATCGGTCCGGCCGGCGAGCGCGGGGTCTACTACTCCTGCATAATCGTCGACCGCTTCCGGGCGGCGGGCCGCAGCGGAGGCGGGGCGGTGCTCGGCAGCAAAAACGTCAAGGGCATCGCGGTCAAAGGCTCCAAATCGGTGCCCGCGGTCAACATCGAGGCCTTCAACACCGCGGCCAAGGAGGCCTGGCAACTCGCCTCTACCAATGATGCGTGGCAGGGGATCAAGCGCTGGGGCACGGGCGGGCTGATGGAGTTCGCCAACTTCGTGAGCGGCAGCCTCGTGGCCAAAAACTACCAGACGACCTGGTACCCGGACGTGACCATGATCGGCGCCGAGGAGGCCTCGCGCACGTTCTGGAAGCGCCACGTTTCCTGTCCCGGCTGCCCGGTGCACTGCATGAAGATCGGGGTCGTCCGCACGGGAGGCAAGTACGACGGTCTGATCGCCGAGGGTCCCGAGTACGAGACCGGCGTTCTCATGGGCTCCAATCTCGGGGCGACCGAGTTCGACGGCTACATGAAAAGCATCGAGATGTGCGACGCCATGGGCCTCGACACTATCTCGACGGGCAATGTCATCGGCTTCACGACGGAGATACTCGAGCGCGGCCTGATCACCCCCGCCGACCTGGACGGCATGAAGCCCTCCTGGGGCGACTCGGAAACCGTTATCCAACTGGTCCGCAAGATCGCCTTCAAGGAAGGCAAGGCCGGCGAACTGCTCTCGCTCGGCGTCAAGCGCATGTCCGAAAAGATCGGCAAGGACTCGCACAAGTACGCCATCCACGTCAAGGGCCAGGAACTCGCGGCCCATGACCCGCGCGGATTCAAGCCGCGCGCGACGAGCTACGCAATGGGCCAGCTCGGAGGATGTCACCACGAGGGCAACACCCCCGAGGGCCAGGCGATCTGGGCATACCTGAGCTCGATGGTCATGTGCTCGTTTGTGGCCGGCGTGCCGTGGTCCAAGCGGAACCCGGGCATCGTCTGCGACCTGCTCAACCCCCTGACCGGGTGGAACACCACGCCCGAGGAGTATTGGACAACGGCGAAGAGGATCATAACCGTCATGCGCGCCTTCAATATCCGTGAGGGCAATGTCTCGCGCAAGGACGACATCCTGCCCGAGCGCCTGCGCACCGAGCCGCTTCCCGAGGGCCCGAAGAAGGGGGCGGTGTTCACGGACGAGGACACCAAGAAGATGCAGGATGACTACTACGCCTACTACGGGTGGGACGCGAACGGCATCCCGACCGAGGAGACGCTCAAAAAGCTGAAACTGGACTTCGCCATGGCGGACGTGCTCAAGAAGCAGTAACGCGCATGGCAGCCGGGGCCGCCCCCGCGGCCCCGGCCCTGGACCTTGATTCCGGGTGGTCCCGGTCCCAACGCGAGGTCTCGACTCCGACGATCCGGGCGGGGATCAACCCCGCCCCTACGCTGAAGGAGGATGCCAGGCTGCCTTGAAAACCGTAGGGGCGGGGTTGATCCCCGCCCGGACCGCCGGAAAAGCAAGGGCCGACCACCCCACATGTATTTGGTTTGGTTCCACACACGGGAAGGGAGCTGTGGCTTGAGCAACACTCCCTGACGTGTGGGAAACTGTGGTTCGGGCAACACTCCCTGGCGTGTGGGAAAATGTGGCTTGAGCAACACTCCCTGACGTGTGGGAAAATGTGGTTCGGGCAACACTCCCTGGCGTTGGGAACGAAAATTATTTTGTCCACGAAGTTGGATCGTCATTCCGGCGAAAGCCGGAATCCAGCGGAGCCGCCCAGTCCTCGGACAGGGTTTGAACGAGCATGGAACTTCATTGACCCAATGAAGTCTCATAAGAGTCCCCGCCAGGTATCCGCTGGATACCGACTTTTGCCGGTATGACGCCGCTCCGTGGAGCAAATCGCTCAGATTGCGCTTTAACCAGGAGCTGAAATGAACCTTTCCCGCAGGGCTTTGCTGCAGCTTGCGGGCAGCGCCGCCGTATCCGGGGCCGTCCTGGGCCTGACCGCGGTGGGCCGGGCCCACAACCTTGTCCGGCCCCCGGGGGCCATCGACGAGATCGATTTCCTCGCCTCGTGCTCGCGCTGCCTCCGTTGCCTCGACGCCTGCGCTCCCCTGGCTATCCGGCCCGCGCCAGTCTTCAGCGGGCTCGCCAACCTCGGCACCCCCGTCCTGGAAACGAACAAGTGCATCCTGTGCATGGAGTGCATCCGCACCTGCCCCACCGGGGCCTTGCGCAAAATCCCCAAGGACGAAGTCTTCCTCGGCACCGCCGTGATCCTCAAGGACGTCTGCCTTGCCTGGCTCAAGACCCGCCGGTGCAAGGAGTGCGAAAAAGCGTGCAAGCCCGAGGCCGTGGTCATGGAGGACAATCGCTACCCCGTCATCCTGGCCGAGAAGTGCAACGGCTGCGGCATCTGCATGCGCCGATGTCCGACCGAGCCGAAGGCCGTCTATATCTCGTCCGAGGGCGCGCGGCGCACCCGGCGGCAGGAGGGAAGCCTGCTGGTCGCCCTCGATGACCGGGTCGGCCCGTACGAAAACCCGCCCCCGCCCTTCTCGAAATGGCTGGGGAACAGAATCGAGAAACTGGCCGAGCACTACGGCATGCTGAAGAGGTAAACGCAGACCATGGACGCGTCCGATAAACCCGATTCCCCGCCCGTGCTCGTGGTGGGCGCCGGCGTGGCCGGCCTCACCGCCGCCCTGGACCTGGCCAGGCTGGGGGTCCCCGTGCACCTGATCGAGCGGGAGGGCCACCTTGGAGGGCAGGTCATGCGCCTGGACAAGCTCTACCCCTCCGACCACTGCGGCTTCTGCCCCGTATGGACGGAGGGCGCGGCCTGTCTGGCCCATCCGCTGGTAACCGTTCACAGCCACACCTCACTCGATGATATCGAGACGGAAGGGGACGGCATCACTGCCGTGCTCTCGGCCCGTCCGCCCGCCGTCGATCCCGATGCCTGCGTCTTCTGCGGCCTGTGCGGGGAAGCCTGCGAGGCCAGGGGGGTCGCCGGGGCGATCGATCTTCGCCCGGCCGGGCTGCCCTGGGACCCGGCCACCCCGCCGGCGCCGGTCCTGATG
>JBAQYM010000033.1:0-34471 GCA_049300095.1 Syntrophobacteraceae bacterium
CGTAGGGGCGGGGTTGATCCCCATAGGCGCTTAAATAAGAACCTAAGTACTTGAATTTACTAGGGCGCAAATTTAGGATTTTCATCGCTCCGCCAAACTTGAATTTTGGCAGTAAGTTTCTGAATCAACACATAATTTGGAGCATAAATGCCTAAATTTTGTGGGAACTGTCCTCTTGACTGAAGATGCTTATTTAAGCGCTTATAGGGTTGATCCCCGCCCGGACCGCACTGTGCAGGGACCCTTTCAGCTCGGTATCAGGTAGCTCTCGGCGGGTTTTCCCGCTTCGAGGGCGTCGAGGATGTCATCGACGACGTCTTCTCCGGTTACGCCCCGGTACCAGTGCCCCTGCGGCCAGACGACCATGACGGGTCCTTCCTCGCACAGTTTGAGGCACCCGGTGCTGGAGACGACCGCGTTGATGTCGCGGTCGACCAGCTCCTGTTCCAGGTAGTTGATCAGTTGCAGGGAGTCTTTTTTGATGCACTTTCCCTTGGCTTCCAGTCCCCGGAAGCTCGCGCAAACCAATATGTGATAATCGGGCTTCTTCATCTTCGTTATCCTTTCAATTTTGCGGCGTGGCGCCGGTCGCGTCTTTGCCGCGACCCGGCATGCAAAACGGTTGTCCTACATCACCAGCTCGAACGATTCTTCCGGGGCGTCCCTGTCCTGGCGGTCCATGAGCGCATCGAGCATTTTTTCCAGCAGCCTGATGCCGCCCCGGTATCCCACGGTCGGGAAGTAGCTGTGCCCGATGCGGTCCAGGATCGGGAAGCCGAACCGGATAAAGGGGATGTCCTCGTCCCGCGCGATATACTTGACGTAGGTATTCCCGAACATGAGGTCCACCGGGTCGTTCTTCACCCACTGGTGGAAGAGGAACATGTCGCCGCCGGCCCGCACGTTCACCTCGTGGGGGATGTCCTTCGTGATCTGCCGGATCCTCGAATCGAACTTTTTCCCGGCGGTGCCCGTTACGATGTGGATGGGCCACATGTCGATCGATACCAGGAATTCGGTGAGCGAGATGAGCTGATCGGGGTCGCCGACGAGCCCCACTTTTTTGTGGTAAAAGTACTGGTGCATGTCGGTGATGATATCGAGCAGCCGCCCGCGGTCCAGGTTGATCGTGTCGGGGACGCTCACCCCGGCGACCGTGCGCAGGGTATCGATGAAAGCATCCGTTGCCGTTAACCCGATGGGAAGGTCGAGCAGTTCGCAACGGACCTTGCACTTGACGTCGAGCGCCCGCGCGGCGGGCCCCGAGGCAAGCCGTCCGAGGCCGATTGTCGCCTTGCTGTCCCCGGTGCTCACGAGGGCGTCAATCGTTACCCCGCCCTTCGGATACATCTCGAACTTCCCGGTCTGGGGGCGGTTCAGGACATTGGACGTATCGGGGAACATGATCGTCCGGATGCCCATCTCGGCGGCGATCCTCTTGAGCTCCTCCATGTCGGAGGGTTCGACATAGCCGGGGATGATGTTTATCTGCTCCTTCTTCTTGCCCGTGGACTCGGCAAAGTAGTCCACCATGGCCCTGGTCATGGTGGCGAAGCCCGTCACATGAGTGCCCACGTAGCTGGGGGTGTTCGCATGGATGACGAACTTTCCGGGTGGAATCTTGCCGTCCGCGTCCGCCTTTCTGGCAATCTGCGGGATGTCGTCGCCGATGGTCTCCGAGAGGCAGGTGGTGTGCACGGCGATGACGTCGGGCTCATATACGGTGAAAATGTTATCTATGGCCTGGACCAGGTTCGCCTGTCCGCCGAACACCGAGGCGCCTTCGGTAAATGAACTCGTCGCCGCCATGACCGGCTCTTTGTAGTGCCGGGTAAGGGTGCTCCGGTGGTATGCGCAGCATCCCTGCGAGCCGTGGCTGTGCGGAAGGCAGCGGTGAATGCCCAGGGCCGCGTACATGGCCCCGATGGGCTGGCAGGTCTTGGCCGGATTTATCGACAGGGCTTTTCTCTCCCTGATCTCTTTTGGCGTGTGTCGCAGTAACATGGGAATCATCCTTATTTTTTAAATACTTAGTCACCGCAGGGTTTTTTATTCACCGCAGAGACGCAGAGGACGCAGAGAAAACAATGAGCGGTGAGCGAAATGACAGAGACGGACCGCTCGGAAACGTGGTTTTTTCTGTTCACTGTTCACTCTCTGCGTACTCTGCGTCTCCGCGGTGGAATTGATCTCACTCGCACGCGTAGGTTGCGGTAAGTTCGGGACTCGTCTGCCAGGGCGCCTTGAGATACGACCAGATCCTGGTGTTCACCATGCGGTCGATTTCCCGGTAGAAGTTTATCGCCCCCTGGAACCCGGCGTACGGTCCCCCCGAGTCGTAGCTGTGGAGCTGCTTCATCGGGATGCCTTTCTTCTGGACGGCGTATTTTTCCTTGATGCCGGCGCAGAAGATCGCGGGCTTGTAGATGTCGATCATCTTATCGGTCTCGAACTGGCTGATGTCGTCGATGACCAGCGTGTTGTCGGGCATCTCGGACATCATCCCCTGGTAGTCCTTGAAAGTGAAACCATCGGCCGCGAGCCGCTCGATGTCCCCGGCGTTCTTCCTTGGCCGGTACCGCGTCGGGTCGGGGTGCACCTCGAGTTCCTCGATGTTCCGGCTGTCGGCGTCCACCTTGATCTCGGGCAGCACCCGCCGGCCCTCGTAGTCGTCGCGGTGGGCGAATTCGTAGCCGGCCGAGATGGTCCTCATGCCGATTTCGGCAAAAAGCTCCTGGTAGTGGTGGGCCCGCGAGCCGCCGACAAAGAGCATGGCGAGCTTTCCTTCGCAGCGCGGCCTGATCTCGGCCCGCACCTTCTCGACCTCCGGCATTTCCTCGGCGATGACCTCCTCGACCCGGGCGATGAGTTCCGGGTCCTCGAAGTACTTGGCGATCTTTCGCAAGGACTTGGCCGTGGAATCGGCCCCGATGAAGTTGATCTTGATCCAGGGGATCCCGAATTTTTTCTCCATCATGTCGGCCACATAGTTTATCGAGCGGTGGCACATGACGGTATTGAGCTCGGCCGTGTGGGCGTTTGCGAACTGCTCGTAGGTCGAGTTGCCGCTGAAGGTCGCAACGTTGGTGATGCCGCACTTGTCGAGCACCCGTTCCAGTTCGAACGCGTCGCCCCCGATGTTGTACTCGCCGAGCATGTTTATCCGGTACTTACCCTCTTTTATCGTGTCATTCAGGCCGACGACGTGGGTGAAGATGCCGTTGTTGGCGATGTGGTGCCCGGCCGACTGGCTCACCCCCTTGTAGCCCTCGCAGCTGAAGGCGAAGACGTTGACGCCGAGCTTTTCCTTCATCTCTCTTGCCACCGTGTGGACATCGTCGCCGATCAGCCCGACCGGGCAGGTGGAAAAGATGCTGATGGCCTTCGGATGGAAGATGTCGTAGGCTTCCTGGATTGCCGCCCGGAGCTTCTTTTCCCCGCCGAAAACGATGTCCTCGTCCTGGAGGTCCGTCGAGAAGCAGTAGGTCATGAAGTTCTCGGATTCCGGCGTTGGGGGCCGCGTCTGGTTTCTCCTGGTCAGCCAACTGTAGAACCCGCACCCGATGGGGCCGTGGGTGAGGTTCACGAAATCCCTTGTCGGCCCCAGCACCACGCCCTTGCAACCCGCGTAGCTGCACCCGCGCTGCGTGATGATGCCGGGAATGGTCCTGGAGTTTGCCCCCATCTCGGGCACCGAGCAGTCGTCTCCCACCCGGTTTACGACGATCTGCTTGGCCCGTTTGCGGGCGACCTTGGTTGGATATTTGGTGAGGAGTTCCTGCTTGACGGCATTCGGATCGATCTCGTCGATCACGGCCGCCGCTTTTGCCTCGCTTGTTGCGCCCATTTGTGTTTCTCCCCTTGCGGATGTCGGGTGGCGGGTGGCGGATGGTGGACGCTCGTTCCGTCTTCCGTCATCCGATATCCGCCATCCGTTTCTAAATCTCATCGAGCACGGCGTCGCCGTCCTCGCCGGTCCGGACGCCTATGGAATCGAGCACCGGCATCACGAATATTTTTCCGTCACCGGATTTGCCGGTCTTGTTGACCTTGATGATGGTCTTCACGGTTGTCTCGACAAGACCCTCGGGCACGACGACGAATATGAGCCTTTTGGGGATGAGGCGCTGGCTTTGCCCGAGCTGGGCGATGGCCTCTTCGTAGCCCTTTTCGGCGCCTTCGAGCAGGGTGACGTCCACCAGGCCCTTTCCCCTTCCGAGGCAGTCCTTGGCGGTCATCGAAGTGATTCCCGCGTCCGAGAGCGCCTTCTTGGTCTTGTTCATCATGTTCATGCGAACGATCGCCATGACCTCTCTCATATCTTTACCTCTTCAATCGCGCCTGAAGACGTTTCCCTGATCCCCGAGCTGATCGTGTAAACCTCGTGCACCGGGCTCACGAATATCTTTCCGTCGCCGTAAGCGCCCTTGTCGCCGGTCCGGGCGGCCTTGATGACCGTCTTTACGACGAAGTCCCTGTCCTGGTCCTTTACGACCGTGATGAGCAGTTCCTTGGGGATCTCGTCGTAGGTGATCTCGCCGATCTTTATCCCGCGCTGCTTGCCCCGGCCAACGACCGATATCTTGGTGACGGCGGGGAAGCCCGCTTCCATGAGGCTTGCCAGCACGCAGTCCACCTTTTCCGGCCTCACTATTGATCTGATCATTATCATGGCTGCAATATCTCCTTTCCTTCGGGGGCGCTCTCTCAGCCCGCCAGTCCGTGTTCGATCAGGAGTTTTTCGAGTTCGTCGGTGTGCATGGGTTTGGGGATGACATGCATCTTGTTGTTTTCGATCTTTTTGGCCAGGGTCCTGTACTCTTCGGCCTGACCATGGGCCGGGTCGAAGCTGATTACCGTCTTGCGGTTGATCTCGGCCCGCTGGACCATGTTGTCCCTGGGGATGAAGTGGATCATCTGGGTCCCCAGCCCCTCGGCAAAGGCCTCGATCATCTCCCGCTCGTTGTCCACGTTGCGGCTGTTGGCGATGAGGCCGCCAAGCCTCACCCCGCCACCCTCGGCGAACTTCACGATGCCCTTGCAGATGTTGTTTGCCGCGTACATGGCCATCATTTCGCCCGAGACCACGATGTAGATCTCCTTCGCCTTGCCCTCGCGGATGGGCATCGCAAAGCCCCCGCAGACAACGTCGCCGAGCACGTCGTAGAACACGTAGTCGAGCTTCTGGCTGTCAGCGTAGGCCCCGAGCTGTTCGAGCAGGTTGATCGAGGTGATGATCCCGCGGCCCGCGCATCCCACGCCCGGTTCCGGCCCGCCCGATTCGACGCAGATCACGCCGCTGAAGCCCACCTTCCTGATGTCTTCGAGCTCGACGTCCTCGCCTTCGTTTCGCAGCGTGTCCAGGACCGTGTTCTGCGACAGCCCCCCGAGAAGCAGCCTCGTTGAATCCGCCTTGGGATCGCAGCCGACCACCATCACTTTTCTGCCCATCTCCGCCAGACCGGCAACCGTGTTCTGGGTTGTTGTCGACTTTCCGATACCGCCTTTGCCGTAAATGGCAATCTTTCTCATGTGAATACCTCCAGTGATTTCAGTAGTTGGCCTCCTTAAGAGCACAGGCCGTGCCATCGCTCTCCGATAAGGGATAAGATATGGAAATAACTAGATATTATTTGTGACGCCGTGGTTGGAGGCCCGAAGCGGCGCCCGGCCGATACCGACAAAAGGGTAGGAGATAGAGACAATTATGTAGGAGTGGAGCGTTAGGGATTTTAGTTGTTGTGCAGGGTCTCTCGTGCTAGTATCGTTTGCACTATTTTTCTCAAGTTAGTTGACATAGTTACCGATAATCATTCCGGCATAACCAACTCGATCCTCTTCCGTCGATACGCGAGGTGGGTAGTGGTTCGTCTCTCCAAGCTGTTGGGCTGCTTCGCCGTTCTGGTGGTGTTTAGCGGTTTTCTGCTTTATTCGGCCTACCTCGAGGTGAAAGGCAAGACAGTCGATCAACTGAACGGCCTGCAATATGTCCTGGCAAAGCAGGCAGCCGGAGGCATCGAGGGGTTTTTCGACCACTGCGGCTTTTACCTCGGCGAACTTTCGAAGAACAGCCACATCATCACTTTGGACGACCAGGGCAAGGAGATGATGGTCCTTCTCCGGGGTTCCGATGCGCACGGCATCATCAGGGCAATTACCCGCGCGGACGCACAGGGGCGCGTTATCCACACCTTTCCGCCCAATCCGGGCCTCGTCACCATCGCACACCACGAACACATTCAGGAAATCAGGCGGACTCACAGGCCGGTGATAAGCGAGGTCTTCGACGCCGCGATCGGCTCGAAAAACATCGCCTTTCATGTGCCCGTCTTTGACGGGGATGCGTACACCGGGTCCCTGGGTATTTTGATCGCTTTCGACACGCTGGCGAAAAAGTTCCTGGAAGGCATCAAAATCGGAGAAAACGGCTACGCGTGGGTGATCAGCGGGAAAGGCGTCGAACTCTACTGCCCCGTGCCGGGACACATAGGCGGGAGCGTCTTCGAGAACTGCGGGGACTTTCCGGACATCCTCGCGATGGCCGACCGGATGTTGCGACAAGAAGAGGGGGTGACGACCTACGTTTATGACAGGGTCCGCGGCGAAACCCGTGTGTCGGAAAAAAAGTACGCCGTATATCTCCCCGTCAAGTTGGGCAATACGTTCTGGTCTATCGTGGTGGCGACGCCGGAATCCGAGACGATGGCGACAATACAGGGTTTCCGCAACAGGTGGTTTCCCGCCGCGGGAATCCTGCTGCTCACCGTTGCCCTGGCCTCCTATTTTCTGGTGCGCGCCCGCCTCATCATGAAGGAGGAGGCAAGACGAAAACTGGCGGAAGAGGCGCTGGTATTCGTTAACAGGCAACTCAGCGATATCGTCGAGTTCCTGCCGGATGCGACCCTTGTCGTCGACCGGGACAAGGTGGTGATCGCCTGGAACCGGGCCATCGAGGAGATGACGGGGGTCGGCAAGCAGGAGATGATCGGCAAGGGGGACCACGAGTGCACGATTCCTTTCTACGGCGAGAGGCGGCCGCATTTGCTCGACCTCATCGACGCCGAGGACAAGGACCTCGAGTCCAGGTACCGCTATGTAAAACGCACGGGGAGCACCCTCAGCGGCGAGGCGTATGTCCCGGCGCTCTACGGGGGCAAGGGGGCCTATGTTTTCGCCACGGTGGCCCCGCTGTTCGATGCTTACGGGAACAGGTCCGGAGGCATAGAATCGATCCGGGACATCTCGGACCTGAGGCAGGCGGAAATCGATCTGAGGGCGAGTGAGGCCCGCTACCGGGCGTTTATATCCAACAGCTCGGAGGCAATCTGGCGGATCGAGGCCACGGAGCCCATTCCGGTCACTCTGCCGGTAGAGGAACAAATCGAGCTGTTCTATAAATACGGCCGCCTGGCCGAATGCAGCGACGTGCTGGCCCGGATGTACGGCCTCGAGAGGGCCGAGCAGCTCATAGGGGCCCGCCTGGGGACTATGTTTAGCCGGTCGGACCCGCACAACGTCGAGCTTTTGGGCCTCTTTATCCGTTCGGAATACAGGATCGTCCAGCACGAACTGTACCGTAGGGACCGCGCGGGCAAAGACCGCTGTTTCATGAGCAGCATCATCGGGACGATCGAGGACGGCTGCCTGGTGGGCGCATGGGGCGTGCAGCGCGACATAACCGATTACAAGACGGCGGAGGAGGAGATAAGGGAGTCCCGGCGTCAGCTTGCCGATATCATCGAGTTCCTGCCGGACGCAACCCTGGTCATCGACAGGGACGCAAGGGTGATCGCCTGGAACCGGGCCATCGAGGAGATGACGGGGGTCAAGGCCTCGGAGATGCTGGGAAAGGGGGACTACGAGTACGCCCTGCCGTTCTACGGCAAGCGAAGGCCCATTCTCATCGATCTTGTCCTCATGCCCTGGGAGGAAATCGAGAGCGAATACTCGAATGTGCACAGAAGGGGACTGGTGATCGAGGGTGAAGCCTACATGCCGGTTCTCAACGGGGGGGAAGCGTACCTGTTCGGGAAGGCAAGCGTCCTGCGGGATTCGAGAGGAAATGTCGTCGGCGCCATCGAATCCATCCGCGACATCACCGAGCGCATAAAGGTGCTCGAGGCGCTCAGGCGGGCGGAGAGGAAGTACCGCGACATCTTTGAAAACGCCGTAATGGGCATCTTCCAGACATCTCGCGAGGGGCCCCTGATCAGCGCCAACCTGGCGTTTGCCCGCATCCTGGGATACGATTCACAAGAGGAGGTGTTAAGCGCTCTCTCCGACATCCGGCGGATCTACGTGGACGCGTCTCGTCGCGTCGAGCTTCTGGGCCTCATCGAGGAGCGGGGCACCGTCCGGGATTTCGAGGTGCGCTATTATCGCAAGGACGCGAGCATCGCATGGGTCAGTCTCAGCGTTCGCGCCGTTCGTGAAAAGGGCGGGGACTACATCCTCGAAGGCACCGCGGAGGACGTAACGACTCGAAAAACCCTCGAAGCCAAGCTCCGCCAGTCTCAGAAGATGGAGGCGATAGGGACCCTGGCCGGAGGGATTGCTCATGATTTCAATAATATGCTCGCTCCGATAATCGGCTATTCCGAACTCCTGCTCCAGCAGATGCCGGAAGGCGCCCCGTTCCACCAAAGCATCCAGAAGGTGCTCAAGGCCGGTTGCCGAGCGCGGGACCTGGTGAAGCAGATCCTTACCTTCAGCCGCCAGGCCGAGCAGGAATTCAGGCCGGTGCGAATGAGCCTCATCGTGAAGGAGGCGCTCAACCTGCTCAGATCGACACTGCCCACGACCATCGAAATACGCGTGGAGATCGGCGCGGAAGCCCGGGAAACCGAAATTATGGCCGATCCGATCCAGATCCACCAGGTGCTGATGAATTTATGCACCAATGCCGCGCATGCCATGCGCCGGAATGGAGGGGCGCTCGACGTCGGTTTGACCAATGCGCGCGTCGATTCCGCCGCCACGCCGGAATCAGTGGAACTCGACCACGGACATTATCTCAGACTCACCATTTCCGACACCGGGCACGGGATGGACGAAGCGGTAAAACAAAGAATCTTCGAGCCCTATTTCACCACCAAGGGACCTGAAGAGGGCACCGGCCTCGGGCTGTCAGTGGTTTACGGGATCGTGCAGAGTTTATCGGGGGGAATATCCGTTTCCAGCAAGCCCGGCGAAGGCGCGATCTTTCATATTTATTTCCCTGTCGCCGAAATGAAGGAAGCGAGTTCGGACTTTTTTTCGGAGTTCCTGCCACGGGGGAAGGGGTGCATCCTGGTGGTCGACGACGAAAAATACATCGCCCAGATGCTCAAGGAAATGATCGAAGAGCTGGGCTATGAGGTGGCCGTGAGATTCAGCAGCGCCGACGCCCTGGAGGTTTTCCGGGCGCGTTCCGACCGCTTCGACCTGGTCATCACCGATCAGACGATGCCCGGCATGACCGGCGACGCGCTGGCCAGGGAAATGCTCAAGATACGCCCGAATATGCCTATCGTTCTGTGCACCGGATTCAGCGACATGATCGATGAAATCAGGGCCGCACAGATCGGCATCAGGGCGTTTCTCATGAAACCCGTGGCCCTGCGCCAGCTTGCCGAGGAAATCCACCGCGTCTTGAACCCGGAAAACGGCGTGAGCGGCAACTGATGCCACACATTAAGAATCATCATTGGATCGGGCGCGGGCCGTCAGGAATCAGGAACTCAGATCCGCCACTACTTTTTTTGCGAAAGCACGGGCGCGTTCAAGCCGCACCGCATCCGGCTGTCCCCTGGAGTGCATGACCCTTCCCCCAAAGTCCCGCATCTTGGGGTCCGGGCTATTGAGCATTGCATCCAGAGCATCTTGCGCCATTTGCCCCTGACAATTGAATACCGCCACCAGGAATGTGTCTTCAGCAGCCTTTTTGCAGTTCTCAAGCCACTGATTCAGCAGGGGAAACTCTTCTATCGCGGCGTGGGTGATGAAGAGGGCCACTTTCCTGCCGGCACAGCGTCTTTTCAGGAAATCCCTGGCCTCCGCCGCCGGCTGCCCTTCCTCGTGCATCGGGAAACCTACGAAGATGAGGTCATAAGAGTCAAGATCCGTAACTTCACTCAATTCTCTTAAATCTTTTTCCGGTTCCATCTCCCGAAAAATTGCCTCGGCAACCTTTCTGGTATTACCGGTCCATGAAGCATAAGTTACGAGGATTTTCATCTGTCCATTCCTTTAGCCGAGACGCGCCACGACCGGAATGATGCATCCAGTCCGTAGGTTTATATGAAAGACAAACAAACCCGCACCCGCGGTTACCCCCTCGTTCCCATGCTCCGTTGTGACCGGAGGGTCATGTAGGTTGGGTTAAGCGACAGCGAAACCCAACACCCGTCCTTGCCGGCAAGCCCGTCCGGGGGTCCGCGAGATCCCCGGCTTCTAAAATTTTTTGATCAGCGGCAGCAGGGCCCGGAATTCCCCGGTCCCGGCCCTGCCGAGCAGTTCGAAGACGATCATCTCGGTGGAG
Source organism: Syntrophobacteraceae bacterium (assembly GCA_049300095.1). Lineage (GTDB taxonomy): Bacteria > Desulfobacterota > Syntrophobacteria > Syntrophobacterales > Syntrophobacteraceae > SbD1. The sequence goes on from JBAQYM010000033.1 coordinate 10,520, forward strand.
CTGATCACGGCCCCGGCCCTGTCGAGACGGTGAAGCCCGGTCTCCTTGTCGGGAAGGCCCCTCGACGTCACGGCATCCGAGGCGACATGGACGCGGTATCCCTCCCGCAACGCCCCCACCCCCGTATGGAAGATGCACACGTGCCCTTCCAGGCCCGCCAGCAGCACGGTCTTTCGGCCCGTCTCGCGAACGGCCCCGGCAATCGCTTCGTTTTCGAAACAGTTGAATTCCAGTTTATCGAAAAACCTGGGCCGTGAGATTCTCCCGGTCAACTCGGGCAGGGACCCGCCCAGTTTTTCCGGATTGTGGACCGAGCACAGCACGGGGATTCCGAAAAGTTCGGCGGTCTCGATAAGGGCGGCGGCATTTCCGGGTATGCGGTCCGCGTCGACGCAAAGGTCCAGAAGCGTCTTCTGGATGTCGACCAGCAAGAGGACGCAGTCCCGGCGCTCCAAAAACTCAGCGCATGCGTTCATTGTCGTTTAAACCTCCGATTCCACTCACTCCGCCGGCCCGGTATTCCGTGGGAGCGGCTTGCAGCCAGCGATACGTACGTGTTCATTGTCGTTTAGACCTCCGAATTCACTCAGTCCGTCGGCCCGGCATTCCGTGGGAGCGGCTTGCAGCCGCGATACCCTTTGCGTTGCCGCGTTCCGCTCGCGGCTGCAAGCCGCTCCCACACACATCCTTGATACCGGCCGGCCGGCAATGGCGACTCCAGCGTTCCCCTCGCGGCTGCAAGCCGCTCCCACACACAGGGGTGACACGCTACGACGCCTGACGCAACTCGCGCGCTATCCCCTCGTAGAAATCCAGGGCCTCGGGATTTGTGAGGGCGTCCCGGTTCGTGATGGGCCTGCCGTTCAGCAGGTTTGAAACCGAGCTCTCGACCTTCTTCATATTGAAAGTGTAAGGAATATCGGGGACCTCGATAATCAGCTCGGGAACGTGGCGGGGGGATGCCTCCCGGCGCAGGGCGGACTTGATCCTGTTTTTCAGGTTATCGTCGAGCAACCGCCCCTCGACCAGCTTTACGAAAAGAATTATCCTCTGTCCGCCTTTCCAATCCTGGCCCACCGCCATGCTGTCGGCTATTCCCTCGATGTTTTCCACGACGTTGTAGATTTCGGCGGGACCGATCCGCACCCCGGATGGTTTCAGGGTAAAGTCCGAGCGGCCCAGAAAGGTTATGCCCCCCGTGTCCCCGTGGACCAGGATCCAGTCGCCGTGCCGCCAGGCTTTCGGGTACGCGTTGAAGTAGGCGTTCCTGTATTTCGCGAAATCGGGGTCATCCCAGAAATGCAGGGGCATGGAAGGCGCGGGGGCCTCGCAGACAAGCTCCCCTTCCCTGTCGATGACGGGGCGCCCCTGTTCGTCGTAGGCCTTGACCTTCATCCCGAGCCCCGCGCCCTGCAACTCGCCCGCATATACCGGCTGGATGGGGCTCCCCAGCGCAAAACATCCGTTGATGTCCGTGCCCCCGGAAATGGAATTGAAGTGCATGTCGGATTTGATCGCGGCATAGACCCACTCGAAGCCTTCCGCCGAGAGCGGCGAGCCGGTCTGGGAGATTGCCCTCAGGGAGGAAAGGTCGTATGCCGTCCCCGGTTTTGCGCCCTGGGCCCTGAGGTAATTGAGATAGGTCGCGCTGCACCCGAAGATCGATATCTTCTCGTCCCGGGCCAGCTTCCACATGGCGCCCCAATCGGGATAACCCGGGTTGCCGTCGTAGAGGACGATGGCGGCGCCCGTGGCCAGGGAGCCGAGCAGCCAGTTCCACATCATCCAGCTTGGCGAGGTGATATAAAAAATCCTGTCCTCGCGCTTGAGGTCGGTGTGGATTATCAGCTCCTTGAGATGGTTTATCAGAACTCCCGAACCCTGGACCATGCACTTGGGCTTGCCCGTCGTGCCGGATGAAAACATGATATAGACGGGGTGGTCGAATGGAAGCTGCTCGAACTGGATCTCGGTCTCGCCTTTCGAGACGAAATCGCCCAGGAGCACGCCGTTTTTGATGCTGCCGATGTCCGGGCGTTCCGCCACGTAGGGGACGACCACGATCTTTTCGAGCGAAGGGATTTGGTTCGCGATTTTTTCGACGTTTTGCAGCACGTTCACGGCCTTGCCCTTGTAGATCTGACCGTCGACGGTGAACAGGATTTTCGGGCCGATCTGGCCCAGGCGGTCGGGCACGGCGGCGGCGCCCAGTTCGGCGCCGCAGGACGACCATACCGCCCCCACGCTCGTTGCGGCGAGCATCGCCACGGCCGTTTCGATTATATTGGGCATGTAGGCGGCGATCCGGTCCCCTGCAACGATGCCGGCCCCTCGAAGCGCCGCCGAAAGGCGCGCCGTCGCATCGTAGAGTTCGCGGTAGGTCATCGTCGCCGACTTCATGTCCTCGCGGCGGAATACGAAAGCGGGGCGGTCGTCCCGGAACCTCAGCAGGTTTTCGGCAAAATTCAGCCGCGCCCCGGGGAACCACTTTGTCCCCGGATATTTGTCGAGGTCATCGACAACCCTGTCGTAGGCGCGCGACGCCTTTATCTCGACGAAGTCCCAGACCGCGGCCCAAAATTCCGGAATCTTCGAGACAGACCATTTATAGAGGTCGTCATAGGTGCTGATTGCCAGGCCGTGTCTCTTGTTTACAGAACCGATGAACCGGGTGATGTTGGCGCGGTCCTTCCACTCTTCCGAAGGAATCCAAAGCGGTTTTCTCATTTTTCTCCCTTCAGCCATATCGCGTTGCAACTATAGCGGGAATGGTCCCGTCCCGCGGCGCCGGATGAACTGGGGGAACTCGATGCTTGCGCTGTCTTATGGAACTGTTACAAGGCAATGGGGTGTGGAGCCGTCGTTTCGGATTGCGCGAGACGTATATCTGGCCGGCCACCAGCAAATCATGGTGATGATTGAACACAATATAGACAGGTACAAAAAGTTGTCAAATGAAGGCAATTACCGGTGGACGCTGGAAAATGTTGCGAGATTGGCTGATTGGATAGAATGAGAACGGGGCAACCAGTTACCCAGTTGCCCCGAAGGTAAAAAGTACTGTGATGACTCGGTTCAAGCCGCTTTATCATACGGAAGATCTTCAACTTCGAGATCGAGCAAGGCCGGGAAATTTCTCTGGATAAAATCACCAAAAGCCCCTGGATTAGCCTTGACTGCGGCATCTATTATTTCGGCAATGATGTAGGGGCGTTCTTTTGCCCTGGGCAACTTTAATTCTTCAAAAAGGTGTCGTATCCCCTTGATGCTAAATCCGATGTACTCCGCGCACGACACATGGTTGGCCTGGTAAATGGTAAATGCCTCATTCAGTCTAATCTCAGTGAAACTGCAATCCCTTACCTGAACTCGGATGCAGTCAAGGTGTTTATCATAATAGGCACATGGGCGAAAGGCTTTTGGCGGATTGTCTATAAAGAACTGCGCCATCGCTTTTGTCGTAAACCCATCCATTTCATACTCCTTTTTGAGTGAAGAGTTTCTCTCCATACCTTGAAGACCAATTGAGCGGAGATCCAGGCACTCCAGGGTCCTCATCCACCCAGTTCCATCTATCAATCCACCCATAAACCTCGGGCCATTCCTCAAGGTGCCGCATATTCTTGCTAACGATGACTACGAAAACGCAGTTCATCGGGCGAGGTAACTTGCGCGGCCTACCGAAAGGGTCTGGCCATTCAAAATCCCACACTGGCCGCCATGTATATGCCAGTTTCTGTTTGTCCGCTTCCATGGAGCCATCAGCAAACAACGGTCGATTTAACCCGCGAAAAACATGTTGCACTGAAATGAGACCTGGAGCGACAATACTGTCGAACTGAGCCAGGGCAGAATTCTGGCCACGGTCATGACGTTTCATAACGTCAACTTGGAGGATACCGAACCGAACAACCTCCGGTTTACTTGGATTATCAACCGAAAATCCTTCAATTAAATACGCTACTTTGTTGTTTTTCTTGATGATTTGCGGCTCACTCTCCAAAATAAACCCCCTCTACCCCTCTCATCTGAACGTATCCAGTGAGCTATAGGCAGATTTTAACTATCCTGTCAAACAAAAACTAGCCCGTTATGTCGTTTTTCCACAATTCCCCAATCTGCCCCTTGCCCCATTTGCGTGAAACTTTTCTGCTGGCAATTAATTGCCACGTCGCAACACCTCTGCATTATGTTCGCGGGACGGACAGGACTGTGGTATAATCCTATCGGATATAAAGTGACCCACTACCCAATTACCGGTGTATGAAGTCCTCGTGTCGCGGTCTAGAGCTTTTGATAGACCTCATGTCCCCATAGCCACCTGTCCTGCCAGACCCTGGTAAAGCCCAGTTTTTCCAGCTCCTTGAAGGTCGGCTCGAAATCGAGAACGATATGGTGGGGGCGGAGTTCATCCAGTTCGGCATGAAAGCGGCCGAACAGGTATCCTCCGGTTTTGAGCGCGGCGTGGAGGTCCCTCACCGTGCCCACGGGGTCCACGAGGTGTTCGAAGACATCCATGGCCGTGATGAAATCGAATGCGGCAGGCAGTTTTTGGGACTTGAGGTCGATTTGTCGGGCTTCGAGTCCCCGCCGGGCAAACCTCCAGGCGCTGAACCCCAACGCCTTCGAGCTGATGTCCGCCAGTGTCACGGTAATTCCGTTTCGTACAAAGAGAAGCGCCCCCGAGCCGACGCCGGAGCCGAAGTCCAGGCAGTTTCCGCATCCGTGCATTGAGGCGAATTTCAGGGCCACCACATACGCCAGCGGCGAGAGATCGTCCGTGAGCGTGTGCCACCACATCAGCTCGTGGAGCATCGCCCGGCTTTGATCGTAGAAGGACCGCACCCTATCCGCGTCGATGCTCCCCACCTTGTCCCGCCACTCTCCCTTGATATCCGCCACCGCATCCAGGCACAGCCGCCGGGTTTCGTCCAGGTCCCCGTCCCCGAAGTAGGAGGCGAGTTCGCGAAGGATGCTGTTCGGCAAATCGGCCTCGCCGTCGAGCAGCAGCGCCCGCTTCCACTCGTCGCGGTATTCCTCCAGGAAAACGTCCTGGTCCCTGTGGAATTCCTCCCGGGAAAGCCGGCCTCCCTCCACATCCGCCCATAGCCGCACAAGTGTGTCCGGCAGCAGTTCTTGCCGCATGTCCCGTTTCTCCTGATTTGCAGAGGTGGTCCCCGGAGGTCTTCGAAGCAGGCGTTCCTGACCGGGTCGGTCCCCGCCGAGGCCCTTCTTAACAACACAACCTGCCGTGCCGAGCGTATCCATATGAATATCAAAAAAGCCATGGAAGTGAAACAGCTTTAAGCAGACAGCGGAACAGAGGCCCGGATAGCAATATCATCCGCCCGCGCACACGGGGTGCGTGAAAATCATAACCGTTCACCGCGGAGACGCAGAGGACGCAGGAAGAACCGGGACTTACACAAAAAATTCTTGGTAAGATTTGAAGCGACTGTTCCTCCAAAGCGCTGAAGGCTGTCCAGGACTTAACAAATTTAAATCCGCTTTTTCTTTGCGCCCTTTGCGTCTCTGCGGTGAACGGTCAGTGGAAATCAGGCAGGCTTTTGCTCCGGGGAGATCGCCCCGGCATGCGCGTTGATCCAGGGTTTCCCGAGTCCGAGGCGTTCCTTGAGTTTGGGGAAAAGGTCGAGGTTGGTGTGGGGCAGGAAGAGGGCCGCCATGTAATGGTCCATGAAGGAGCGGGTTTCCGAGAGTTCGAAATTGGTCATTTTCTTTAAGACTTCGACCACGTCCTGCCTGATCCTGTTGGTCAGGGAACTCATCCTCGCGCCCAGCAGCGATCCGTTTCCGATGTAGGTCACCTTCTCGGGGTCGATCTCGGGAAGCAGTCCGATGGTCATGGCCTTTGCGACATCCACGTGGCTGCCGAACCCTCCCGAGAGAACGACGCGGTCGAGGTCCTTGATGCTCAGGCCCACCTCGTCGAGCAGGGTTTGACAGCCGCTGTAGATTGCGCCCTTTGCGCGGATGAGATTTTCGATGTCGATTTCGGTAATTACGATATCGCGGTCGATCTGCGTCACCTCTTTTTTTGCAAGGACGTATTCGTAGACGCCGTCTGTTTCGCGCAGGCGCTCCGACTTGAGCCTGCGGTGGAATTTTCCGTGGTTGTCGATGACCCCCGTTTCGAACAACGCGGCCACGATGTTGATGAGCCCCGATCCGCAGATGCCCTTGGGTTTGACGTTGCCGACGGTCAGGTTCATCGGGTTGAAGGTGGTCGGATCGATCGAGAAATCTTCAATGGCGCCCTCGGAGGCCCGCATGCCGAACTGAATCCCCCCGCCCTCGAAAGCCGGTCCCGCCGAGCATGCGGCGCAGGCGAGCCAGTCCTTGTTGCCGACCACAATTTCCGCGTTGGTGCCGATGTCGATATAGAGCGACAACCGGTCCGAGAGGTAAATGCCCGATCCCATGACGCCGGCGACGATATCGCCGCCCACGTAACTCGAAACGCTCGGGTAGAGCAGGGCGTTCGCGTGCGGCGCGAGGTCGAGGTCCAGGTCGATTGCCCGGATCGGCGGATAAAGGGTCGTGACCGGCACGTAGGGAGACCGCCTGATGTAGGCCGGGTTCGCCTTTATCAGGATCTGGCTCAGGGTGGTGTTGCCGGCGAAAGTGATCGTCGATATCTCGTTGGGGTGAACGTGCGCCCTGCCCACGATGACATGTATGATGCCGTTGATGGTCTTCACGACGGCGCTGTGCAGCTCATCGAGTCCGCCCGGCTTCTCGGCGTGGATGAGCCTCGAAATAATGTCCTCGCCGTAGCTGATCTGGGCGTTAAAGTCGCCGTGTTCGGCCAGGATTTCGCCGGTGTCGAGATTGATCAACTGGCCGTACACTGTCGTGGTGCCGATATCCACGGCTATGCCAAAATTTCTCCGCGTGGTGTCGCCGGGCTCGACGTTGATGATCTGGCTTTTCCGGCCGTCAAAAACGGGTCTTGCAAGGGTCGCCGTGATCTTGAAATTGGCTTCCCGTATGACGTCGGGGAGTTTTCTAAGGACCGCGAGCCAGAAGACGAGCCGGTGTTCGTTATGGTGGGTTTTTAAAAAATTGATGACCCGGCTCGAATCGGCGAGATTATCCGCCGCGGTGGGCGGGGGGAGTTCCAGGTATCTTTTTTCCACCGGGGGGATGAAAAGACCCTGGTTTTTCAGGTCCTCGAAGTTCATCTGCTGAACGCGGGCGGACCGCCTCGGGGTGCTGAGCCTGTTCAGCACGCTCGGGTCGATTTCCGATTCGACCGGAATGCGCACCACCAGGTCGCTTTTGGCCCGGCAGAGGCAGGCAAGCCGGTATCCTTTGTCCAGGTCGCCGCGGTCGAGCATCTCGGTAATGCCGCCTTCAACCTCGCCGCTTTCGATGATGACGCGGCACTTCCCGCACAGCCCCCCGCCCCCGCACGAGGCATTCACGTGAACCCCCGCCTCGATGGCGCCGCGAATGAGGCTCTGCTCCTCGGAAACCGTTGTTTCCTTATCGTAGGGCAGGAACTTTATCGTGTGCTTCGTCATGTGGCGCTCCAGCTTCCGGTTACGGGCCGCCGCGAGTTTGTTGGGCCCTTGGATAGTTCGCGCATTACGTAAGTGTATTCAAACCGGAGCAGATTTTAAAGCTGGATTTAAGGATGCCGAGGGAAACAATCCATGGGGCGGGCGTCAAAAACTTCTCGGTCGGTCTCCGAGGCGTGACGGCGGGGGACTCTATGCGGTCTTTTCCGTCTGAAGATCGAAAAAACTCACGGCTATCGAGAGGAATTCGCCGCGTTGGAGGCTGTTACCATGCGGGGATTATCCAGGGTCCGCCGGGAAGTATCCGGGGGCCGCCGGGGATTATCCGGGGGTTTTCCCAACGTCATTCCGGCGGAAGCCGGAATCCAGCGGAGCAGCCCAGTCCTCGGACGGGGTTTGAACGAGGATGAAACTTCATTGGCCCCATGGAGTTTCATAGGAGGTTTGCCGGGGCTTCCCGGCTCACGGCGCCTGCCCCGGACCTGATCCCATGGCCGTCAACTTAAGCAAAACCGCCGGGATCGCGCGCTTTAATGCCCCAACGGGGCTAAACAAACCAGCCCAGGGTCAGTGCCGCGCTTCGCGGGACGCCACCCTGGGGGCAACCGTCCCCACGATGTTACCCTGAAGGGGTTACATAATGATGGGAAATAGCCGCTTGGCTACGCGAATCCGGCAGTTTGCCGGTATGTACCCCCTTCGGGGTAAATACTTTTGTGCGTCCCGTTCCCAGGGTGGCGTCCCGCGAAGCGCGAGACTGACCCTGGGCTGGTTTATTTAGCCCCTTCAGGGCAAAAGGCATTGCACTGGACTGGAAGGCCCGAGCGATAGACTCCTTAAGTTGACGGCCATGGGACCCGATCCGGGGTCCGCCGGGAGGACGAAAATGGAGCATCGCGGGGCGGTCTTGCCGCATCATTTTCTGCAAATCTCTTCCCGGTCTATCGAGGAGAGTTTCCCGGTGAGCTTCACGATTTCGGCATCGTCTTGCAGCCAGTGCCTCAGGTTCCCGAGCAGGCAGGCCGCATAGGGACTGTCATTGCCCTTGGCCAGGCTGTAGTTCACCCACAGGCCCTCCTTTTTGAACTCCACCAGCCCGGCCTCTTCCAGCACCTTCAAATGGCTCGAAACCGTGGGTTGAGCAATTTCGAGGGCCGCCCGCATCTCGCAGACGCACATTTCCTTGCGCTGAAGTATCTTTAGTATCTTCAAGCGGTTGGGGTCGGAAAGCGCTTTCATCACTTTAATGAGACTCTTCATGGCAGGCTCCAAATTATATTTATGCATCTAAATACATAATCAAACCGCTTTCGTCAAGGCCCGCAAGGAAACGTTCGCGGCCCGCAGCGAACAGGTTACCCATGCCACTGAAGTTCGGCTCGGGTCGTCAAAATCGTCATTCCCTGTTTTTCCTCGTTCCCACGCGGGAGGGGCTGTTGCCCAAAGGCAAAAGTTGCGACAGGTGTGGCCAAACCAGGGCGGAGGTCTCCCCTCCCTTGGCGGGAGGGGCTGGGGGAGGGGGTCGTAAGTACTTGAAAATTCAACACCCTCCCCTAACCCCTCCCATCGAAGGGAGGGGAACTCACGTCCCGATCAATGGTCGCGCAGCTTGAATATTTCTTTAGTCAACAGCCCCCGGAGCGTGGGAACGAGAAAAAAGCGAAAACAAATCAAGACAGGCTCTTGCTCTTCGCTTTCCTCTGCGCCTCTGCGTCTCTGCGCCTCTGCGTCTCTGCGCCTCTGCGTCTCCGCGGTGAAAACATACCTTGTTGAGGCGATTGAATGACCGGTTCGCACCTGCTTACAATTATACTTTTTCTGCCGCTCGCCGGGGCCTTGGCGGCGCTCGCCCTGGGGAAACATCCCCGTGGGTGCCGGTGGGTGAGTCTTTGCGTGGCGTTGGCGGACCTGCTCCTGGTGCTCTCGCTATTCTTCCTTGACCTCAAGTCGAGCTCGACGGGCGACTGGTTGCTGGTGGAAGACCATTCATGGATCGAGTCCATCGGGGTGCGCTACAGTCTGGCGCTGGACGGCATCAGCCTTCTGCTCATACTTCTCACCGCTCTTCTCGGGGTATTGTCGATACTGGTTTCCTGGAAACAGATAGAAGAAAGGGTGGGGCTTTTTCATTTCCTCCTGCTGTTCATGCAAACCGGAATACTCGGGGTGTTCCTGGCAACCGATCTTTTTCTTTTCTATCTCTTCTGGGAACTCCAGGTCATCCCGATGTTTTTCATTATCGGAATATGGGGGCATTCGGGAAAAATATTCGCGACCCTTAAATTCGTGATGTTTTCCATCGCGGGCAGCCTGCTGATGCTGGTCGCCCTGATCGCGCTCTACCTTCTGCACGGCGCAAAGACCGGAAATTATACGTTTTCGTTGTTCATGCTGACCGGATTTCCTCTGTCCAAAATGGCCGAAGGTCTCTTGTTCGCGGCGTTTCTCCTGGCCTTTGCGATAAAAATTCCCGTTTTCCCCGTCCACACCTGGCTTCCCGACGCGCACACCGAAGCGCCGACCGCCGGAAGCGTCATCCTTGCCGGCTTGCTCCTGAAGACCGGGGCCTACGCGGTGCTGCGGGTCGCATTCCCGCTTTTCCCGAACGCGGCGGCCGCATCGGTCCCGGTGCTGATCGCGGTCGGGCTCATAGGGCTTTTCTACGCCTCGTGGATCGCCCTTGCGCAAAGGGACATGAAGCGGCTCGTCGCCTACTCGAGCATCGCGCACATGGGGCTTGTGGTGATCGGGCTCGCGGTCTGGAACGCCATGACGGTTTCTGGCGCGGTGCTCCAGATGGTGAACCACGGCATCACCACGTCGGCCCTGTTTATCCTGGTCGGGATGCTCGATGAGCGCACGAAAACGCGCGATCTTTCCGAGATGGGCGGGATATGGAAGCGGATGCCGGTATTCAGCGCCTTTTTCCTGCTATTCGGGATGTCGACGATCGGCCTTCCGGGACTCAATAATTTCGTGGGGGAAATCCTGATCCTGGTGGGGGCTTTCAAGACAAATCCCGTGGCGGCGGCGCTCGCCTTCGGGGGGATGGTTTTCGCCCTGGTCTACGCCCTGCGGCTGGTGCAGGATACGCTCTACGGGGAGCCGAGGCGGGAGTTCGCCCTGTGGGACATCACCGGGCGCGAGGCGGCAATCCTGGCGCCCCTGGCGCTCGCGGTGCTGATTATAGGATTTTATCCGGGTCCCGTGCTCGACCTTCTGCAAGGTCCGGTGCACTCGCTTGTGGGAGGCGCGGTGAAGAAGATGGCCGCGCTGCCCTGATTCGTTCCAATCGTGGTTTCGAGGTCTTGAGGAAATGTCATCTGATTGGATAATCCTCCTTCCCTACATTCTGCTCGCCGGCGGCGGCCTGTTCATCTTTTGCGCGGGCATTGCCCGGCCCAAAGCGTCCGGGCTTTTTTTCGCCACAGCCGTGATATCGGTTTGCGCGGCGGGGATGTCCGCGTTCTCGTTTACGCCGGCGGGACCGGGCTACCAGGGGATGATAGACGCGAGCGCCTATGCGAGGTTTTTCGTCTCGCTCGTCTGCATCGTTTCGCTGATCGCCCTTCTGTTTTCGTTTCGCTACGCCGCCCTCAAAGGCATCGCGGGAGACGAATACTTTGCGCTCATCCTCTTCGCCGCGCTCGGGATGGCCCTTGCCGCGTGCGCCCTTGACTGGATCGTCTTTTTCGTCGGCCTGGAGCTTTTATCCGTCTCGTTTTACATCCTTATCGGCTCCGCCCATGAGGACCCCGCGTCAAACGAGGCGGCGCTGAAATATTTCGTGATGGGATCGGTTGCAAGCGGCTTCCTGGTCTTCGGGGTGGCCCTTCTTTTTTCGGCAACCGGCTCGCTCGATATTGCCCGGAGCCTCGGGAAGACCGTATCGGGCGAGAACATGGCGGTGGCGCTGCTCGGGCTGGGCCTGATCGCCGCGGGAATGGGCTTCAAGGTTTCCCTGGTCCCCTTTCACCTGTGGACCCCCGATGTCTACCAGGGCGCGCCGGCCCCGATCACCGCTTTTCTTTCGACGGGGTCGAAGGCGGCCATGTTCGCGGCCCTTCTCCGGTTCTCGCTGAACATGTCCCCGGAGCTTTTCGCGTATATGACGCCGTTCCTGTGGGTCATTGCCGCCCTCACCATGATCGTCGGAAATATAACCGCCCTTGCGCAGACGCACATAAAGCGGCTGCTGGCATATTCCTCGATAGCCCAGATGGGGTACGTGCTCATGGCGCTGCTTGCCGTTAAGAGCGACGGGGCTTCGGCCGTGATGTTCTACCTGAGCGCGTACGCCGTAATGGACCTGGGGGCGTTCGGGGCCGTGGCGCTTCTTTCGCGCGGGGATTCCGACCTCGACGCGATTCGGGATTATCGGGGACTCGGGTTCTCGCATCCCTGGACCTCGGCCCTCCTGGCCGTGTGCCTGCTCTCGCTCGCCGGACTGCCGCCGACGGCCGGATTTATCGGCAAGATCATCATCTTCAAGTCGGTCCTGCAGGCCGGATTTACCGTCCTGGCCGTAATCGGCATCGTGACGGCCATAATATCCGTTTATTTCTATCTCGACGTTATAGTGGCTCTTTTCATGCGGCCCGAGGAGGTTTCGCCGGCGGCCCCTTACCCCGGCATGCTCGGCGCCGTGCTGTGCGCGTGCATGCTCGCCACCGTCATCCTGCTCGGCATAGCTCCCTCGCCCCTGCTGTCCCTGATCGCGGGAATTCTGCATGGGTTCAGCATCTGATGCCGCAAAATCCCCCCGGCCCCCCTTTAGAAAAGGGGGGTGTAGCAGGGCGCGCCAGTAGGATTCCCCCCTTTTCTAAAGGGGGGCCGGGGGGATTTTGAACGCGATTCGGTTTGATGCCGATCTTAAAATCTCGAATTGCAATGAAGCCCGCGCGCATTTAGAATCGTACACTCTCGGCCGGTCCATTCGGGGGCGGCCCACCCGGTGCGAAATATTTGGAGATGAGGAGGAATAAATGAAGCTTGCCGGATTGGAGGCCAGCCTGAACGGGTTTGAAGCGGATGTGGAAGAGCTTTTGCGAGATCTCGATGAAGCCGGATTCGGCGCTCGCCTCTGGAAGAAGGACCCCGGCGTGTGGAAAACGGAAGGGGACCAGCAAAAGATCATCTCGAACTCGCTGGGCTGGCTGGATTCTCCCGAAAAGATACGGCCCGATATCGAAAATCTCGCCGCTTTCGCATCCGAACTCAAAAAATCTGGCATTCGCCATGTGCTCCACATGGGAATGGGCGGGAGCAGCCTGGCGCCCCTCGTATTGAAGCAGACCCTCGGGGACGGGGCGGACGGTTTGCCCCTGACCGTGCTCGACAGCACCGACCCGGCGACCGTTCTCGCCATCGAGCGCGGACTGCCGCTCGCGGACACCTTTTTTATCGAGGCGAGCAAGTCAGGATCTACCATCGAGAGCCGGTCCTTCGGGGAGTACTTCCACGATAAGCTTGCCGGCCTCAAGGGGAATCGGGCGGGCGAGAATTTCGCCGTCATAACCGATCCTGGATCGATGCTCGAAAAACTTGCCCGCGAGCGTTCCTACCGGCAGGTTTTCCTCAATTATCCCGACATCGGCGGCCGCTATTCGGCCCTGTCATACTTTGGCCTCGTCCCGGCGGCGCTGATGGGGATCGACCTCGCGGGGTTGCTCGGCAGGGTTTACACGATAATCGAAGCATGCGGGCCGGGGAGGCGGCTTGCGGAAAATCCGGGCGCTGCGCTCGGGGCGGCAATGGGCGCGCTTGCGCTCAAGGGGCGAAACAAGTTGACATTTCTCATCCCTCGACCCATCGGCTCTCTTGGGATGTGGCTCGAACAGCTCATTGCCGAGAGCACCGGAAAAGACGGGACGGGTATCGTGCCGGTTGCGGGGGAAGCCTCGGGTGCTCCGGATGTCTATGCGGACGACCGCTTTTTTGTCGAGTTCCGGATCGAAAACGAGCCGGACGCCGCCCTCGATGCCCGCGCGGATGCGCTTCGCTCGGCCGGACATCCCGTTATCACCGTCTCGATGCGCGACCGGCTCGACCTGGGGGCGCAGTTCTTCCTTTGGGAGATCGCCACCGCAACGGCCGGGGCGGCGCTTGGGATAAATCCCTTCGATCAGCCCAATGTTCAGGAAACCAAGGCGTTTACGGGAAAAATCCTGGAAGAGGTCCGCAGGGAGGGCAGGGTGCCCGAAGCCGGGATGGAGATGGCCGAAGGGCCCCTCAGGCTCTACGTTGCGGGCGGCGCGTCGAGCGTTCGCCAGGCGCTTTCGATGTTTTTCGAGCAGGCCCGGGGGTCGGATTACCTGGCGCTGCTCGCTTATTTGAGCGAAGACGACGCGACCGAGGCCGGGCTGCAAAGCCTTCGCGCACTCGTCCGGGACAGGCTCCGCATTGCCACGACTTCCGGCTACGGCCCGCGCTACCTGCACTCGACGGGGCAACTGCACAAGGGGGGGCCGAATACGGGGCTTTTCGTGCTTCTGACTTCCGACGTTGCCGAGGATACTCCCATTCCCGGGCAGCCTTACACGTTCGGCATGCTGATGCGGGCCCAGGCGCTGGGAGATTTCGAGGCGCTGCGCAAACACCGGCGAAGGGTGATCCGGGTGCACCTTGCCGGAAAGCCGGCGGACGGGCTGCGGGCGCTCGAAGAGGTCCTGCGTGCCGTGGTTGTGCAAAAGTAGGAGGATTACATGAGAAAGCTTGCGGCATCCATACTTTCAGCGGATTTCGGAAAACTGGTCGAGGAGGTCCGGGCCGTCGAGGCGGCCGGGACGGACTGGATTCACGTGGACATCATGGACGGCCATTTCGTCCCGAACATCACGATCGGTCCGGACGTGGTCCGCGCCCTGCGAAAGGCCACCGGCCTGCCCCTCGATGTGCACCTTATGATCGAGCGCCCCGGACGCTATTTTAAAGACTTTATCGAAGCGGGGGCGGACTGGCTCGGGGTGCACCTCGAAGCCTGCACGCACCTGCACCGGGCAATCCAGCAGATCAAGGAACTCGGGGCAAAGGCCGTGGTGGCGTTAAATCCCGCCACTCCGGTTTCACTGATCGAACCCGTTCTGCCCGACATAGACATGGTTTTGCTCATGACGGTGAACCCCGGGTTCGGCGGCCAGGCCTTTATCCGCAACATGCTGCCCAAGATCCGGCAGTGCCGCGAGATGATAGACGAAGCCGGGCTTCCCACTCTGATCGAGGTTGACGGAGGCGTGAACAGCAAGACGGTCGGGGAGCTTGCCGAGGCGGGCGTGAACGTTTTTGTGGCCGGATCGGCGGTGTTTAACGGCGATTATCGGGAAAATATCGGGAAGCTCAAGGCGGCATTTTAATCAAAACGCATCCGACAGCCTAGGACGTGGGGCAGGGTGTCGCGGGCTGTTGCTCAAGTCAATTACGGCAAAACCGTAATGCACTCATGGTTCGGCGCGGCACCCGAGGACCGTCATTCCCGCGGCGTTTTTGGGCGGGAATCCAGCTTCTTTTCAGGCGGTTGCAGAAACAAAGATGCTGGATTCCCGCTCAAAAACACTCAAACAGGGAATGACGGTTTTAGAGTTTGCCGCCCGGACCTGAAGTATGACAATTCGTCGTAGTTTGACTTTGGCGACAGCCCCTTCGAGCCCGCCCCGCGTCCCTGGCCGCATTGATCGCCGCCGGGCGCGGCTGAAGTCAACGGCGCCGGGGTTGAGCGGAGCGATACCCAACAGGGATTTCGGAGCGGCTCGGTTAGAGTCTTATCTTGAGGTCTGCCAGCATCTTGTCCGCATAGTCCAGGATATAGTCCCGTTGCTCGCGGTCCGCGTAGCGGATGCAGTTGCACCGCAGCATTTGGCGGCTGCGGATGAGCAGCTCGAAATCCACCCTGTTTCGGGACAGATTAACGGCAAAGTAGAAGGGGTGGCATTCCGAGTGCTCCTTCTGAGTGTGGGAGTAGAGGTTTTCCGGCACCGGGAGCCAGAAAATTTCGCTCAATACCGTTTCTTCCGCGTTATTTTTGAGAAATTCATGAATCTGGTGGTAGTCGTTTTCTCGGAGCTGATCGAATACGTACTGCTTCATATGAGTCCCTTTGGTCTAGTAGTTCGATGGAATATGAAATCGCGCAATTAGAGAATCCCTCAAGCCCTAAAAATCCCTCAATCCTTAAGAGTGCCTTCCCCGCTGCTGGAGGTAGCTCAGCGAGGCCATTATGCAAAAAGACAAAACGAGCAGGATGATGCTGAGCCCGGCGGCAAGCTCGAACTTGCCCTTCGAGACTTCGAGCACGGTGGCCGTGGTGAGCACCCTCGTGTAGCCACGGACATTTCCTCCCACCATCATCGAGGCCCCGACCTCGCTGATCACGCCGCCAAAGCCCGCGATGATCGCCGCAAGCATGCCGAGCCTCGCTTCCCAGAGCAGCAGCATGAGGTACTGCATGCGTGTCGCGCCGAGTGAGAGGATTTGCAGCCGGAGCTTCGGGTTTATCGCCTGGACGGCGGCCAGGGTGAACCCGGCGACGATTGGCGATGCGATCACCGCCTGGGCGATGATCATGGCGGTCGGAGAGTAGAGGAGCCCGAGCATGCCGAGCGGGCCGTAGCGCATGAGAAGAAGCCATGTGACAAAGCCCACCACTACCGGGGGGAGTCCCATGCCGAAATTTACCAGGCTTACCAGGAACCCCCGGCCGAAAAATCGCGTCAGGGCGAGGGCGACCCCGATGGGGATGCCGATCAGCACGCTTATCGCGGTGGCGATCCCCGAGACCTGGAGCGTTCGGTACGTGATCTCCAAAACGTCCGGATCGAGCGTCACGAGCAGATGAAAGGCTTCGATAAAGCCCTGTATGAGGGTTTCCATCCCATCACTCCCGGCCAGGCGGCCCCCCACGGCGGCCGTCGCGGCGGAAAAGCGGATCCCGCCACGGTTGTGGGCCGCCGAGGATCGTCTCAAAAAGGGCTGCGGATAGTTTACGGCTATATCGGCAAAGCCGGTCGATTATTGAACCGGTCGGATATTAAAAATGTTTATTCCCAATTAATCAACACCTTTTCAGGCACATCCTTTTCAAAAGCCACGCCGAAACGTAACCGTTCACCGCGGAGACCCCGGATCGGAGTCCGGGGCAGGCGCGGAGGGCGCTGAGATAAAGAACAAGGAGGGCGCTGAGATAAAGATCAAGTTGAAATATCAGTCATGAGGCGTGTCAATTCAAGAAACTCGGACTGATGGCAGATATCATGACATATTATGACCTGATGCCTCGTCCGCATGTTTTCCTCTGCGCCCTCCGCGCCTGCCCCGGACTCCGATCCGGGGTCTCCGCGATGAACGGCCGCGCCGAAACAATACCCATCCTCGAAGAATGCGGCGCTCCCCGCGGATAGTCTCGCGGCTACAATGCAATTGACATATTCCTCGGTAACTCATATAGGTGCGGGTATGCCTTCCGGAGGCAAGCGCCTCCTCCCTGTTGTGGGAGCGGCTTGCAGCCGCGAGCCTCCCGGGGGGCGGGTCGCCGGATTTTCCGGCGGCGGGCTTCAAGCGTATTTGGCGCGGGTGGGAATTATCCATGAAATTTGCGTATTTGTGTTGACGTGATTATATCCGATGGTGAGTTTCATTAACGAGTCGAAAACCGGACCCGGGCCCGGGCCGCGAAACCAGGGAGACGTTGCGATCAGCCCCGCTATGCGCGCCGTTCTGGAGCGCGTCTCGATCAACATGCCATGGGCATTTTTCCACCGCTACAGGGACCTTGTCCTGGACAACCGCATTAATGTCGAGTTGGGCTTTGGGGCCGGGGAACTGGAAGAGACGCCCATCCCGGAAATTTCCGAGGCCGTCGGGGCGCTCCGCGATCGGGGATGCCGCATCACGGCGCACGGCCCTTTTTGGGACCTGTGTCCGGGGAGCATCGATCCGGGCATAAGAGAGGTGTCGCGGTCGAGACTGCTCCGGCTGTTTGAAATCCTCGAACATGTTCGTCCCGCGCAGATAGTGTGCCACACCGGGTTCGATCCCAGGCACCATCGCGGGCACCGCGCCGAGTGGCTCGAAAACAGCGCGGCGGTGTGGGGGCATTTTATCGAACGTGCGGAAAGGCTCGGGGCGCCGCTTCTTCTCGAAAATGTCTGGGAGGAGGACCCGGGGCCGCACCTGGAGCTTTTCGCAAAGCTTGATTCGCCGTGGTTTGGCTTCTGCCTCGATACGGGGCACCAGAACGCTTTTTCGAAAACACCCCTTGAGCGCTGGCTGGATGCGACCGCCGGGCGTCTCATGGAGATTCATATTCACGACAACGACGGCTCCGATGACCACCACCTTCCCGTCGGGCGGGGGAATATCGATTTCGATTATCTGTTCGGATTTCTCGACGCAAACGGTCTGCGGCCCGTGCTCACCCTCGAGCCGCACAGGGATGAGCACCTTTACGCGTGCCTCGACGCCCTTTCGCGGATGGAATCGTTCAAGAAGTTCCTGAAATGATGCCGGTGTGAGGCGCTGATGAAATTTGTAACCGTTTACCGCGGAGACCTCGGATCGGAGTCCGGGGCAGGCGCGGAGGACGCGGAGAAAAACCGAATTTGAATTCGTTGGATTCATGACAGACTTCAGAATACTTGGAGGAGCGGTTTTTTGAAATTTAGCGGGACTGTTATGTAAATCCCGGTTTTCTCGGCGTCCTCTGCGACTCCGCGGTGAACGGTTACAAAAATATAGCCGTTGAAAGGACTCTTGAAGATGGCGGTTGTCGAACTTAGCATCGTACCGATCGGGGTCGAGAGCACGAGCCTGAGTTCGTTTGTCGCGCAGGCCGTGAAGGTCCTCAAGGCGACCTCTCTCGAACATCAGCTTACCGCAATGGGAACGATTATCTCCGGCGACCTGGACGAAATCCTGAAGATCATCCGGGTGATGCACGAGACCTGCTTTGCCGCCGGGGCCATGCGCGTATTGACACAGATCAGGATCGACGACCGTCGGGACAAGAAAGGCAGTCCCGAGCAGAAGGTCAAATCGGTCCTCGGAAAATTGAACGATTAGCAGTCGGGTATCGGATGTCAGGCACCGCATTGGCACTATTCACCCGACACCCGGCATAACACCCGACACCTGACATCCGGCGTCCGATACCCGATACCCGACCAGCATGACGGAGGATACAGTGGGACTGATAGACCTGGCAGAATATCTCATAAAATCTCTTGCCGATCATCCCGAAGAAGTTGAACTTCACGAGCGGGAAGAGGATGACACCGTATTAATCGAACTTAAAATATCACAGGAAGATCTCGGAAAAATCATCGGCAAGAATGGAAACACCATCAACGCGATCCGCACCGTATTGCAGACCGCGGCGTCGAGCCACAAGAAACGGGCCAGGCTCGAAGTCGTGGGGCAGGCTGAAATCCCGGTTGACAAGGTCGACGAAGAACCCGATGCCTGATTCGCGTTTCAGAAACACTTCGAGAGAAAAAATCCATAATTGAAAACGGAGGACGTAAATCCTATGGCTAAACAGGTTCAGGCACTGCCCGCACACGAACTGCGCGCCCATTTTGAGCCCGAGCTGCTTTCCTTTGACACGACCGCCTCGCTCGAAGTCCTCGAGGACAGGGTCGTCGGGCAAGAGCGCGCGATCGACGCCATCAAATTCGGGATGGGGATGAAGGAGCCGGGCTACAACATCTTCATCGCGGGGCCTTCCAAATCGGGCCTCACCTATATCGCCAAGACTTTTATCGAAGATCAGGCCAAGCAGCAGGAAACCCCGCCCGACTGGTGCTACGTCTATAACTTCAAGGAGCAGGACAAGCCCAAGGGCCTCAAGATTTCGGCAGGGCGCGGCAAGCTGCTCAAAAAGGACATGAACGAGTTCATCGATACCCTCCAGGCCAAGATCCCCGAGGTCTTCGACAGCGACGACTACCGGACCAAAGAGGGGGAGGTGCACCAGGCGTTTGAAAAAAGGCGGCGCGAATACATAGACGAACTTTCGCAGGAAGCCCGCGAACAGGGATTCATCCTCCAGTTCTCGCAGGTGGGCATGGTCATCATCCCCGCCAACAAGGAGGGGGAGCCGATGACCCAGGAGGACCTGCGCCACCTCAGCGAAGAGGAAAGGCTCGATCTTCGCACCAAGAGCGACGAGCTTCACGAAAAGATGAAGGACGCGATCAAGAGGATCCGTGAGGCCGAAAACGAGTTCAAGGATAAGCATACCAAGCTGGACAACGAAATTGCCCTGTTTGTCGTCGGCCAGCTCATGGATTCCTACGAGGAAAAATACCAGGACGACCAGCAGGTGCTGGACTTCCTGAAAGAAGCCCAGGAAGACATCCTGGAAAACATCGACGATTTCAAGAAGAAGCCGGAAGCCGCCCAGCAGACGCCGCCGGGGCAGCCGGGCGCTCCCTTCCCGGTGCCGCCGAAGGAGGCGAATTTCCGCAAATATGACGTGAACGTGCTCATCGACAACTCGGAAACGCAGGGCGCGCCGGTCATCATCGAATCCAATCCCGCCTATCCCAACCTTTTCGGCACGATCGAGAGGCAGGCATGGTTCGGCGCTCTTTTCACCGACCATACGATGATCAAGCCCGGGTCGCTGCACAAGGCCAACGGCGGCTATCTCGTCATGAAGGCGCTCGATCTTCTGAAATGGTATATCTCCTACGAGGCGCTCAAAAGGGCGCTGCGCGACGGGGAAATCAGGATAGAAGACCTGGGCGAACTGTATGGAATATTCAGCACGCGCACCATCCGGCCCGAGCCCATTCCGCTCAGCCTCAAGATCGTTCTCACCGGCGACCCGTACATCTACCAGCTTCTCTACAGCCTCGACGACCGGTTCCAGAAGCTTTTCAAGGTCAAGGCCCACATGAGCGACCAGATGGACCGGAAGGACGACAAGGTTATCGAGTGCTCGAAAATGATCGGCCGCTACTGCAAGGACCACAAGATCCGGCACCTCGACAAGACCGGGGTGGCGAGGGTCCTCGAATACAGCATCGAGCTGACCGAAGACCGTGACAAGCTCACCCTCGAACTCGGCACGATCACCGACCTGCTGCGCGAATCAAATTATTTCGCCGGCCTCGCCAACTCGGAGATCGTCCGCCGGGAGCACGTGGACGAAGCGATCAGGACGCGCCTCCACCGGTCGAACCTCATCGAGGAGCGCGTAAAGGAAGTGATCGCCAAGGACATCATGTGGGTGGAGACCCGTGGCGAGCTGGTCGGCCAGGTTAACGGCCTGGCGGTCCTCATGACGGGCGACCACGTGTTCGGCAGGCCCAACCGCATCACCGCGACCGTATCCGTTGGGCGCGAAGGGACCGTGTCCATCGACCGCGAATCGAAGATGAGCGGCAGCACCCACACCAAGGGGCTCATGATCCTGAGCAGCCTGTTCCGGGAGCGCTTCGCGCAGAAAAAGCCGATCGCTTTTACCGCCTCGCTGTGCTTCGAGCAGAGCTACGGGATGATCGACGGCGATTCCGCGTCCAGCACCGAGTTCTACGTCCTTGCAAGCGCCATCGGCGGGGTCCCGATCAAGCAGGGGATCGCCGTCACCGGTTCGGTCAGCCAGAAGGGCGAAGTCCAGCCCATCGGAGGCGTCAATCACAAGATCAAGGGCTTCTTCGACATCTGCAAGGCGAAGGGGCTGACCGGAGACCAGGGGGTCATGATCCCGTCGAAAAACGTCCGAAACCTCATGCTCGACCAGGAAGTCGTCGAGGCGGTCGAGCAGGGACAGTTCCACATCTGGCCGGTAACGACCATTGAGGAAGGACTCCAGGTCCTGACCGGAATGGAAGCCGGAGAACTCCAGGCCGACGGCACATACCCCGAGGGTACTGTTTTCCGTAAAGTGGACGACAGGCTCGTGGAAATTTCCGAGATCGTGCGCAAGTTCGGCAAAGACCTGGAGGGCGGCAAGAAGGGCGGAGACGACAACGACGCCCCGCATAGCTGCCCTCACGGCGGGCATTGATTTGAATGGGTAGTGAGCGGTGAAGAGTGAGCAGTGAAGAGTGAGCAGTGAGAGGTAGACAAAGCCCACGGGGGATTGATTACCCGTTGGGATTGAAGCGGGAAGACTGAAGTTGGAAAATTAGAGAATTTGACATAGTAATGGGACAATTTAGCAAAGGGCGGGGGCTTCCCCGCCCTTTGGCGTTCTACCTCGACTTGTTTTCGGTCCGGGGAAATTACCCGCTGAGAGCTCTTGCCAGGAGCACCATCAACACCACCAGCGATGAGCACACCTGAATCATCATCAGCACCTTGGCGACGCGAGTCGTGGGTGGTTCCGTGGTTGGTCCGAAGGTCGCGCTGGTGCTGAAGGAAAGGAACAGGTAGTCGACCAGGGTGCGGCGGACGGGTTGGCTGTCGGGTTGCGCGGAGAAAATGAAGGCGCCCCCCGGGGTTATTCGGTCAAGAAACCAGTACCAAACCGTGAAAATGAAGACCCCCATAAAATAGACGTCCACCACATCCCAGAGTTGAATCAGGGTTTCCCCTCGCTTCACTTGAGCCGTGATAAGGATAGCGCCCACGTTCACCGCGAGGTGCGCGACGGCGGAAGCCAAATATACGGATACCAGCGGAATGATGAGTTTGTCAAACGGCCTGACGATGGCGATAAAGCTGGCCACCGCCAGGACCATCAGGAGGAAGCCGCCGGCCAGTTCGAAGGTGGCGACAATTTCATTTCCCCATGGGGTGAGCATGTTGCTTTTGGTGAGATTATCACTGACCATATGGTCCAGCAGGTGGATGACGATCATCGCGCTCAGAAATTCTCCACGCTGCCACCATGTGGTCAAGAACTGAAATCTGCCGACGGATGCTTTGGATCCAACGGTGAATTCCCCTTCGAATCTTTTTTGTTCCATGCTCGGCTTGCCGCCTTTCTCGTGCTCATGCACCTCTTTGCAATCCATGCGCGAAGCCCGGATACCCGGATGCAAGTCTGGATCGAGACGTTCGTATTCCACCGCTGCCTGGACCACCCGCGAGGCATCCCCGCGGTCCGGGCCGCGGCATGTTTGGTCAGCAGTCAAGCCGCGGAAAACACAGAGATCTCATCCCGCGCCACACGGGAAGTAATATCTCTCAAATGCGAGCTAATCGCAATGAATATCTTTGTATTCAGGATACTTACACCAGTTGTAGATTGAACGTTTGCTGGAGGTTTGCAAACAGTGATAGTGAGGGCGTGAATTCTTAAGCAGCAGCGTGGGAACGAGCAATGCCTCTGTTGCCGAGCGCGGCGGGCGCTATTCCCGCATGAATCGAATAAGTGACTTGCTTTTCAGCCAGTCCGAAAACCCGGCTTCATCCATTTCGCCTGCCGCCAGGGCCAGCACTGCGACCACGGCTTCGGCTTCCGATGCCGTCAGTTCCCATCCATTGAGATCGAGAAAAACGTAGGCGGCGAGAAAACCCGTGCGTTTGTTGCCGTCGACGAACGGATGGTTTCGAATGATGCCGAAAGCATAGGCGGCGGCCAGATCAAATACGGACCGTTCAGCATGGGCCGCCTGGTTTCGCGGACGGGCAAGGGCTGATGACAACAGACCGGCATCACGGATGCCGGGGCTTCCGCCATGCTCGGCCACCTGTTCGCCGTGCATGGCGATGACAACCTCCTCCAGCAGCCGGCGCCAGGTCATTATTTGGCAAGCTCATGCAGGGCGTTACGGTATTTAGCCGCGCCGCGCCGGGCTGCCTGCATCTGTGCTTCAAATTCCGGATCGTAGGGCGTGATGGAATAACCCTCGGGCGTTTCCGTCAAAAACACGCTGTCGCCTTTCTTCACCTTGAGACGCGCGGCGGCTTCCCTCGGTAGGATAACGCCGGTCGAGTTGCCGATCTGTGTTACCTTTACCCGCATTGTCGCACCCCCTTTGTTATAACTTATATTATAACGCAGGCGGCCTGCCCGTCAAGCTGGATCGCGATGTTGCTATACTCTCGTCCCCATGCTCCTGCGTGGGAATGCAGACCGAAGCAGGAAATGGGAAGATATTGCCATGAACATGCCTAAAGCGAGCACTGGAAAGTATCCGTGTACTGAATTCTTGTTGGATGTCTGCAAACAGTGGTAATGTGGGTATGCATTCCCGCGCAGGAGCGTGGGAACGAGGAAAATGTTTGTTGGGGATTGGCCGACAGTGGTAATGAGGATATGTGTCCCCAGGCAGGATCGTGGGAACGAGGAAAATAAACGCCTGAACGAGGGTAAGCGATGAAATGGATCCTCAGATACTTAGGGACTACGAACTTACTATTCTACCGTTTTAGGATAGATCGTTATGTCCCAGTTCGGGAGCGTCGGAGAACGCAGCAGCCGTTGTTCGAGTTGCGCCTTCTCCTTCTTGCATAGGCTGACGCC
>JBAQYM010000034.1:0-45450 GCA_049300095.1 Syntrophobacteraceae bacterium
CGACTTTGAACTTGAACTGAGTGGTGAAGCTCCTTCGTTTTGTCGCCATCGGTTTGGCCTCCACGTATCAGGTGAATTCTACCTTAATCCACCTAAGAGCGTGGTCTGAAAATCGGGGCCAATTATACCCTATGGCGCATACGATCTTTGTTTTGTGTGGTGGAATTCTCATCGATGTCTGCCCCTAAACTTGCTTTCTGTCCGCAAATATTGATCGTTGAAAGTTCTATCGCAACAGCACCACGATCGAACGGCCTCTCACAGCATACCGCAGGTTGGAGATGAGTTCGCCCTTTCCTCCTTCCGCGATGTCATGGGGACTTGACAGGCCGGTATCGACCACACGGCGCCACTCGCCGGCATGACCCTGTTGAATACTGAATTCAAGGTCATCCCAACCGGCATTGATCATTACGTAAAGGTCATAATCCCCAAGATCCGAACCGCTAAGAAGGTATGCGAACGAACGCGAATCCGGAGAAAAGTCCACTCCCCCGTTTGCCCCATACCACTGTACATCTTGACGCCAGTATCGGCCCCGCGCAATTGATGGATGAGCTTTCCGAAATGCGATCATATTCTTGAAGAAACGAAACATCTCCCGATTTTTTTCGAGGAGGTCCCAATCCAGCCAGGTGATTTCGTTATCCTGGTTGTAGGGGTTGTTATTCCCCTGTTGGGTATTCATGAATTCATCGCCGGCGCAGAACATCGGGGTCCCGTTTGCGAGCATGAGAAGGCAGAAAAAGTTCTTTATCTGCCTTCTCCGCAAAGCCATGATTTCCTCCGGGACACCCAAGTCTCCTTCCCAACCGCAGTTCCAGCTCAGGTTTTCATTCGCCCCGTCCGTGTTGTTGTGCCCATTGGCTTCATTATGCTTCGTATTGTAGGAAACCAGATCGTACAGGCAGAACCCGTCGTGGGCGGTTATGAAGTTCACGCTCTGGAATGGTCGGTAAACCTCCACGGGACCCTCCGGAAACAGGTCATTGCTGCCGTACAGGCGCTGCATCAGGGCGCCGACCATCCCACCGTCCCCTTTGACGAATGCGCGAACGTCGTCGCGGAACTTGCCGTTCCACTGTCGCCACGTGATGCCCGGAAAACTCCGGCCGAGCATGTAGCTGCCAATATCCCACGCCTCCGCGACGAGTCTCACATCGCGCATGTAGCCAAACAGACCGATTTCAGCAATCAGCGACGGATCCACAAGATTCACGGAACCATCGAGTGAGCGGGTGAATATCGAAGCCAGATCGAAGCGGAACCCGTCCACGTTCATATATTTTGCCCAGTGGTTCAGGCTTGACAAGACAAGTGCCCGGACGACATGATGTGCGCAGTTCATAGTGTTGCCGCAGCCCGTATCGTCGATGTACTCGCCCGTATCGTGATTCGTGAGATAATAGCTTTTGTTATCTATTCCACGGTAGCTGTAGGTAGGACCATCATCGCCGGCTTCGCTGGTGTGGTTGTAAACCAAATCGAGCCATACTTCGATGCCCGCGGCATGGAATGCCCGCACCATGTCCTGGAATTCACGGCACGGATCGCCCGACGAGTAGTCCTGGTGAGGCGAAAAGAAATTCAGGGTCATGTATCCCCAATAATTGTTTTCCTGGGGATCGAACTGGAAGACCGGCAGCAGTTCCACGGCGGTTATTCCAAGGTCCTGGAGGTATGCGATTTTCTCCGCCAGTCCGGCGAAGGTCCCGCGTTTTTGCGGACTCGCGCCGGAATTGGGTCTGGCTGTAAACCCTCTTACGTGTAGCTCGTAGACGATCAGATCGTGTGTGTGGCGGGGAGGGGCCGCATCGTTTTCGAGTGTATCACGAGCTTTGGAGAGCATACCGAGAGGGGCCATGCCGTCCGTTGCCCCAGGCCCGGATGCTGCGGACCGGCTGAAATTCGGCGGAAAGAAAACCGATTGTGCGAATGGATCGAGAAGCACCTTATCATGGTCAAACCTGTGTCCTTCTGAAGGACAATGCGGTCCATCGACCCTGTATGCATAGAGCGTTGCGCCCTTGAGGTCGTCCTCCCCCACCCGGCAATGCCATATTAGGCCGGTCTTGTTGAACACGGGATCCAGAGCCAGAGTATGAACCGGCTCTGCCGGGCAGTCTTCCGTGTAGAGAAGCAACGTCACACTCCGCGCATTTCGCGAAAAGAGGGCGAAATTGTAGGCCCGCACCGCTTCCACCCAGGTCGCCCCGAGCGGCCACGGGGCCCCTCCCAACCGCTCCCATGTATTATTTCCAGGCAAGTGGCGCATCTTCTTTCTTGAAAAGTGTCGCATCCGCCGGCATATCGCCTAACTCGACATGGACGGGTTTTATTTTCCAAATGTCCCCGCAATATTCCCGGATTGCACGATCGGAGGAAAACTTGCCCATTCGGGCCGTGTTGAGGATGGACATCCTCGTCCAGCGTTCCCGATCGCGGTATGCTTCTTCCACTTGCTTTTGCGCATCCACATAGGCGGCGAAATCGGCAAACAGCATGAACGTGTCATGGAAAAGAAGCGAATCGACCAAAGGTTTGAAAAGTTCCCGGTCCCCACAGGAGAAATGACCCGAGCTAATAAGCTCGATAATACTCTGAAGTTCCGGGTTGCCCAGGTAATAGTCCATGGGACGGTAACCACCCTTCTGAAGTGCAATCACCTCCTCGGCCGTAAGCCCGAACAGGAAAAAATTCTCCGCCCCCACTTCTTCCCTGATTTCGATGTTGGCGCCATCCAGGGTACCGACCCGAAGAAACTCTCATAGTTCCCTTGGCTGGCCGGTCGAGGCCAGGACCGCATCCCACAGCCACCCGTCCGGATCGATTCTCTTTCGCCGGGAGACTGCCATGGGGATCGGCATATGCGTGAATCCGATGCCCCAGTCAACCACCACCATGTTGGTCCGCCCCGCCATTCCGGCGTGAACGGCATTCTGGCCGAGGAGCAGGCAGTACGCCGAATCATGAGCATTGGCGGGGACGCTTCTTATGGTGTAGCTGGGATCGATGTATTTGAGATTGATCTCTTTTCCCGAATTCTTGAAGTGTGCGGCAATGCGATCCCGCAGGAAACTCCCGATATCTCCAAAACGGATATTCCCTGACGGATCGCGTTCCAGGGTCTTCTCCATGAGATCCTGGCCCGCGCCTTCTCCCACGACCACGACGGCATGTCCCTTTTTATCGAGCCGTTCTTCGAGGCTTTTCAGAAAACCCTCCAAAGTGAATGCGACTTCCGGAACCAAGCAATAATTAACGTCCTTGTAGGCCAGGGCTGAAAAGGCCGCAATAAAGCCGGACTCCCTTCCCATGAGCTTGACCAGGCCGACCCCGTTTCTTGCCCCCGTCGCCTCGGCATGGGCCGCAAGGATCGATTTCCCTGCTTCTGAAACGGCCGTTTCAAATCCGAAGGACCTCTCAACAAAGGATATGTCGTTGTCGATTGTTTTTGGTACCCCGATTACGGAGATCTCGAGCCCACGCCTTTGAATTTCCCGGGCGACAGCATCCCCCCCCCCCCCCGCGCAGGGTGCCGTCCCCTCCTATTATGAAGAGGATGCCTATCTTCATGCGTACCAGCGTGTCGACCATTTCGGAGACATCCTGCGGTCCCCGGGAAGAACCCAGAATCGTACCTCCCCGTTCATGAATCTTCGCCACCCTTTCCACCGATAGTTCCATAGGATGATGCTTGTGTCGGGGGTTAAGTTCTTCATACCCATAAGGGAACCCGTAAACGCTCCGCACGTGGTAATGATAGAAGAGGCTCATCACGAGGGACAATCACTCCATTAATGCCAATGGCGTAGACGATGCTGCCCGCACCTATCGGCAGCAGGTTCACGAGGACGCGTCTCCAGACAAACGACACGCCCGTCGAGCAGTCTCTAATGCCAGAATCGGTACATGATTGCATAGATGATGATATCATACCTCTATCAGGCTGGGAGACAACTGTTCCCATACGGTAACCATGCCGTCGTTCCATTTGACAAGTTGGGCGGTTCCGTCCTGAGAGAGCACCACCGCCATTACGCCATGCAAACTATTGCACAAGCTGTAAGCCGAATGATGGCGGGTACCTACACAGTTGGTCTGCTCCTTCCGAATCTCGGATCCTTCGGGGTCCAGAGCTTGCGCCACTTCATCGATGCGATCCAACTTGCCGGATATTTGGGCTCCAAATCCAACTAGTTCCAGTCTGAGAGTCATCACAACCGCGCCGTCCACTTGCGTCATGCCGGCCACCAGATGAGCCCACTCGAATACCGATTCATCCAGCGAGGAAAGTGTTTGATTTTTACTGGTCAGGTATTGTGCCCAGCCCACCTCTTTTTCAAGGCTTTCAGGAGAGCCATAATATTCCGCCAACTCATTGGCCATTCTTACTATAAGGGTGCGAAATCGTCTGGCTGGCTCTTCGTCAATGAACTTATATTTAATTTTTATGTAAGGGTTTTCTGACAGAAACTTTTCTTTAAACTCGTCCGGGATGAAAATGAACGTCCCACCGTGTCTATTGGAACGGACTCTGCCTATAATTCTCATGAAAGTCTGTTTTTTTATTGTATCCAAAAATTCAGGATCAATGATCGCCCAAGACTTTTTCGTTTTTTTCCGAGCCTCCCTGTGCAACGCGAGTTCCTCATCCGCGATGGAGATAAATGCTGAACGGACCCACATCGAATCGAAAACCGCCGTTGACGGTGAAACGATTTCCCCGGAATTTAGCGTGGCGATCTCTATTGATCCGTTGCACACTGTAACGCGGCCCGGATTTGTGACGTTTATTACGAGAGAGTCGGGAAGAGGTTTGAACTCCTTCCCACCTCCATACAGGCTTTGGGTCCACCGCATTCCTGAATGCACAATTCCCCAGATCGATAATCCGTCATTTCCATCGTGCCACAATCCAATCAGGGAACCGTAGAAGTCCACCGATGGCGAAACCTTTCGCAGCTCACGCTCGGTAAACGGCAGCTTGTCTCTGAATAAAAGCCCGTGAAGGCCTGTAGGCGGCCCAAGGTCGGGCGGAAAACAGTCGGGGGCCAGGAAGATGACCCTAAACCTGACGGGCCGTTCCTCTTCTCGAAGCAGACTGGCTTGGTAACAGACCGAGATCAAGTGCTCCAACATTGTGAGATCGGGTGATGAAACACATTCCAGATCGTTCTTTCTCGGCCAGCTATCTCGGGCGAAAGAGGCAAGATCTCTTGGGTAAGCCCTAATTTTGAATTCAGCCATCCCAGCCCCCTCCATAATTTCGACAAAGGTGGTGCATAAACTTCCCTAATCCGTGATCGGGCTGCCTCCCAGCAATGCATGAAGGCCACGTCACATTGGGAATTTTTTTGAATTATTCTCTCTTAAAAATTCTCGACAAGAGATCGAGTTGGATCTCTTGTATCTGGACAAGGCGATCCCACTGATGCGAAAGGAGGTGATCCAGCTTGTCATGGAGATGGCGAATTTCAAGCTCTGCCTTGAGATTGATCTGGTAATCAT
Source organism: Syntrophobacteraceae bacterium (assembly GCA_049300095.1). GTDB lineage: Bacteria > Desulfobacterota > Syntrophobacteria > Syntrophobacterales > Syntrophobacteraceae > SbD1. Next base: position 5,512 of record JBAQYM010000034.1, read on the forward strand.
GCCGCGAACGAAGAATGAAGCCGGTCTTTTGCCTCCTGGCGATTTTGGCTCATCATGATGATCGGCGCCTGCTTTGCAGCCAGACTCGTTATATTTTGTATAGCTGGTGGTCGAGGTCTTGAGCTGGTCGGAAGCCAGGCGCAGCTTTCCTGTGGAACCAAAGTATCAGCATTCAGCGTTCCACCTTTGCCAAGCAGCTTGAGGGATGCACTCTTTCGCCTTTCTGTATCCCAATTCAATCATCTCGGATGCCCGATCAAACTCTAATGTGCGACATGCGTTTCTGGGAATTTCTATTAGAATGTCTGGTGGATAAGCAGCAAGCTTCTGGCGTGCGATGGTATTCTGCATAGCTTCAAATGCTTGAATGGCGATATCGTATGCCCCCCAATCTCGACTGCTGCTGCTTGTTACCGATTCTTTCAGGTGGTTTATGAAACGATTGATCCTCTCGTGGAACGGAGAGGACGGGGGTGGTGAAGGAGAAGTCATGGCACTCGATTTCTCTGGACTTTCTGGAGGGCCGCCTAGATCGACAGCAATCGTCATATCGGTATCATCACCAAAAGTCGGAGCAATAGGCACTGGATTCAAAACCCCGCCATCGATAAGATCGATCCCCCTGCATCTAAATGGAGTAAAAAAGAGAGGTATTGAAATAGAGGCCCTTATTGCATCAAAGAGACTACCGGACCTTATCCAGATTTCCTTCCGCTTATCTACATCAGTTGCAACAGCAGTATATGAAATTGGGAGGTCTTCAATGGATTGCTCTCCCACCAGACCGATTAAGGTGTTGATGAGCTTATCACCTCTAACCAGGCCGCTCTTCCTCCACGAAAGATCCAACAAATTGACCATGTTGACTTTCGTTATAGAAAGCATCCATTGCTCATATTCATAGAGTTTTCCGGCTGCATATACGCCCCCTATCAGCGCGCCAATTGAGGATCCAGCGATCGATTTTATTTTGAATCCGTTTTCTTCAAGCCAGCGAATTACGCCAATATGGGCTAGACCTCGCGCACCGCCACTCCCAAGAACTAAAGATACCGTCTTCCCAACCTTTTTTGCCATGAACCTTTCTTCCTTAATTCAGCCGCTACTGAGGGCTTCTCATTTAAAAAAAGCGGACTATCCTCTCCTCCTTCTCAACGCCCGTATATCCCCGCGATCCGATTGGTCTCCGCTATGGCGATCTTGTAGCCCAGGCGAGCCTGGAGTTCGTCTGATTCAGCCTTTTTGACGGCGGCTACCACCTCGTTGTACTTTGCGTATCTGATGGTTGAGGTCTTGATCTGGTCGGAAGCCAGTCGCAGTCTTTCCTGCTGCAGCGCGAGCGCCTCCCTGGCGACATCCATCATGTTTTTTGTGCGCTCCAGCTTTCTATATGCCTTCTCCAGTTCGACAGCCACCTGGTCGTTTATCCTGTGGGCGTTTTCCTGGGCCTGCGACAACTGGGCCTTCCGCTCGCCGATTACTGCGCCGCGTTTGCCCCAGTCCCAGATATTCCAGGACAACATGACTCCAAACAGGCCTTGATGATCTGAAAGAAACGGCGCACCGTCCTGGAATGCATGAGTGGCGAAAAGGCTGACATCAGGAATGTATTCGTCATAGGCCGCCTTCACTCCGCCGCGTGCCTTGGCCACAGTGGCTTTGGCGGCTTCAAGCTCGGGATTGCCGGAATACGCCACCTGCAGGTAAACTTCACGGGGTTCAACGGCGCCATCCACGGGGCCTGGGTCGGATAGTTCAAGCACGGTGTCCAACGGCAGCCCCAGGATATTATTCAGTTCAGAATTAAAGTCCGCCATCTGGAATTCGGCCGTGAGAAGCGATTGTCTGTTTTGCAGAACAGCCGTACGGCTCTCGTTCAGGGCCACCTCAATAAGGGTCCTTGAGCTGACCCCCTTTTCGGCCTCACGCAGGCTTTCCAGGGCAGCCGCCAAGCCGGCCTCAGCCGCCTCCTTTTCTTTGCTGGCCGCAAGAAGACCGTAATAGAGCTTGTGAACGGCAAGTACGACATCATTTTCCGTCTGCCTGGCCTCGGCCTTGGCCACATCCTGGTCGGACCGCGCAACTTTGGTGGCATCGCGGATTTTGATAAGCTGCGTCAAAGGTTGACTCAGGGTCGTGGCGCTGACGAAAAACTGTGAAGAGCCCTGGCTTATGGTGGTTTGCCTGGCCGGAAGCGGCCCAATGCCGGGAATGATCCCCAAGGCGCCGACAGGGATGCTAATCGATTCCTGTTCGGAAATCCGCACGAAACGGGAATCATTTGACAGGCGCGGATAGTAGTCCGCAGTGGTGGAATCGACCTTCTTTCCTTTCTCGTCCACTTTGAAGCGGGCAATCTTCACTGCCGAATTCCCTTTCAAGGCCAGTTCGACCGCTTCGGGCAGGGTGAGGTGCTTTGTTTCCGCAAACGCCGGGGGCGCGGCAAGAACCAGCACAGCCATGAGCATTGTCGCCAAAGCACGTGCGGGAGGCCTGATCACGCGCGATTTAACTATTACGAAAAGCACCGGGACAACCAGCAAGGTGATAAACATGGACCAGACCAGTCCGACTGCGAGAACGCTCGCCAGGGGACTCCACAGGCTCGATTTTGAAAGTATCATCGGCAGTACCCCCGCTGCTGCAGCCATTGTTGTAAGAAAGATCGGCCTAAGGCGGCGCTCGCCGGCCTCCATTGCGGCCTGTTCAAGCGAGTGTCCCTCTCGCATCTTCTCGTTAGTGTAGTCGATGAGAATTATTGCGTTTCGCACCACGATCCCGCACAGGGCGATTAGTCCCATGAAAGCGGTAAACCCGAACGGGTTGTGTGTAATGATCAGCCCCAGGACGGCGCCGGGCAGCGCGAGAGGAATCGAGGACATGACCATCAGGGTCTCCGATACTTGCCTGAACTGGAGAAGCAGGGTGAGGAAAATGGCGACCAGGCTTATGCTGAGCGCAGCCAGCATCTCGGGCATTGTCTCGTCGGTGTTTTGCTTGTCCCCTCCGTATTCAATCCTGTACCCCGGTGGGAGCGGCAGCTTTTCAATGGCCGGCCGTGCCGCATCGAGGAGCTCCGATGCATAATGGCCTGCGTCCACGAAGGCTCGAACAGTCAGGGTCCTCACTCCGTTGCGGCGCACGATCCTGCTGGTCTGCCATTCCGGCGTAAGCGTGGAGACGGCGCGAAGCGGCACCCTGGCCTTGGTCAACTGAGAGGTGATGTAGGCATCACCCACGTCGCTGAAAGAGGAGCGGGACGCCTGGGCGAGACGGAGCAGGATGGTGACAGCCCTGTCGCCTTCCCAGAACGTGCTCACAGGGGCCCCGTTGAATGATCTGTCCACGTGCTGCGATATGGAAGAATTGGTTATTCCGAGTCTGTTTGCCAACTCCTCATTGACCTTTACGTCCACTATGCAGGATTCGTTGAAGTAGTCACGGTGGACGAAATCCGAAAAAGGGACTTTAACGAGCAGTTCCTCCACCTGCGAGCCGATGCGTTCTAATTCCCGGATATCCTCTCCCACGATCCGCACCTCGACAGGGGCCTCCAGGGACATCCCCTGCTGCATTTCCTTCACGATGACCATCGCTTCGGGGGCCACCGAGGTAAAGGATTTCCGGAGATCGTTCACCAATGCCGGGGTTTCCTTCGCTGAACGGGTGTTGACGATGTACTGCCCGTAGGCGGCATCCGGCTGCTGGGGGCTGACATTGTAGTAAAACCTCGGTGCGCTCTGGCCGATAAAGGCTGCAAAATGCTCGATTTCCTTTCTCCCCTTCATGTACGCTTCTATCCGGCGCATCACCGCGTCCGTCTCCTCGATTCGTGCGCCCTGGGCCATCCATACGTCGACCACGAACTGGTTGCGCTCTGCCGAAGGAAAAAACTGCTGAGGCACTATTCTGAAGAGGACTACCCCGATCACGATGGCGCCTGCCCCCAAAACCATGGCCGGGACCTTATGGCGCATAAAAAAGGCAATAACCACCCTATAGCCGGCCTGGAGAAGGTTTAAGAAATTGAACTTCTCTTTACCCGGGGCGGCTGCGCCCTTTTCGTGGTCGTGGAGCCCTTTTTTGACCAAGGACCGGCAAAAAATCGGTGTCGGCATGACGGCCACAATTGTCGACACAATCAGGGCTATGGCGACGGTTATCGGAAGAGCAAAGATAAACTCGCCGGCCGATCCCGTAAGTATCACCAGGGGCAGGAAAGAAAAGATGATGGCCGCGGTTGCGGCAAGGACCGGAACGATCACTTCGGAAACGCAGCGCCAAGCCGCCTCCTCTACCGGGACCTTGCGGTCGAGAAGATCGACGTAATTGTCGACAATGACAATGGCATTGTCCACGACGATTCCGAGGACCACGATGAGCGCCGCGATGGAGACCTGATGCAGCGCGATGCCCAAGGCGTTCATTGCCCCGAGAGTCATGAGGATGCTTATTGGAATGGCGAGCGCCGCGATCACTGCAACCCGGATGGGCAGCAGGATTATCGTGACGAATATAACAGCGGCTATGGCCAGCATGAATTCATGGCTAAGATGCGTTATCCGCTCCTTAACGACCTCGGGCTGATTGGCGATGAGATCGACCCGGACATCCGGCGGCAGCAGGGAGTTGAGGCGGTTAAAGATATCCCGAACACTTTCGCCGAGCTCGACGATATTTTTTCCCTTCTGCATTTCTACGGACAACAGCAGGCTGGGCTCGCCGTCGTAGCGCACCATGAACGTCGGGTCCTGGTATCGCCTCTCAACCTCGGCAAAGTCGCGGATATAGACAGGCTGGCCCGTGCGGGAGACGTCCACGAGCACTTTTCTGATCTCTTCTTCCGCATTGAACAGGCCGGTGGTGCGCAGGGGAATTTTCGTCCGCTCGGCTTCAAAATGGCCGGAGCTCTCGATAATATTCCGCTGCCTGAGGGCCAGGAACACGTTAAGCGGGTCCGCGAAATACTGCGACATGCGCTGCAGGTCGCCGGTTATCCAGATTTGCTCGCCTTGCTCGCCATACATGGCCAGCTTGCCCACTTCACGAATCGTGCGCAGCTCATCCTGAATTGTGTCCACGTAGTCACGCAGCTCGCGGTAGCCATACCGCTTTCCGTGTATCGCGAGAAGCATTGCCACCGTTTCGCCGAAATCGGAATTGACGATAGGGCCTCGGACACCCTCGGGCAGTTCGGTTAAGCGGGCCTCGTTCATCTCGTGGCGAATTTTGGCCCAGATGACGTCCGAGTTTTTCACGTTGTTTTCAAGTTCCACGTTAATGATGACCAGACCGGGGCGGCTGGTGGAATAGGTTTTGTCCTTGCGGATTTCCGGAAATTTGAAAATGTGTTTTTCCAGGGTTTTTGTTACCTGCTTTTCGACCTGCTCGGAAGTTGCGCCCGGATAGAGTGCGATTACCAGGCCGGTGCGAATGGTGATTGTCGGGTCTTCGGTGCGCGGCATGTAGAGGAAGGAATAAAGTCCGACCATTACGGCCATGGCGGTAAGGATCAAGGTAACTGCCGGGTAGCGAAGAGAAAACTTTACCGGGTCCATCACAGCACCTCTTTTTTATCAGGCGGGTTTTGTGGCCCTCCAGGGGCGTTTTCCCCAGCTAATGAGACGATGGTTCCGTCCCGGAGCCTTTCCTGGCCTGCAAAGACCACGGCCTCATCGCCTAAAAGGCCGCTTTTGATCGCAATCTCCCGGCCGTAAACGACTCCAGTCTCGACCCGCTTCGCATAGACGCGCCCCTGCTCGGGGTAGTATACAAAAACAATCGTCGCCCCCTGCGGGTCACGCAGTATGGTCTCGGCCGGAAGGGTCATCAGGTCGACGGCCCTGTCGCCCTGGATCCTGGCTTCGGCAACCATGCCGATCCGGAGGATATGCTTCGGATTGGGCACTGCTATCCGAGTCATATACGTTCGGGTATTGGTGTCCGCCGAGACGTTAATGAGCCGCACCTTCCCCTCGAACGATTCCGCCGGCAGGGCCGGAATGGTTACAGATGCCGTCTGGCCGACCCTGACGAGGTGAATGTCCGTTTCCGGCACGCCGACGTTGATCTCCACGGGATCCAGCTTCACAATCTCGAAGACCGGGCTACCGGGACTTGCAGTCTGACCCGGTTCAATGGACCGCCTTGAAAGGAAACCGGCGGCCGGGGCATAAAGAGATGCGTCGCTCAGGCGCTTCTGGGCGAGCTTTTGATTTGCGACTGCCTGGTCCAGTTGCTGTTTTGCGCCAAGGTATGCCGCTTTGAATTTTTCATAGTCGTTTCCCGCGAGGCTCCTGGAGTCATACAGGAATTTCATCCTGGCGTGTTCGTCCGCACTTCGGTTAAGGGCGACTTGTGCCTGACCCACCTGAGCGGATGCGGCCTGGAGCGTCAGTTTATAGTCTAGTGGATCGATGGTCGCCAGGGGTTGTCCTTTTTGGACATAATCGCCCTCACGGGGGCCCACTTCGATCACCTTCCCCGGGACCAGAAAAGACACCTGTACCGCGGAGTCGGGCGATGTCACCGTACCGCTCACCGATACGAATGCGCGCTCCCGCACGTGCCGCACCTTGCCCGTTTTGATTGGTATCGCCTTGACAGCGGGCTGCTCTGCACTTTTGTCCTGTGAGCAGGAAACCAGCGCAAAGAAAGCCAAAAGACAAAAGCACGCTAATATTGATCGCATTGCACCAGCCCTTTCAAAGGTTAGCAGTTTTCATGATTCGCAGCGAACGTCCGCCTGACTTTTTCCCACTTGAGCCGTCCTTTTATAAGAACATCTTCCAATTCCAGACTGCGCTCGAGCTCCTTTATGTCGCACTTGAACAATTTGCGGATGCCTAGCAGAGTTGAAGATAGATGCTCCTCGCTCCCTGACGCGAACCGCATTGTTTCCTCTTCCAGCCTTGACACAGGAACGATTAGGTCCACCAACCCCAGTCCTAGAGCATCCTCTGCCGTAAAACTCTTCCACTGAAGTACTTCTGTAGCTTTCCTAATCCCGAGCAGGCGCGGCAGAAAATACCCGCTTCCTTTTGTGACCAGTCCGATATCCAGGTTGAGGTTCTCAAATACAGTGTCGTCTGCAACAATGCGGTAGTCATAAGCCAACCCGGTATTAAGAGAGAACAGTGAGACCGTCCCTTGCCCGGCGAAAACTGTCATGCTGTTTAAAGTCGATAATGAAAGAATGTATCTATTGACCACGTTCAAAAATCGATCCAGATATTTGCTTATCTGATCTGACCATAGTCCAGGTTCATAGCTTGCAAGTATTCTCGAAAGAAAGCTGTTGTGCTCCATTTTCAAATTCTGCTCGGAACGGGCAAACATAACCAAAGCCTTGTACGCCTTGCTTGAGAGCACGAAGTCCATATATTCATATAGAGAGAAAATTTCTCCGACGTCACGAGTCAAATGGAAGATATGTTGTTTCTCTCGAATAACCAGGACTTCATTATCAATGAAAGAAGAAAATTGCTCATTTTCCGTTGTGAGTCCCCTTTGAGCTTTCATCGCCAACTCCTTTAAGCTCGCCCGTAAGCACAACTGTTAGAGGGCATCGTGGCCCCGCCATAATTGAGCGAATGCTGTCTTCATTTCCGTGTGAATCAGCGATGAAAAGTCGCCTGGGTGGAGTTGTCGAGAGACTTTTTGATCTGATCCGGAATATCCATCGTATCCACAGCCCTATGTTCATGGTCAATGCAACCAGCGCTTTCCGGCCTTGCAGCTCGGGGATCGGAATGGTTGTCATTCGCGGCTCCTGCCAGTAGAAGCATTAATTCGCAAGTTACCGGTGAAAAATCTCCCGCTCACTGGTCATGAGAGACAACGTGTGGCGGGCGATCATCAGTTCCTCGTCTGTCGGAATAACCCAAGCTGAAACGGGGCTATCCGCGCGGCTTATTTTTGGACCGCCCCTGGTATTCGCCTCCTGGCCGAGCGAAATGCCTAACCAGCTTGAATCCTTGTAACCGTTCACCGCAGAGTCGCAGAGGACGCCGAGAAAACTGGGGTTTACACAAAAGTCTTGGTAAATTTCAAAAAATCGCTCCTCCAAGGATTCTGAAGGTTGTCATGAAGCTAACAAGTTCAAATTCGGTCTTTCTCCGCGCCCTCTGCGTCTCTGCGGTGAACAGTCACGAATCCTTGCATATGCGGGAGCGGACTGCCGCGGCATGTTCCCCGATTCCCCCGGTAAACACAACAGCATCTAGACCGCCCAGAGATGCCGCCAGCGAGCCCATCTCGCGCGCAATTCCGTAAACAAACAGGTCAATTGCCTCGGATGCGCGGGGGTCTGGGCTTGAAAGCAGTTCACGCACGTCGCTTGAGATTCCGGAAACACCAAGAAGCCCGGACTTCTAATAGATAAGTTCCTCCAGCGCCCTGGCATCCAGCCTATGGTTATCCATTAGATAAATAAGAACCCCCGGGTCAATCGAGCCGCAACGGGTCCCCACCGGCAAGCCTTCCACCGCACTGAAACCCATTGTGCCGGCGATGCTTTCACACCCTTGCATGGCGCACATACTGCGCTGCCAGGAGTCAACCAGGTATGAACGGGCCTGGCCGGGGAGGTTGGAGATCAATGCTGTTGCCTTAACGAATCGCTTGAGTATATTGTCATTTCGACCGCAGGGAGAAATCTTTCCGTGGTGCGGAACAAACAAGATTTCTCCCTCCGGTCGAAATGACAAAACGGAGTACATAAACGCTTAAAGCAACAGCATTGAGGTTGGAGATCGGCCATTGCCAAAGAGAATTCTTTGATTTTGTGGTTGAGGAATCCACGGAAGAAGATGTGGTAGTTTTTTTTGCCATGATATTCTCCAATCGTGCAAAATATTCGAATCAATCAACCTGCACACACACAAAGCCGGGGTATCGACAGGCTGCAAATTCCGAGGCACAAAGGCACATTGGAGCTACACTTCTGAGCTTGGGAGATGGTGCCTGCAAGAAACTCGGGCAAGTGCCCGCCAGTGCATTTAGGAATAATTTTGCGCATAGGCTCTAATTTTTCATTCAATGGCCTCTCTTCATCTTTAGTAGCTGCGGTTGTAAGCCCTTCATTCGGTCAACAACCGGGTTGCGTCTTCGTGTAACCGGCCAATCCGAGACTTCTGCAGGTCTAACGATATAATCGGCCCTAAACTTAATCGCAGGTCACTGGTGATCGTCCCAGGCCGCCGCTTCGACCCAAAGGGAATGATTGAGGAGCCCCAGCCCTTTCAAAGCATAGGAAAGCTGTTGCCCAAGAGGGCTTTTGTATGGATTTTGCCCTTGTATTTCCCAATGGATGTGAATGCTTAGATCAGTTTCAATGATGGGATGGTGATAGATCTCGATTGACGCGGGGCTCCCCAGTCCCTTCTGCTCGGAAACCTGGCGCAAAAGCTCATCGACTAACTTTCTGTTGTCTTTTGCAAGAGAGCGCAGCGTAATGATTTCGACGCATTTCATGGCAATTTTCCTTTGCAATTACTCTGTCTAGCAACAGATATGCCATGCAAATTTATGCTGTGAGTTCCAGGCCTTACATAGAATGGCCCTTCCTGGCACAATTAGTGTTGCCCTATGGGGCAAAATTCATTGTCCCATGGTCCAATTGCGTGCTATGGTCCGAAAAACGTCAGAGTGAAGAGGGGAGAAGATGATGAAGGTCAATGAAAACCTTTTTTTTCGAGAGGCAACGCTGCGTCTGTGCAGCAGCCTTGACATCGATGCGTCCCTGAAGCGCTGCTACGAATACATCAGGCTGTTCATTCCGGTGAAAATGATGATCCTGCACATATTGGATTTTGAACAGAATGTCTTGCGATTCGTGGCGGTGGTTGGCGCAAACCTGCCGGAAGGCTTCGAGAAAGTCCTGCATCTGCCCGAAAAGGGACGTCGTGAGGCTGCCGCTTTTTGGAAAACCGGCGAAATTGTCCGAATCGTGAATCAGCCCGATCCAATCAAGGTGTCCCCTGAGATACTCGAAAGACTGGGGCTGAAGGAGAACATCTCATATATAAGCATGGTCCTGGAGCTCGAAGGAAACCAGCTCGGGAGTCTTGGGTTGATTGCTGACGGTGTTGATCAATATACCGATGAACATGCCCGGCTGCTTCGACTGATCCGTGAACCGGTGACCATTGCCATGTCCAATGCACTGGAACACCAGGAGGTTATCCGGTTCAAGCAGATACTGGCCGACGACAACAGGTATCTCCTGGAGGAACTGCGCTCGGCTTCAGGAGACGAAATCATTGGCGTGGACTTTGGCCTGAGCATGGTTATGAAGATGGTCGAACAGGTGGCCCCCCTCGACAGTCCCGTGCTGTTGCTCGGTGAGACGGGCACTGGAAAGGAACTCATCGCCAATGCGATCCACAGCTCTTCCCCACGAAAAGATGGGCCGTTTATAAAGGTGAACTGCGGCGCCATCCCTGAGACGCTTCTCGACAGCGAACTTTTCGGTCACGAGAAGGGGGCTTTTACCGGCGCCCTCAGCCAGAAGAGGGGGCGTTTCGAGCGGGCCGACAAGGGCGCCATCTTTCTTGACGAGATAGGAGAGCTCCCGCCCCAGGCGCAGGTGAGAATGCTGCACGTCCTGCAGCGAAAAGAGATCGAGCGGGTGGGAGGAACCAGTTCCATACCCGTTGACATCCGTGTCATATCGGCCACTCACAGGAATCTCCCGGAAATGGTCAGCTCAGGGGATTTTCGAGAAGACCTCTGGTTTCGCCTCAACGTATTTCCCATAATGATCCCGCCTTTAAGGCAGAGAAAGGGCGATATCCCATCCCTGGCGCACCACTTCATTTACCGCAAGTCCATAGAGCTCAAGCTCAAGGAGAGACCGAAGCTGGCCTCCGATGCCATGGACAGTCTAATAGCCTATGACTGGCCGGGCAACGTGAGGGAACTCGAAAATACTATCGAGCGAGCTCTCATACAGCACCGTACCGGCGTCGCCCCACTTTCATTCGAAGCTCTTCTTCCCCGGGCGGTTCCCAGATATGGCGGCATTGTCCAAGAAATGGATGAGTCCCTGGACTCGTTGGAAGATGTGACCATCCGGCATATCGGGAATGCACTGGAAAAAGCCAATGGCAAGATCAGCGGGCCGGGTGGAGCCGCGCAAATTTTGAATATCAACCCCAGTACTCTCCGGAAGCGTATGAAAAAATTGGAAATTCCGTATGGAAAGAAACGTTGACCATGAGAGAGTGGTTAGCCCCAAAGAACTGCTCCAGTTTTGGAATTCTCTCCTCTGTGCCGTTATGCAGTTACTCATCCAGAATTTTCCCCCTTTTGGAACATGCCTGGATTTTCATTTCCAAATGCAGACCGTGTGAAATTCTACTGTTTTGAAAACCCGAAGAGCGCGTGGGATTGGATATAGCCCGGAAACAGAAAGAAAAAGCCATCTCAACGGGTAGGCGCCAGGGGTTCATGTGCCACCTCGCACCAATTCTGGCCATCTCCCTCCCACTCCGATCCAAGTGTGAATGTCGGTGATCAGTATCGCATTTGGTTCTTCGCCCAGGGTAAGGTCAAAAGCCCTGTACTCATAGGGGCCGATAATGCACCATTTTGTGAACGGAAGGTGATCGCTGTTGCGAAGCGCCCTCCAACTTCTTTGCCTGATTCAACTGGGCTTCAAGGATCTTACTGTCGGTGACGTTTTGAGCAGTACCTTCGAGGTGGATAATCTTTCCATTTATGTCAGGAACAGCACGTATATTGAGAGTAATCCATGCAGTGCTCTTGTCCTTCATGGATACCTGTACCTCAAAATCCTGAGCCGTTCCCTTCTCCTCGATCAGGCGGAGCAGTTCGGAGCGGCGCTCGGAATTGACATAGAGTTGTCAGGCGATGTCGCTTACGGTGTTCCATACCTCTGCCGACGAATCATAGCCAAGCGTGCGGGCAAAAGCCTTGTTAAGGTCAAAGAAACGTCCATTTGGGAAGCTATCTCACTACTGTCCGGTTAATTCGTGAATAAAAGCGAACGGTTCCCATGGTGACGCCCTTCGGTAGTTTGGTTGAACACATCGGAACCTGGCAATATGATTGGTTTTTTTCCGAAGATGTTCACTCCCATAGCTTGTCGGGAAGTGTGGAGCAAGCACTCAGTCTTGAGCCGCTTTCTGACGTCAGCCACAAAATGGAGGTTCACATCATGCCGTTGTGAGTCGCTCAACAGTTGCCTGAAAACGATTTGGCCGGAACTCATGGCAACCCGCCCAGATATGCTGGGAGGGTGACGTCGGTCCAAATTCAAATCGAAAACGAAAAATTGTCTCAAAGAGCCTTAGAAATTCAATACTTGTAACGAATGATCAGAATTTTGCCGGACAGTAGTGAAGCTATCTGGTAAATACAAGGCAAGAAACATAGGTTCTCCATTCAAATCAGATTTGCTATCGACGTTCAAAAAAGATAAGATTCGAAACAACCCTGATGTGGTTTTCCCAATCCTGGGGCAGCTTGGGTTTGAACTCACCTTGTCCGGAGATGCAGCCCTTTGGGAGGAATCGGTTGAATTCCCCTCACCGAATACTGTTTCGCATTTTGCCTCGTGGTCTGCAGCTCTGGCTCACCTTACTGGTCATCACACTGCTCGGTCTCCTGGTGATGTTAATCGGCCTGCTTGCAACCGATTCAATCCGCGGCATCCTGCTGCACCAAATCGGTGAGAAAACGCTGGTCCTCGCCCACTCAGTCGCTCAGAACTCAATTGTCAGCGAGGGGCTGCAAACGAACAATCCTCAAATCGTCCAGGCAGTGGTTGAAAAGATACGTCAGGCGACAGCCGCCGAGTACATCGTGGTCTGTGACAGGCAGGGCACTCGATTCAGCCATCCCGATCCGGGAAGAATCGGGGAGACCTTTGCCGGGGGAGATTTTCACCCCGCGGTCGAGCAAGGGAAGTCCTATGTTTCTCAGGCGGTGGGTACGCTGGGACCTTCGATGCGCGGCTTTGTGCCGGTGAACGGGGGTCGACAAGAGGTTATCGGCTTTGTTGCCGTAGGCTACCTGCAAACCGGGATCGAAAAAGAACTTGGCGCGCAGCGAAGGAAGATCCTGGGGTATGTGGTCGGGGTGCTGCTCATAGGGGCAGTTGGCGCCGCAGCCATCGCAAGGAGATTCAAAGCCGCCATTTTCGGCCTTGAGCCGCATGAGATCGCCACCATGTTCGAGGAGCGGAATGCAATAATCGAGACCATCCGCGAGGGTGTGGTGGCCGTAGACAGCGCGGGACGCCTTACGCTGGTCAACCGGGCCGCGCGCCTTTACCTTGGACAGCCTTCCGATGAAGACCTTCGCGGATGTTTCCTGACGGATTTATGTCCATGCAGTGAGATGGAGGAGGCGTTCCTGACGAAGGGAAGGATTCTCGACCAGGAGATTTCTATTGCCGAGCGCGCCATGATCGTCAACGTGCTTCCCTTGAAAGTCGTCGGCACGGTTACCGGAGCGGTTGCCAGCTTTCGCCCGAAGGATGAGATTGACAACCTTGCGCGCAAGCTTCTGCACATGCGGGAATACTCCGAACTCCTTCGGGCTCAGACACACGAGCACTCCAACAAGCTGCACACGATCGCCGGTCTGATCCAGATCGGAGCACAGGCGGAAGCGCTTGAACTCATCCTTACGGAGGCTAGCGGATACCAGGATCTCGTTAATATCCTCACGGAAGCCGTTCCCGACCCGATAGTCGCAGGAATAATCCTGGGGAAATTCAGCCGCGCACGCGAGCTGAAGGTAAACCTCACTCTTGAGCCTGACAGCTCGTTCGTCGACCTACCGCCCCAGATCGAGCGCGCACATTTGCTCACAATTCTGGGAAACCTGATAAACAATGCTTTCGAGGCAGTACGCTCATCCGGCGATTTTGGCGAGGTCCGTCTATTTTTCACCGATCTGGGGATCGATTTGATCATAGAGGTTGAAGATTCGGGCCCGGGCGTCACCCCTGAGATCGCGGACAGGTTGTTTGAAAAAGGCGTGACCACCAGCGGCAGCCAAACGCGAGGAATGGGGCTCTATCTGGTGCAAAGAGCGGTTGATGCCTTGGGCGGCACAGTGACTTTTTCCAAGGGGGAATTGGGTGGCGCTCTATTTACCGTCACCATCCCGAAGAGCCGGGCCGGAGAGACTGGGGCAAAGGCCCCGACCGTGCGCTGAGGAACCGAAAAATGGCAAACGATGCACCCATCCGTGTGCTGGTCGTCGAGGATGACCTGCGTATTTCCGAGTTGCACCGCCGCTTTACCGAGAAGACATACGGATTCGAGGTGGTGGGGATAGCGAATACGATTGCCGACGCAGAGGAAATGACCGAAGTACTCGTCCCTGACCTGGTGCTGCTGGATTTGTTTTTTCCGGAAGGGAACGGGTTGGATCTGCTTCGAAGACTGAGGGCGGGGGCAGTGCCGGTCGACGTAATTCTGATTACTGCCGCCCGCGAAATGAACTCCTTGAGAGAGGCGCTTCACGGCGGGGTTTTCGATTACATTGTCAAACCTGTCGTTTTGGCCCGCTTCCAGGAGTCTTTGGGCAAGTATCGCGACTATTTTACAAGCCTGCGAGCAGGCGGAGACCTGGACCAGAAAGATATCGACCGGCTGCTTCGTCCGAATATCGCCCCACAAGCCGGAGATTTACAAATGCCGAAAGGAGTTGACCCGCTGACTTTGCGTAAGATTCGAAACGTATTTTCGTCCCCGTCCGATAAGAGCTTCAGCGCTGAAGAAGTCGCGGAGCAGATCGCCCTGAGCCGTTCCACGGCCCGCAGGTACCTGGAATATCTCATCAGTGAGGGTTTCCTGGCCGCGGACCTGCTCTATGGGGTAGTTGGCCGCCCCGAAAGGCGTTATTTCCGTGTCACCTGAGCTTATCCGGAATTCCGGCCGGAAAATCCCAGCGGGATTTTGCGATCCCGCTCAGTCTTTACCTGAATCCTGACACCCCCCTAACGCTTCTCCCCTCCACTCCTTTTTAATTCCACCGCTTATTTCGAACCATTCACCTCCCGGGCGGCACCCCAGGGCGCCCCGGATCGATTCCGCTCAGCGTGAGCAAAATGAACAAAATCATCTTTAAAGAATAAATACATTAAATGTTCCGAATATTTACAAGCAATGAAGTTGCTCATACACTCGTTCATGTAATGAAAAATTGATCGAGATCCAAGGTGACGGCCGGAGGCAACCTCAAAGAATTCGGGAGAGCTGAACGCACGGGCGAAACGAAAGGAGACAAACAATGTTCTGGGTAGAATTCGGAGTTCTTTTAGTAGCAATTTACTTCGGCATTCGCGTCGGTGGAATTGGACTCGGCCTTATCGGCGGTACCGGAGTGACCGTCTTCACCTTTGCCTTCGGCATGAAACCAGGCTCTCCTCCGATTGATGTCATGCTCATCATCATAGCTGTTGTCGCGGCCTCTTCCACCCTCCACGCAGCCGGCGGTCTGACCTACATGGTGCAGCTGGCTGAAAAACTGCTGCGCAAGCATCCTGGCAACATCGTTTTTCTCGCTCCTTTCTGCACCTACGTACTGACCATGCTTGTCGGAACCGGCCATGCGGTCTATATGCTGCAGCCTATTATTGCGGACGTTTCCTACAGGACCGGAATACGTCCGGAACGTCCTATGGCGGTCTCTTCCATTGCCTCGCAAATGGGGATCACGGCAAGTCCCATCGCAGCGGCGGTAACCAGCTTTCTCGCCATGGCCCTCAAAGTCGGACATAACATCACCCTTTTGAACATTCTCACCGTCACCATCCCGGCAACCGCCATAGGCGTCTTTCTGGCTGCGCTCTGGAGCCTGAAGCGCGGCAAGGACTTGGACAAGGATCCCGAGTTCCAGGAGCGGATGAAAGATCCGGACTTCCGCGCTCAACTGGAGGAGGGGGCAACCCTCTTGGATGAAAGCATATCAATGAAGGCAAAGCTCTCTGTTTTGCTCTTTTTTGCGGGGGTCGGTGCGATTGTTCTTGTCGCCATGTTTAAGCTGGCACCCGTTATTGACAATAAACCGGTCTCAATGACCATCATCGTGCAGATTATCATGCTCACAACCGGTGCTGTTATTATGCTCTACTCGCGAGCCACGGCAAAGGAGGTTGCCGCGTCTTCGGTGTTCAGAGCTGGAATGGTGGCGGTGATCGCGATTATGGGCATAGCCTGGATGAGCGAAACCTTTATCGATACAAACAAAAAAGTCCTGGTTGACAATATGCAGGCAATGGTCAGCCATTACTCCTGGCTCTTTGCAGTTGCGATGTTTGCGGTTTCGGCGTTTGTGAAAAGCCAGGCGGCGTGCCTGCTCATCATGGTGCCGATCGGTTTTGCGCTTAACATTCCCATCAATCTCTTGATAGGAATGATTCCAGCGTGCTACGCTTACTTTTTCTTCTGCTTTTATCCGAGCGATCTTTCCGCTATTAACTTCGACCGGACCGGCACAACCCATATCGGCAAATATCTTCTGAATCACAGTTTTATGATTCCCGGATGGATAGGTGTCGGAACTGCTACGGTGGTCGGTTACCTGATTGGCGCGTTCTTGCTGAGGATATAGAAGAGTAAGGTGAGGCAGGGTTGGCGTGGCATGAAATTAAAAATTGGATTGGGCAATGCCGGACGCTTGATGTTTTTGAGGAGAGACAAATGAAAAAGTTCGCGGTAATCATAAGCTTGACGGTAGTCGTGGCCCTTGTAGCCTGGGCAGCAGCCACGATGGCTGGACCTGACGAATCTCCCATCAGGGTGGGAGTGGTGCTTCCTTTGTCGGGGAATCTATCGAAATTCGGTAATATTGAAAAGAACTCTTTTATTATGGGGATGGAGGAAATTAACTCTGCCGGCGGTGTCAACGGGAGGCCTATTGAGCTCGTGTTCGCAGATGATGCGTCTAGGATCGACACAGGTCGATCAGCGGTTGGAAAACTGGTCGAGCAAGATAAAGTGGTCGCTCTGACCGGCGGATACTCTTCTGATGTTACACTTGCTGTGGCATTTTTGGCAAATCGCCTAGGCATACCTTTCCTGGTCACGACCGGGTCGGCGGACATGATTACCGAGAGGGGTTGGGACTACGTGTTCCGTCTCAACCAGCCCCTCAGTGAATACTCCAAAACTCTCATTGAGTTTCTCCATGGGGAGCTGAAGCACAAAAGCGTTGCCATACTGCATGACAGTGGCCTGTTTGGTCGCGCGGGCGCCATAGAGTTTTCCGAGCAAGCCACTGAGTTGGGGTGGAAGATAGTCTTGCAGGAAGGCTACGAGCCGGGCACCGTGGATTTCAAACCATTGCTCGGTAAGGCCAAGGCAGCCAAGCCTGATGTGGTCTATATGATCTCTTATGTTCATGAAGCGGCCCTGCTTATGAAACAATCCAAAGAGCTGAATTTTGCTCCCACAGTATTTGCTGGCGCCGGCGCCGGTTTCACTTTGCCGGAGTTCTACGAGCTTGCCGGCAGTGCTGCGGAAAACGTACTTTCGGCGACTCTGTGGACACCGCAAGTCCCATATCCAGGAGCGAAGGAATACTCCAACAATTATCGGAAAAGATTCGAGGCCGAAACAGACTACCATGGTGCTGAGGCATATGCTTCCATCCACGTTCTTGCAGACGCGCTCAAAAGGTCGAAGGAACTTACTCCGCGGGGCATTCGTGAAGCCCTTGTGAAAACGAACATGATGACTGCTTTCGGTCCCGTTAGGTTTATATCCTACGAAAATAAGGGCCAACAGAACTCGTTGCCAACTTATTTGGTTCAGTGGCAAAAGGGGGTGCTGGCGACGGTCTGGCCTGCGATCATTGAGACAAAACCTTTTGTATCACCTCAATAGACAGAAATTAGATAGCCGGGATGTCGCCCTCAACTATTTGCGCTTGAGAAGGATAGTGCGAGTATCACACTGGACAAAAGTCGAAGAGGAGGGGGGCGGAAGAGAGAAACCTGGCCTGAGCGTAATCGAAGGGCCAGGCTTCTTCAGTCGGGGAGGTGAAGCACCTCATCACAGGCAGCGCTAGTCCAGACAATTGCCGATGACTCAATTGGATTGCTGTTTCAGGGTATTAAAAGGCAGCATGCCTTATCGGTTCAAGAATTCGTCAGGACGGGCATTCCGCTGACGATCATCGCCTTCTTGATTATTGATCTCTTGTCCGCCACTTACTGGAGGTTTCTGGGACTGGTCAAGTCCACAAGTTGCGTCGAGTTTCGCCCACAACTGAAGTGGGGGCAGTGGAAGCCTGAAGGTTTTCGTTTATAGACCACAGCCTCCTTACCATGAATGCGTTGTTCGATCCCTTTCGCTCTTACTTTTTTGCTGCCTACAATACTACACAAGTGGGAGAAACCAGCCCTCAGACTGCTCTATCACCAGGAAATGGGAAGAATCCATGCGCGATATTATCGAAAGCGGTTCAGCGAGGTTGGGATCAGCCAAGGTTGGTTTGCCGTACTGGAAGGTTTGATCGTGGCAAGTGGAGGGTCCAAGGAAGAGGCTGAGCAGGCAGCAAAAAGAATTGTCCCGTCTGAAAAAAGATCTTGGGTGCACTATTTTCAGTTGGGCAGGAAATAGAGTGGCCCGAATTCCAGGTTTTCGCCTGGAGTTGCAAATTCAAGGCACCGGATTAGGGACTGTCATCCAATAACTCCATCAACTCGATGGGATCTTGGAGAGATGGTGTGGTTCCACTCTCCGTGGAATGAGTCCCTTTCAATGTTAATGTTGGCCATCACTTCGTCTGAGACTTTGATCCCTTTGGGATATGAATTGGTGTCGAGTTGGCATCGGACCTGAAGGCCCTTCTTCGTGGAAGTCGCTGCTATGAGGTTGACTATGACCTCATGAGTGACCAAGGGCTTTCCGCGCCAGTTTTGGGTGATGAAAGAGAAGAGGCGATGTGCGATCTTGTTCCATTTGCTCGTCCCGGCAACGTTACCCGAGCAAGAAAAAAGGTCCCGTGGACCATCTCTTCCAGGACATCCTGGGCCGGGCTGTGGCGTTGGCCTACAGCCTCCGGCCGCGTGATCCTTCTTCCCTATGGCATGACATGTCCGTATATGCCATCGACGGCTCCAGGTTTACTCTTCCCGCAACGGAACAGATCCGCGCCGAATTCGATCCCGAAAGCGGTCTCGATCATGACGGTAAAGGCCACTACCCCCAGTGCCTCGTTATGACTGCCTACGATGTCTTTAGACAATTGCCCGTAGCCAGAGTCGTCGGCAGCATCCATGACTCAGAGCGCGATCAGGCTCAAAGCCTGCTGTCTCATATTCCACCAAATAGCGTACTGCTCTATGATCAAGGGTTTCCCAGTTATGCCTTCATCCGAACTTTGAGAGAGCACCACAAGGGCTATTTTCTTTTCCGCTGCCCGGCCCAATCCACTTTTCCCGCCGTCGAGGCATTCATCCGAGAAGGCAAAGACGAGGATTTCATCCTCATCACCCCTTCGAGCAATTACCTGCGCCACGCGAGCGCCAAGCAACGCAGAAAGGCCAATCTCATCCAACTCAGAGTCATTAGGCTGGAAAGCCCCGATGGCGCGATCTCCGTCTTGCTCACCAACTTGCTCAATAAAAGCACTTTCTTCAAAGAACAGATTGTTGAACTCTACTTCCGCCGCTGGGCAATAGAAGGCCACTACAGAAACGAAAAGATCGTGCTCGGCATCGAGGAGTTCCATGGAAAGACCGGCAATGGCATCCGCCAGGAACTCTTTGCCGTGCTGCTTATGACAGTAATCGCCAGGACCCTGATGGTGCTCGCCTCGAAGAGATTGAATTCAGATGTCGGGCAGTGCCAGTTAAAGAGCGCCATTATGGTCATTGCCGCCGAAGCGGCCGTGCTCGTTCCCGACGATGCGGAGAAAGCCGCCACAATCTTCTCCGAAATCCTTGACCGGATTGCCGCTGTGAGATACTACCGACCCCAAAAACCCAGGCCCACCCAGCCCAGAATTACCAAGCGGGCGCACAATAAATGGTGTGCCAACCGGTCGGAAAAGCTGACAAATCCTTAAAGCAACAACATTGGCCCCCATTCCTCCCTTTCCCCCATACGGAAACCAGGGCCAACCAGCGAAAGCCTGAGAGAGCGGGTTTTCACGGGCCCAATTAGGGGTTGGCATCGGCTGAGGGCAGTTTATGTTGGGCCAATTTTCTTATTATTGCGGATTATTCCGTGCGACAAATATCAGACCAATTCCCGCCATCCCGGAATGACCTTCGCGAATTCCTCCTGAAATGCGGGCCGGCGAAGATTATCCCTCTTAACTTTGCCGGCAAACGTCTTCCAGCGATTCCCGTCTTTCAAGACATCGACCAGCAAGTGCCTGACTTTGAGCATGACCCTAGCCAGTTCAGCATACTCTTTTCGGGTTGCATTGCTGTTAAGGTTGCCAAGCCCGGAAAGATAATAGGTGAGGATCTGATCGGGAAAGCGGGTCTCCAGTTGCTTGGCTGTCTGCAGTTCTTCGCTTGAATCCCAGGTACGGCTGGGATAGTTCGCCTTTAGCAGCACCGCAAGAGCTTTCTCGTACTCTTTGCGGTGCATCAGGATCTTCAAGCGCTCCGACGTCCAGGCATCGTCGAGCCGCTTTATCAGTTTGGGCTCATGCTCGCTCCATTCTTCCGCCTTGGCCGCCGCCAGCAAATCATTTAGCGGATCAACCGGATCTTTCTTCTTGGCCATCTTCTCACCTCACAGATGAAACTGGACGACATGATCAAGGAGCGGAAGTTTTCTCAAGCGGAAATCCTCACTAAAACGCTTGCCGGAGTCGCGCTGAATTTCCACCAGCCCCAGGAAGCCGGCAAAGCTATCAAGACAACGTGATGAATAGCAACGGCGCAGGACCTGTTCCGGCGAGAAATAATCTCCAACAGGCAAGACCTCCTGCAGCACCGCCGGGAACGCTCGCAGGAACCAGTCCTCATAGAACCGGCTCGATTGCCACTCGGTCCCATGTCTTTTGAGTAGATAGAGGCTGAACAGAAAAGACTGCTGGATGAAGGGGATTTCCCGCAAGCCGCCCCGATATGCCCAGTTGTACTTGGTGGTAAATTCACGGAAAAGGCGCGGGTAAATGCCGGCCGGACCATGTTTATTCAGCAGTTTCCGGCACTCGCCGCTGACAAGGAATTTTCCCTTGTACTTCCTTACGAATCCGCTCAGTCCGGAGACAAGCCGGGTGACATGCAGATCGAAGAACTCCGGTTCCGTTCGCAGTTCGCCGTATCGGAAGGTTTCCCTGTAATTCTCATCTCCCAGGTGTGCCATGGCAATGTCCCTGCATAAATTACGCGGGAGATTGCCGGTAGTGGTCGCCTTTACGCCCTGATCGCCAAGTCTTTCAATTAACAGGCTGAAGAGGGAAAGGATCGGGGCTTCAGGAGCAACATCAAGAGGCGACGGGAAACTGACCAGATCGGGCGACTCGAACGGAAAATGCAGAAAACGGTGCATCTGTTCCGATGACAGGCCGTCAAACTCATCCTTGGGCGCCCGGTTTCGCTCTTGCATATGCTGGCGTAAGAAGTCATTGGCCTCTTCCAGCGAGGCAAAGCTGCGGCTTTCGAGCAGCTCCCGCACTTCTTTTACTGCCGCATCAAGCATGACTCGCTGCGCTTCAGCTTTCTGCTTATTGGCGCAGCACTCCTTGAATTTGGTCCCGCCGCCGCAGAGGCAGAGATCGTTCGATCCACTCTTCATGGTTAATTCCTCAGCCCCTCGATAACCCTTTTCCGATGCTGTTGGAGAAAGGACTTTTGGTTCACTGCAATCATCTCTCATTATCTCTGAACTGACTGCGCGGTTGCAAGGGTGTATTGGTCGTTGATCGCATAAAGTCGAAGGAATCGAATGGATAACGGTTGCGGGGGAAAACCGCCGTCAAATATCATCGCGGGCATCGGGCAGTTCAGCAGGGGTGAATACTATAAGTAATGGTTCCATAGGCCGCGTCGAAGTGTGCCGTACACGAAAATCACATGCTTGCGCGTTGATGCGATGTCATCATGGTTTTGACAGAAGTCGAGGAATGGGCGAAAAGTCCTGCTTAAACCCAACCAACGGGATGGTGTTCTGGTCCCTTCACTTGACGCTAAATAAAATATATTTCGGGTCCTGGATATGTTCGCCCTTACATTTAGGGCATTTTCCCGGCGACGAAAACCGATTTCGTGCTTCGAATTTAAATCCGCAGGTAAGACATACCGCCGGGTTTATTTTCAGCCTCATTTTCTGTGACTTGAGTGAACGGTTAATGTGCTCAAGGTGCGTAAAGACCTCCTTTTCGCCGATACGGATGATTTTGGAGATGTCCTTTGCTCCATATTCGCCCTCAGATAAAAGGACCATGATTTCCTGCCTGGTTGTGCTCATAAAATCAGCCTAATCAGCAAATCCTTATGCAGCAAGGGTTAGCCGGTGCTTAAAATAGTAGTAGATATGTCAAATTTGAAGCCGCACTCCAGGCAGGGCGCCGGGTTTATTTTCAGCCTCATATTCTGTGATTCTAGTGTGCGGTTAATGTGTTCGAGGTGTTCGTAGACCTCCTTTTCGCTGATGCGAATGATTTTCGAGATGCTCTTTGCCCCATGCTCCCCCCCGGATAATAAGGCCATGATCTCCCGCCTGGTCGTGCTCATAGGCTGCCCGCCTCAAATCCTTTCGTGTCAGATTTGTTCCGCTGATTGGTTGCGCCTCGCTCCGGCCATCCACAGACATAGCGTGCAATCTCATGAGGTATTTTGACGCAATCGAATGAAGGCTTCACCACAAATTGCCTGCCCCATTCTATACGTTTTGCTGAGATCGAAAAGGGTAAACTCGGGAAGAAGGCGGGGGGAGGCGAATCCGGCTTATGCAACCTTCTGTTGTTGGATGCGGCGATTCTGAGGCTAAAAACGTCGCTCAAGCGATGAAAAGTCCAATTTGTTGAACACTTATGTTGTAAATATCAAGATGTTAGCTTGGCCCGGCCCCATTGCGTCATGGCGTTACTTGCCATACACCGATTGAAATCCTGGGAAGAATTCGGTATGCTCAAGGGCAAATCAGCCCACTTAAGAGTATCCAATGAATATCACCCGCCCTGATCTGGACGGTAGACTTTGCCCACCAGCAAATGAACTTTAATTCCGCCGCATTTTGTACATGGGAGGATTGAACCATGAGATCGCGTGTAAGATTCGGATTATTTGTCGCATCTTTTATTTCGCTCTCACTTGCCTCATGCTCTACCGCGCCCTTAACCCCAATCAATTCAGTAACGCGGCATTCCCCGGTCAATCGAACGGTCCCAACACAGGACACTGAAGCGGCTGCCAATGATATCCATTTAAGGAATGCTTTGCCGGGGTCTTGGGTCTATGAAGCGGATTCAATTGAAAGAATTGAGAGTACTTTTTTTTCCAACGGAAATTTTGAATTCTTCCACATGGCCCTGACACTGAGAGGAGCCGAAGAGAGGTCGATCAAAGGGGAATGGAAGATTGAGAAGGGCCGATTACTTGTCTCCGGTATTTATGAAAAGCCAAATAACGGCTCCCACAAAAAGCTCAACTTCGGCAAAATAGTCTCAATATCCGAACACGAATTTATCATGGTCACCGGGGACGGGCGAAGATTCGTTCTGAAGAGGAAGCCGCCTGAAGATTATCTTCTCAAAGAAGTGGCTCTCAAGTTAAACCTGAGAGAAAGGCTATCAATCAGCGCTGATAGGGTAATGAGGGATTTCGACAAGGAATGTGAAGGCCTTCCACCTGCCAGGATTCCGGACAAACAGGTGCTTGCCGGCATGAGAAGCTTTATGGCAGCCGCATTTGCTCCAGAACGGCTCGAACAAGCCATTTTACGGGAACTCGGCGCCAGAACGAGCCCGGAGGATATCCGCCAGGCGCTTGAATGGTATGCAACTCCTTTGGGAAAGAAATGTGAAGAGCTTTTCATGAAGGCCTCACTTCCCGAGTCAGACACCGAAATGGAGGCATTCATGGCCAATCTTCGGCAGAACCCCGCCCCGCCGGAAAGGACAAAATTAATTCAAGAACTTGATAGGGCGTGCAAAATAACAGAATCATACGTCACTTTTTCTCAAAGCATGCAGCTTGCCTACACTATGGGCAGTATGGCGCTGCTTCCTCCCGACAAGCAAACTCCGCCGGCTAAAATTACCGAGGACATGGAGCGGAATCGTCCTATGCTCATGGTGATGGTGGAGCCTGTTGTTGTGGGGAAGAGGCTTTATGCGCTGCGGTCGCTGAGTACCCCCGAACTTAAGGAGTATGTGAGGATTATGACTTCCGATCTCACGAAGAAGTTTGGACTTGCACTCGATTTCGCCTTTAATCGGGCCATGGTGGAGGCTACAGACCGCTACCTAAAATCGATTAAGTGGGCTGTTGATTATGAGCAACAACGTAAAGGCAAAGTGTCGGGCGCTTGATTTTGGATAAGCCCTCTTGCCTCCGCGCCGGGCAAGGAGGGCACGCTGCCGGTGTCACCCGTGGCTGGGTGTCCGGCTGCAAACCGCAGTTGGAGTTCATGGCCACTGAAACAAACCGATGAATCGTTCAATCTCGGGCTCAACTACATGATTGTACTTGCTCGGGTAGGTAAAACGATATTTTACGAGCCATCCTTTGTGAGCAAAAAGGTACAGGTGTGATAACACCGTTTCGCCGCCAGCCGTGTCCAATTCGAAGACAGCCTTCTTAGGGATGTAGAAAATATTATTATGCCGTTTTAGGGCAGATTTCTATGTACCTCTACCGGAGTATCCCTCGTTCCCATGCTCCCGCGTGGGAATGCATATGGGGAGTTCCTCATCTTCTTCAGTATGCATTCCCACGCGGGAGCATGGGAACGAGGCAAAGGTCCACTGTACCTTCAGCATGAGTGGACTCGATTGAGGACCTCCCTCCGGTCAGTTCGGGCTTTTCTCCCGCGGACCGGAGGGACGGTCCTTTTTGATAGGATTTGTAACTGGAGCGGGACCCCCAATAAATGCGGGCGCCTATCAGGTTGAAGCGTGTTGAAAATCAGCCCCGCCCGCACCTGCAAGATGGAATATCGATCCCAGGGAGGGTCTACACTAAGCTTTGACCCTTTTAACCGTGCCCGAGGCGATCATCGCCTGGAGCTCGGCAAGCATTCGTTGTTCTGTCGCATCAACATGACCGTCGGCGCCGGCCAGACTCATGATTTCCTCGAACTCCGCATTTGTGATTTCAAGGTCGTGCATCGCCTTCTTGATCAATTCCGCAAGTGTCATTCCCGCTTTTGTCCGGTGCTCCATGATTTAATCCTTTCCATGTCTTTAGTTTCGCTAAAGGTCGTCAGTACAAATTCCCGAGCCGATACCGGAATCCAAACATCCGGCTTCGCGCTCATCCTCCTGATGGGCCATATGCTTTCTCATCCGAAGGTGGTGAATTGGTTCCCGTCTGGTCTTGAAGTTGCCTAGACACTTAACCATCCGGGAAACCCACGAAAAACATGGGCCGCCCGGCGGCAAACAGCCTAATTGGCGCGTCCCAACTCCTCCCCGGGCTGATTGATTGCGGCAAGTTGCCATTCGGAAGACCCTAATGCCCGGAAAAATGTCCAGAATTCCTGGAACTTCACCGGATTCAGTTTGTCTCCTCCGACAATTTGCCCGGTCTGTTCTTCCACCGTATAATCGAGCAGGTTGGCGGTAATAAGAACGGTGACATAATCTCCGTCGGCTTCCTGCCAAATTTCGGAGGGTTCCACTTGCCGTATCGCGATGTTTTCGAGGCGGTTGATCCGGCCCCGCCTTCTCATCGCCTCGAACTCACCGGCAAAATAAGCGGTCATTTCCGATGTGAGCAGCCCCTGTACACCGGCCAGGCTTTGGTTCATCCAGGCGGCCTGGACGCGGAAGAAAATATCTTCAAAAGTCTCCTTGAGGGCTGCTTCGGAAAAGCCCGGATCGGTCTGCCGAAACCTGAGGTAGCCTTCTTCCACCTCGGTTGGCGGTGTGTATGCCGTCGCTTGAGAGGGCGCCGTGTAATCCGGCTCCGCATAGGCCTGTGACGGGTCTGCTCCCCGGTAGGCAACGGCTCGGCGCCTCTTGAAAAACCTCCACGCCAAGAAGAGGAGTAACCCTATGATAGCTATATCGAGCAGGCCGATACCGCCTCCCCCTGCGCCCGGTCCCGCCGCAGCGTGGCCGGCGCCCCCAAAGAGCATGCCGCCCAGCATGCCCCCAGCCAGGCCTCCGGCCATTCCCGCCATAAAGGGATTGCGACTGATGAACCCGCCCTGGGGTTGAGTCGGCATCCCCGGAGTTGGACCCCTTCCGGGTGCGCTCATTCCGGGGGACCCCGCGGAGGGGCCTGAAGGCATGCCGGGTGAAGAAAAACTCCGGCTGCTCCGGCTGCCGCTGGACCCTCCACCTCCCGCCCGCGCCCACGCGCTGGATTCGATGAAAACAAAGGTCGTAAAAAATGCCAGGACCGACAAAGCGACCAAGGAACGGAACCCGTAATACTTTCTCATATCTTCCTTTCTATTGGAGAGCTGACCGGACTCGAAAAATTCAAGCCAAGTGGTTGGTAGAAATCGAAAGCGTCTTCCACATAAACCATCCCGCGTTGTCGAGCGGAAGATGCTTAATCGTTTACCTTTACCGGCGCCGCCTCCGTATGCGGTGCGCCAGGTTCCTCCTTCCCTCGCCGAAGCACAATGAGCCTGCCGACGGCGATCACCGCGATGGTGCAGAAGATCATAACCGCATACCTGGCCACCGCGGTCGGATGCAGGAGGCCTTCAACGAAGGGGTCCGTGATCATCATCTCCCCGCCGACCTTCCCCAGTATGCCGGCGCCCAAGTAGAGGATAATGGGATATCTATCCATCAGCCTGGAAAGAAAATTGCTCATGAAGACCACAAGTGGAATACTCAAACCCAAGCCGAACAAGAGAAGGAGCAGGTTTCCATGAGAGGCTGCTCCCACTGCCAGCATGTTATCGATTCCCATGCTCATGTCCGCCACGATGATGATCCAGAGGGCCTGCCAAAGGCCTCCGGCCTCCTTGTGCCCGGTATTTTCCGAGCCTTGCACGAGCAGCTTCACCGCGATCCAGAGAAGGAGAGCGCCCCCCGCCAGCTTGATGAACGGCATCGTCAGGAGTTGGGAGACCAAAAAGGTGGCGAAAACGCGCACCATGACGGCCCCGGCCGCGCCCAGGGCGATCCCAATGGTGCGGGTGCGGCCGGTCAGGTTTTTCACCGCCATGGCGATGACCACGGCATTATCGCCTGCCAGCACCAGGTCGATAATCACAATGCTCATCAGCGCGGATAGAAATCCCCACGTGAATTCAATGTGACCCAAAACTCCCAATTCGATCATCTTACCTCCCGCTAATCGTGGATCATGTCCGTCCGAGTGTCTTTGGATGTCCGATCCGCCGCAGGCCCGGCCTTTCTGTAAAAAAAAGCGAGACCTTCAGCATGAATTACACGCCAAAAGTCTCGCTAATTGGCAATTAACCAACGACAAAGCCAGGCTGTTTAGGCCGTATTGGTGACTTTGCCCGAGTAGCTACTCCCTTTTGATTGTCAATTAATATGGCATTCGCGGCGCCGGAAGTCAACCGGGAAAGCGAACCCGCTCTTCGGTTTGGGAATTCCAGTTTGCTTTTAGTACTACTGTGTCATACCGAATTTGAGCGATTCACCCCACGGAACGGCGTCATTCCGGCGAAAGCCGGAATGACGATCCGACTTAATCGGCAAAAGAATCGCTCGATGCAGGTCATAAACAGAGTTCATCGTATCCGGTTGATCTGATTACAGCAGGGACACCGGAACAGGTTGCTAACGAGAATGAGCACGAGCTTCCTCTTTATTGTGGCCAAAGAAAACGGACTATGTCGCTCCGGTCTCTGTGGGAGAACCCCTTGGTCTCCAACCTCCGGGAACTTGAGGCGCCGTGAAGGATGGTCGGAAGTCGGGCGCTGAGGGGGGGGGAAGAACCGCGCTCGGCCACCAAGAAGGCGTAGGCGGCGATGCAAAGAGTGGCATGATGGTGAAAGCCCCGCCATCCTCCGCCCTCAAAATGCCCAAGTCCGATTTCCTGTTTGAGTTCCTGGTAATCGCGCTCGATACGCCGGCGCAGCTTTGCAGTGTACACAAGGTCCCGCGGGGAGATCTGAGCATCAAGGTTCGAGAGCCGGTATTTTGTGGGTTCAAGTTCACCGTGAGGCCATTCGATAAGCAACCATTCTTCCGCGGGGGTGTCGCTTCGCCAATAATAACGGTGCGCTTCGCGAACACGAATCAACACTTGCTCCAATTCCACCGTCCTTTGAAAGGACAGCTTTCCCGGGACACGCTCGGGAGACTTGGCTATCCTTGAGGCGTGCAGCCGGTTTCTCATGTGCCTGTGCAACCGCGGGGCAGTGACACGCATTTTACATTTTATGTCTAGAGGATCAGGCGCTTCTGAATGCAAAAATATACGGGGCGTCCCTTGCGAACGCCAAAAACTGCCCGCAACGTGACAAGTTTTGCGGAGGAACGATTCCGGTCCGACGGCTGCCTTAGCATGTGCATGTACTTCAAAGACCCGTTTGGCGCCATCAATTCCAGTTCCGAGAAATAAGGCAAATATTACTTACCGCGGCATGAACATTGCCCAGTAGAATCCCGGGCCGGTTTGCTGTTCGCCTCGCGAAGCCGGAGGGCGGTTGCTCGATCCTTTTCCCCTGGAGGTCGCTATAGACGCATAAACCTCTTAAGGTTTGGAGGAACAGGGGGTGCTCGGGTCGGTCCAGGCAACCGGGAAGGTCATCGTCCAAATTAGGGACGCCACCACGGGATTGTTGATCAGAGACGTCCCTCTAAGCTACATCTCCGCTCCACGCGGCCTGGCGGTGATCCCTGATCTCGATCACAGCGGCCGTGCCGGATTGGCGGTCCTGGGTCTCGATAAAAAGACCGGGGTCTCGACCGTTGAGATCAGAGATTCCGCAACAGGTGGGCTGGTTAGGAGAATCATATGCCAGTGATTTTCGGTTCTCAGAGGCCGCTTGAAAATCAATTGGCCACGCATTTACGTTAATCAAGATTTTCGTTACCGGGGACATGCCTCGGTGAGCGATTACGAAATTCTTTATAAATTCTCGTCTCGGTAAAATCTTCGGTGCGGGGGCGACTTCGAACAAACCGGCGCCGGCGCCCTCGACAAATATGCCACCCGATATGCTGCAAGATTGAGCGGTTATTCTGAAGTCGGTTTCTATCGGCGAATTGCAGGGAAGCTGCTGTGGACGATGATTTTATGCCGCCTTCCCTCATCGCCGTGTTGCAGCTTGCTTCCTTCCCTCAGCCACGTTGGTCGGCGGAGGCGGAAGTGGTTGTCGTTTCGGCTTTACGCGGCAGCCTCGCCTCAACGAACTTTCTGATACTTTCAAGCAATCCCCTCTTTTTGGCGAATAAATTCCAATTCAATTTTGGATATGGTAGTTTGTTACGCGACCACATATCCTCAGATATAAATATGCACATTCCGCAGCGCCTTTTACCAACGAATCGCCGACTTTCAGCAGTTCATAATCTTCATCCGCGGGGGGGACATCATGCCTCTTTATGCACGCTTTTCCGGGACCGGCAAGGACGGGCAGCTTCTATCAAACCATCTCGCAAATGTCGCGGCCATAGCGGGCTCTTTTGCCGACGATTTCGGGGCGCGTGACTGGGCCGGAGCGGCGGGGATGCTTCACGATCTGGGGAAAGCGTCGCAGGAGTTTCAGGACCGGTTGCGCGGGTCCGGCCGCAAAGTCGATCACTCAACCGCCGGAGCGCAATTTGCCGCAAACACCTGGAAGAACGCCGGAAAACTCCTTTGGGCCAACAAATGAAACGGGCAGAACTGAGATGAAATGACTGTCACAAAGAGGAGGCACAAGCTCATGGTTAACGAGCCTATCGCCCACATCACAAAAGATGGGCGGGTGCACACACTCGGAGAGCATCTTTTCAAAACTGCGGAACGAGCAGCCGACTTTGCATCGGTTTTTGGTTTTCGTCAGTGGGGCTGGCTTGGTGGCCTGTGGCACGACCTCGGCAAATACGCCCAGGCGTTTCAAAAGAAGCTTCGGGCTGCTGCCGGCGATGAGGCGCATTTGGAGGCGAAAGCGCGAGTCGACCACTCGACCGCCGGCGGGCTTTATGCGGTTGAGCGGTTCGCCAAAGCTGGACGGTTGTTGGCCTACATCGCCGCCGGACACCATGCCGGGCTGCCCGACTGGGAAGCGGATTCCACAGGCCGGGCGGCCCTCTCTCAGCGCTTGTTGCAAAAAGAACTGCTTGACGCCGCTTTGGCCAACGATATTCCGGCTGAAATTCTGGGGCAACGGTTTCCCGAGGAAAAACCTACCGGTCGCGATCCGGCCTTCTGGCTGCGGATGCTTTTTTCCTGCGTGGTTGACGCCGACTTCCTCGACACGGAAGAATTTTTCGAATCCGAAAAGGCTGTCCAGCGCAGCGGCTTCCCTGCTTTGTCGGAACTGCTCACTCCCTTCAGCGCATACATGGCCGACAAACAGGCCGTGGCAAGAGATAGCGAGGTCAACCGAATCCGTGCCGGCATACTGGCCCGCTGCGTTGAAAAGGCAAAAGACCCGCCCGGAATTTTCAGTCTGACCGTCCCTACCGGTGGGGGCAAAACCCTCTCCTCCATGGCTTTTGCCCTCCATCACGCGGCTATCCACGAACAGCGACGAATTAGACGGATCATCTATGTGATTCCTTACACCAGCATCATAGAACAGACAGCCGATGAGTTTCGGAAGATTTTCGGCAATACCGTGGTGGAGCACCACAGCAATCTTGATGTAACCGACGAAGAGCGGGAGACGCCACAGTCGCGGCTTGCCTGCGAAAACTGGGACGCCCCCATCGTCGTCACCACCAACGTACAATTCTTCGAGTCCCTTTTTGCCAGCCGCACGAGCCGATGCCGTAAATTACACAATATTGCCGGAAGCGTTGTGGTACTGGACGAAGCCCAACTCCTGCCCCCGGAGTTTCTCACGCCGATACTCAAATCCCTAGACGAACTGCGAAAACATTATGCAGTGACCGTCCTTCTCTGCACGGCGACTCAGCCCGCCTTTGGCCCGCACAAATCTCCAGGTTTCACCTTCGAAGGGCTGGAAGGTATACGTGAAATAATGGAAGACCCAGCCGGTCTTTTTAGCAGCCTGAAACGGGTCGAAGTGAAGCTGCCCGAGAATATCCACGAGCCCCGGTCGTGGGAAGAGCTGGCAGAGGAACTGGTCCAACTGACTTCGGTGCTGTGCATCGTCAATCGCCGGGATGACTGCCGCCTGCTCTGGTCCCTGATGCCCGAAGGCACCTTCCACCTTTCCGCCCTGATGTGCGGCGCTCATCGCTCGGTCCGCATCGCCGAGATCAAGGCACGACTGAAAGCGGGCACGCCTACCCGCGTCGTCAGCACCCAATTGGTTGAGGCGGGGGTTGATCTGGACTTTCCGGCTGTCTACCGGGCCATGGCGGGCCTTGATTCCATTGCACAGGCCGCCGGACGTTGCAATCGAGAAGGTCTGCTGGAAAAGGGTGAATTGGCCGTTTTCACCCCGCCCAGTCGTCCACCGGTCGGTGTCCTGCGGCAGGCGGCCGAAATAGGCTCGCGGCTGCTTAATGAAGCCGTGCCGGACCCCCTGGCGCCCGACCGATTCACAGCCTTTTTCCGTGAGATCTATTGGCTCCAGGGCGCTGATCGGCTGGACGCCCGAAACATTCTGCGCGACTTAAAACCTGACGATGAACTGCGTTTCAGTTTTCGCAGTGCATCTGCAAAGTTTAAGCTCATAGACGAAACCGCGCAGGCCCCTGTTATAGTCACCTACGGCGAGAAGGGCGCGAAGCTTGTCGAGCAACTGACCCGCCTGGGGCCTGAACGCTGGCTGCTGCGCAAACTCCAGCGCTATGTAGTCAATCTGCCCAGGCACCTGCACGACCGATTGCGCTTGGATGGCGCTATTCGCGAAATCCATGCCGGAATTTTCGTCCAGGGTCACAGCGCCCTCTATGACGAGCATCTGGGGTTCTGTCCTGACAAATCCATCATCTACGCCCCTGATGAACTGATCTGGTGAACTTAAGAGAAAGGAGGAAAAATGGTTGCAGAAACCTCGAAGAGCCGAACTTTTCGCCTTGAGGTGCGAGGGGAGAATGCCTGTTTCACCCGGCCGGAGATGAAGGTGGAGCGTGTTTCCTACGATGTCATGACGCCTTCTGCCGCACGAGGCGTCCTGGAGGCGATTCTTTGGAAACCGGCCATCCGCTGGCAGGTCACCCGCATCGATGTGCTCAACCCCATCCGCTGGGCGTCGGTGCGCCGCAACGAGGTCGGCGCGGTCATGTCTTCGAGCACGGGCGGCCTGTTCATCGAGGAAAAGAGGCAGCAACGGGCAGGATTGTTTCTGCGCGATGTGGCCTATGTTATCCACGCCTTTTTCGAGATGACGGCCAAGGCAGGTGCCGAAGACAACATCAAGAAGTTTGAAGAGATATTTCTACGTCGAGCGGAAAAGGGGCAGTGCTTTCACCGCCCCTATCTCGGCTGCCGGGAGTTTGCCGCGCATTTTGAGCTCTGGTCCTCTCAAGCGGCAGAGCCGAAAGCCATCGAAGAATCCCGTGATCTTGGTTTCATGCTTTATGATATCAGCCATGATCAAAGCAGCGATAAAAACCACATCCATACCTGCACCGATGCCTGTCACGCATATTTCTTTCGGGCTAGTCTCGACCGAGGGATGTTAAAGGTTCCACCTATCGGCAGTGAGGAGGTGCGGGGATGATTCTCCAAGAATTAAGACGCTTATATGAACGACTTTACATGGAAGGTGTGCCTGAAATTGAGCCACTGGGCTTTAAACGCGTGCAAATCCCTTTTCTAATCAATATTGACCGGTCAGGAAAGTTTCAAGGCCTTGACGACACTAGGGAGGGGGAAGGTAGAAAGAAAACAACTAGAACTTTCTTGGTCCCAAAGATTTTTGAGGGGAGCAGAACCTCTAATGTCAAGGCGAATTTATTGTGGGACAAGGCCAGTTATGTATTTGGCGTCAGCCATGGAGGGAAACGGGAGAGATTGACTGAGCAAAAGAGAAAATTCAGGTCCACAATCGACGAGTACTTTACTGCGGCAGACACTGACGAAGGGGTTACGGCTGTTTGTGAGTTTATAGACCATTATTCGGAAGACATTCAAACCCATCCGCAATGGGAAGAAATTTCAAAGAATGATCCGAACCTGGCTTTTAGATTGGCAGGGCACTCAGAGCTGATTTGTGCATCTGCTGCTGTTAAATCCGCAATTGAAGTGAGGAGCCGACTTGAACAATCAGAAAAGGGTATCTGCCTGCTTTCAGGTGATTCTGGTGAAATGGCTCGCCTGGAAAACCCAATAAGAGGGTTGTATGGTTCTGGAAAAGCAGAGTCACATCTTATGGCGTTTAATGAATCTGCTTACTGGTCTTATGGAAAAGGGAAAGAGAAGACAGGTGCCAATGCGCCAATAAGTAAGAAATATTCGTGGGAATATGTTGCTGCAATTAATTATCTGCAGCGTAGGGGCTCACGACAGGCCCTATTTGTTGGCGATTCTACGACCGTTTTCTGGGCCGAGAAGCGACACGACATTGAGAATATCTTCGCCGACCTTTTCGGTGAACCGGCCAAGGGCGAGCCGGAGCAGGACTATAAAGCGATAGTGGCAATGTTCCGCGCACCGGAGACCGGCGCACCGCCCCATCTCGATCCTGATACACACTTTTATGTTCTTGGCTTGTCGCCCAATGCGGCGCGCATTGCCGTGCGCTTCTGGTACGCCGGTACGGTACGGGAAGTCGCCGACAACATCTGGCGCCACTTTGACGACCTCGAAATGGTGAAAGGCGCAAAGGAGTGGCGCTCGATCACCCTCCGCAACCTTTTACGGGCGACAGCGCTGCTGGGAAAAGATGACAATGTACCCCCCAACCTTGCCGGCGATACCATGGAGGCTATTCTGGCCGGGACGCCGTATCCCCAGACACTGCTCTCGGCCGCGGTGCGTCGCTGCCGAGCGGAGCAGTCAAAAAGAGACCCGAACACAGGAAAGCTTCTGGAGAATGTGCCCTATCCCCGCGCGGCCCTCATCAAGGCTGTGCTGGTGCGAGATACTCGTTTTGGAACACGATTTTGCCTCAAAAATGAAAAGGAGATCAGCATGTCACTGGATATGGAAAACACCAACCCCGGCTACCGGCTGGGACGCTTGTTCGCCGTGCTCGAAAAGATCCAAGGTGAGGCCAATCCCGGTATTAACGCCACCATCCGGGACCGCTTCTATGGCTCCGCTTCGGCCACACCCGTGGCAGCCTTTCCACACCTTATGAAGCTCAAGAACCACCATTTGGCAAAGCTGGAGAATCAGGGCCGGGTCGTCAATCTGGAGAAAATGATCGGCGAGATCATAGACGGGATTAACGACTTTCCAGCCCACCTAGGCTTGGCCGACCAGGGACGGTTCGCGGTCGGCTATTACCACCAGCGCCAGGCCTTTTTCGTCAAATAGAAACAACATCCCAATAAGGAGGAACGACCATGAACAATGCGATCCAGAACCGCTACGATTTCGTGCTTCTCTTTGACGTTAAAGACGGCAATCCCAACGGCGACCCTGACGCAGGAAACCTTCCGCGTATTGATCCCGAGACCGGACATGGGCTGGTGACTGATGTTTGCTTGAAAAGAAAAGTGAGGAATTATGTGAGCTTGGCAAAAGGTCTGGCAGCTCCCAATGATATCTATATCAAGGAAAAGGCGGTATTGGGACATGCGCATTTTGCGGCTTTCAAACAGTTGGGCATAGAGCTTGGGGAAGAAGCCCGGCAACTTATCTCCAAAGAACAGGCGGAACAGTTTGAGGAGTTGGGGTTGCCCGAAGGGCTTTCTGTTCTTGAAGATGAAGACGATAAGCTTTACCTAGTTGTTGCGGCAGTCGCAGATAAAAAGGAGATCAAGGACTGGCTGAAAGATGCTGATCCCTCGGCGGAGATTAAAAAGATAGTGAATGAAACTTTGAAACAGGCCAAGCCGAGACGACCGCGAGGGGAGGAAGTGTTAAAAGGTCGAGACCAAATGTGTAAAACGTTTTACGACATCAGAACGTTTGGTGCGGTCTTGTCGCTCAAGACAGCCCCCAACTGTGGCCAGGTCCGTGGCCCGGTGCAACTCACCTTCGCCCGCAGCATCGAACCCATTGTCCCGCTGGAGCACAGCATCACCCGAATGGCCGTGGCTACTGAAGCCGAGGCCGAAAAACAGCAGGGCGACAACCGCACCATGGGCCGCAAATTTACGGTGCCTTATGCACTCTACCGATGTCACGGCTTCATTTCTGCTCCCATGGCGGAGCAAACCGGATTTTCCGAGGAAGACCTGAAACTTTTCTGGGAAGCCTTGGTCAACATGTTCGAGCACGACCGTTCCGCCGCCCGTGGACAGATGGCAACAAGGAAGCTCGTGGTTTTCAAGCACGATTCGAAAATGGGGAAAGCGCATGCCCATAAGCTGTTTGATCTGGTTAGGGTGGATCGGATCAATGGTGCTGCGGGACCGGCCAGAACATTTGCCGATTATTCTGTGAATTTGGACGAAGCCGCCAAGCCCAACGGTGTGAGCATAGAGGCGGAACTCGATGTACGCTGAAGACGACCTTCTTCCGATCTCGGCCCTTCAGCACCTCATTTTCTGTCCCCGGCAGTGCGCCTTGATCCACGTGGAACAGATTTGGGCCGAGAACCGGTTGACGGCCGAGGGGCGCATCCTGCACGAACGCGTCCACTCTCCGTCCGCGCAGCGCAAGGGGTCGGTCCGCGTTGAGTCGGGTTTGCAGATACGTTCGCTTCGGCTCGGGTTGTCCGGGACGGCCGACGTGGTCGAATTTCACAGCCCGTCTCCCGATGACGCCTCCGGGCCGGAAATCCCGTATCCGGTCGAGTACAAACGCGGCAAGCCCAAAAAGGATGACTCCGACCGGGTGCAGCTTTGCGCGCAGGCGTTGTGCCTCGAAGAGATGCTCGGCGTGGGGGTCCCGGCGGGGGCCATTTTCTACGGGGAGCCGCGAAGGAGGCTGGAGGTTGTCTTTGACGAGGAGCTTCGGGAAAGGACCGCCGGGGCCGCGCGCGCTCTTCACGAAATGGTGGCGGGAGGAGTGACTCCAGTTGTCCCGTACGAGAAAAAATGCCGGAGCTGCTCTCTATTCGACAGGTGTCTGCCAAAGGTGGTCCGGCGCTCGGTCGGGGGCTATCTCGACCGCATGCTCGCCGAGGCGGAAGACGAGTGAGGGGATACCGCAATGAAACATCTTCTCAATACGCTTTATGTCACCACGCAGAAATCCTACCTCGCCCGTGAAGGCGAAACGGTTGTAGTGCGTGTGGACGGCGAGACGCGGTTTCGCGTGCCCGTCCACAACCTGGGCGGGATCGTCTGTTTCGGGCAGGTGTCCTGCTCGCCGCAACTGATGGGGTTGTGCGCCGAGCGGCAGGTGGCGGTCTCGTTTTTGAGCGAATACGGGCGGTTCTGGGCGAGGGTGGAAGGACGGCTTCCGGGAAACGTGCTGTTGAGGCGCGAGCAGTACCGGAGTGCGGACAACATGAAAAAATCGGCGGAAATCGCCCGGCAGGTGGTTACGGCCAAGGTCGCGAACTGCCGCACCGTGCTCCTGCGGGCGATGCGGGACCACCAGGAGCGCGTGAACGCGCCGGAACTGCAAAAGGCGGCGGACCACCTGGGAGTGTTGCTCAAGGCCCCTCCCCTGGCAAGGACGCGGATTGAAACAGCTCGGGAGCGCGATGCGCTCGAAGAGATACGGGGAATCGAGGGGGACGCCGCGCGCCGGTATTTCGGTGTCTTCGACCACCTCATCACGGCCCGCAAGGAGGACTTCTTCTTCCGGAACAGGAGCCGCCGTCCTCCCCTGGACAACATGAATTCTCTGCTGTCCTTCCTCTACACGATACTGGCCCACGATGTGGCCTCGGCGCTGGTTTCGGTGGGGTTGGACCCCGCGGTGGGGTTTCTCCACAGAGATCGTCCCGGCCGCCCTGGCCTCGCCCTGGACCTCATGGAGGAGATGCGCCCGGTTCTTGCCGACCGCCTTGCCCTGTCCCTGGTCAATCGGCAGCAGGTAAAAAAGCAGGGGTTCCGCAAGTCGGAGTCCGGCGCCATCCTCATGAGCGACGAGACAAGAAAGGAGGTGCTCACCGCCTACCAGAAACGAAAACAGGAGGAAGTCATCCACCCCTTTATGGGGGAGAAGATCGCAATCGGCCTCATCCCGTTCGCGCAGGCAGTGCTTCTTGCGCGCTATCTTCGCGGAGACATGGACGGGTATCCGCCGTTTTTTTGGAAATGACAACCCGTTGGCGCGGCTTTCAGCCGTGAGGCTTCCGCGACGCAAGGGCGCGGGAGTCCTGGGCGGAAACAGATATGATGGTCTTGGTCACCTATGATGTCAGCACCGAGACCCCGCAGGGCCGAAGACGGCTGCGGCGGGTCTCGAACGCGTGCCGGAATTACGGCCAGAGGGTCCAGAAATCGGTTTTCGAGTGCTTGGTGGACCCGGCCCAGTGGACGAGGCTGCGGGCGCGCCTGGTGGAGGAAATCGACACCGATCAGGACAGCCTGCGATTCTATTTTCTGGGCAGCAACTGGAAAAACAGACTCGAACACATCGGAGCAAACCCCGGCTACGATCCCGAGGGGCCGTTGCTCGTTTGAGCCGACATGCGGGAGGCTTTCCAGCCTGCCGTTGCGGGGCCGGGAAATTTGCGCGAACCCCAAGAGGCCAACGTTTTCCGGGGGGATTCGCGGAAATTGAAATCATTGGCAAAAACCGGGGCAAAAAGCGGATGGTCCAACAAGAACCAGCCCGCGCCGGACCATCGATTGGAGGCTTCGCGGAATGCCCCGGCTAACACTTTGCAATCGTGATCATTTTTTAGCTAACTGTCGTCCCCCGCGCGGGGACGTGGATTGAAACACCTGTGCCTACGTCTAAAGAGGAGGATTAAGATGTCGTCCCCCGCGCGGGGACGTGGATTGAAACTATCCTATCTAGCCGATATTCTTACACTCTGATCGTCGTCCCCCGCGCGGGGACGTGGATTGAAACAATGTGGAAGTATCTTAATCATACTTTCCCAGCCGTCGTCCCCCGCGCGGGGACGTGGATTGAAACAACCTGTTCTTGTCGGTGGCGCTCTGCTAGCTCTGGTCGTCCCCCGCGCGGGGACGTGGATTGAAACATTTAACTGACCGTCAATTCCGCAACAAAAGCAAGTCGTCCCCCGCGCGGGGACGTGGATTGAAACCAATGCAGGTTGTTTCACCGCGATTGCCTTGGATGTCGTCCCCCGCGCGGGGACGTGGATTGAAACCTTACACTGCTCACACTGAGGCAACCCACACGGAAGTCGTCCCCCGCGCGGGGACGTGGATTGAAACTCCATCCCCTCAACCAAATTAACTTCATTCCATCGTCGTCCCCCGCGCGGGGACGTGGATTGAAACGGAGCTGGCGAGGCAGGGCGGACCAGGATCATCGGGTCGTCCCCCGCGCGGGGACGTGGATTGAAACTATTTTGCGTCCGTGGCAACAAGGAATCATCCGAGTCGTCCCCCGCGCGGGGACGTGGATTGAAACAGGTGGACTTGGAGATGGTGATGGCAGAACGAACGTCGTCCCCCGCGCGGGGACGTGGATTGAAACTGCCTTCGGGACCGGCGTGGAAAAGCTCGGAACGTCGTCCCCCGCGCGGGGACGTGGATTGAAACAAAAGGAAATATCCGCAATCAAGGCCTCGCAGATGTCGTCCCCCGCGCGGGGACGTGGATTGAAACAATCTTTACGGCCAGATGATGCAGCGGCTCGCGAGTCGTCCCCCGCGCGGGGACGTGGATTGAAACTACAAGCTCGTGGACGAAGTAACTGTCGCAAATAGTCGTCCCCCGCGCGGGGACGTGGATTGAAACACCCGCAAGGCCGCCAACGAGATGAAAGACCGGCGTCGTCCCCCGCGCGGGGACGTGGATTGAAACTCATTTGTGCTCATCCGGGAGATGGTCGGGCTCAGTCGTCCCCCGCGCGGGGACGTGGATTGAAACTCGTTTTTACTCAAGGAAGTTGCGGCCGAGATTGGTCGTCCCCCGCGCGGGGACGTGGATTGAAACATGCTTGTGAAGCGCGATTTTGCGGGCGATGGCCGTCGTCCCCCGCGCGGGGACGTGGATTGAAACCTGGTAGTCGGCGGCCTCGGGATCGACGTCGTCGGTCGTCCCCCGCGCGGGGACGTGGATTGAAACATCGAGACCAACAACACCGTGAGGGCCAGAGAGGCGTCGTCCCCCGCGCGGGGACGTGGATTGAAACATGTGGTTCTCCTCCTTGTGGTTGAGGCCCGCAAGGTCGTCCCCCGCGCGGGGACGTGGATTGAAACAATACGACCTTGGGCGAATGGATACAAAATGCTTGGTCGTCCCCCGCGCGGGGACGTGGATTGAAACCCGTATCACTTCAAAGAGCGCACAGACCTTAGCGCGTCGTCCCCCGCGCGGGGACGTGGATTGAAACTCCCAAGGGGCCGGACTCCCTCCCCGGCCCCGCTCGTCGTCCCCCGCGCGGGGACGTGGATTGAAACCCTCATAAGTTCTTCGTCGTTCACAACCGCAACCGTCGTCCCCCGCGCGGGGACGTGGATTGAAACCTGAACCACAAAGTGTTTCCAACCGTGCGCGCGAAGTCGTCCCCCGCGCGGGGACGTGGATTGAAACACGGTGGGACTATTACCT
>JBAQYM010000035.1:0-28184 GCA_049300095.1 Syntrophobacteraceae bacterium
ACCGGAAAGGGGCCGTTGTCCAAATGCAAAAGTTACGACAGGTGTGGCCAAAACAGGGCGGAGGTCTCCCCTCCCTTGGCGGGAGGGGCAGGGGGAGGGGGTCGTAAGTACTTGAAAATTCAACACCATCCCCTAACCCCTCCCATCGCGGGGAGGGGGACTCACGTCCGGCTGCATGGTCGCGCGGCCTGAATATTTCTTTGGGCAACAGCCCCCTGAATATTCCCCGCCCGTGGGGTGCTCCATTCACCGCAAAGACGCACTGCGCGCGGAGTTGGGGATTTCCCGCGCGCGGGGTGCTCTGGGCGCTTGAGTTCTCGGGAAGAACCGGGTTAGAATCTTTCGCTCTTTTTAGTGCAACATGCGGAGAGGTACCGAAGTGGCCGTACCGGGCTCGACTCGAAATCGAGTTGTCCTGTGAAGAGCAGGGCACGTGGGTTCGAATCCCACCCTCTCCGCCAAAAATATCAAGTGTTCGGCTACCAGCCGCGCGCGCGTCTTCTCGGGAACCGCGAGAGCCGTAGGTTGGGTTGAGCGACAGCGAAACCCAACGAGGGTTGTCCGGGTCCCGAAATGATGTTGGGTTGCGCCGCCGCTTAACCCAACCTACGCGGTCCGAGGGCTACGCGGTCTGACGGCTGATAGCCGACCGTTCCATGCGGAGAGATGTCCGAGAGGCTGAAGGAGCACGACTGGAAATCGTGTGTACGCCCAAAAGGTGTATCGAGGGTTCGAATCCCTCTCTCTCCGCCACTTTTTCGACTGTCAACCGATATGGCGCTCCAGGGCCATAATGCCGGGAACCCAAGCCCGGGCGACCGCCGCTGGCCTCGCCCCGCCCGCCCGAATCTTCTATGTCCTATCTTGTAATAGCTCGAAAGTGGCGGCCGCGGACCTTCGAAGAAGTCATCGGCCAGCCGCACGTAACCCGAACGCTCCAGAACGCCGTTCGCCTGGAGCGCATCGCCCACGCTTATCTTTTCACCGGCGCGCGGGGGGTCGGGAAGACTTCCGTGGCCCGAATCCTGGCCAAGTCGCTCAATTGCGAAAAGGGCCCGGCGCCCATTCCCTGCAACCAGTGTTCGAACTGCCGCGAAATCGCGCAGGGAAACTCGGTCGATGTCCTGGAAATCGACGGCGCCTCGAACCGCGGCATAGACAACATCCGCGAGCTGCGCGAAACCGTTCGCTACCGGCCCGCGAAGGGACGGTTCAAGGTCTATATCATTGACGAAGTCCACATGCTCACAACCGAGGCGTTCAACGCGCTGCTGAAGACCCTCGAAGAGCCTCCCCCGCACGTCGTCTTTATCTTCGCCACGACCGAACCGCACAAGATCCCGGCGACAATCCTGAGCCGCTGCCAGAGGTTCGATTTCCGGCGCGTGGCGCTCCCGGGGCTTGTCGAGCAC
This sequence comes from Syntrophobacteraceae bacterium, assembly GCA_049300095.1. GTDB lineage: Bacteria > Desulfobacterota > Syntrophobacteria > Syntrophobacterales > Syntrophobacteraceae > SbD1. Next base: position 1,413 of record JBAQYM010000035.1, read on the forward strand.
CTGAAAAGAATTACCGCGGGCGAAGGCGCGCGGTTTTCGGACCCGGTCCTCTACGCAATCGCGCGCGAAGCCGACGGAAGCATGCGGGACGCCCAGAGCCTGCTCGAACAGCTCCTTGCCTTCAGCGGAGACGGGCTGCCCGATGAGGAAATCCTCGACATCCTCGGGGTGATCGACAGGCGAAGCGTGTTGCGGGCCGGCGAGGCGGTTGTTTCCGGGGACGTCGAGGGGTGCCTCGATCTGGTCGATGACCTCTACCGGCGCGGGATCGACACCAGGCGCTTTTGCCGGCATCTCTGCGACCATTTCCGAAACCTCCTGTTCCTCACGCTGGGCGATGCCCGCGAAGCGCGGCTCGACCTGCCGGACGAGGAAAAAACACTGCTCAGGGCACAGGCGGCCAAAACGACGCCCGACTCGCTCCACGTCTATTTTCAGATGGTTTTACGGGGCGAGGAGGAAATCCGCCAGTCGAGCATGCCCAAGATCGCGCTCGAAATGCTGCTCCTGCGCATGACGCAACTCCCGAGGCTTGAATCGCTCGACGCGGTGCTCGACCGCATAGGGGAGCTCGAAAACACCCTGAGGGGGCAGTGCGCGGAAGGACGGTCGCCTTCCGCCTCCACAGCGCCCGGGAGCGGGCGCGCCGACGCAAGAGATCGCGCGCCTTCCGCGCAACCGGCCCCCGCAGCCAAATCCGCTGAAAAACCGATGGAACGTAAGCCCGAGCCGGAGGCGACGGCCCCCATGCCACCCCCCTCACCCATGCCGCCCTCCACCCCCGTGGGAGCGGCTTCCAGCCGCGATATGGGCGTCGAGCCTCCCGCCTCCACGGGACCGGTCTCCAGCCGCGATACGGGCGTGGAACCCCCTGCCCTCGTGGGAGCGGCTTCCAGCCGCGATACGGTTGCGCAGCCTCCCGATATGGAGTTCTACCCCCATGAGGCCGGCTATGTTCCCGACGAGCCCCATTTCGCCGCCCCGCCCGCCCATGAGCCTTCGACCGGCATCGACGCTTCCGCCGCCGTCGAGCGGTGGGCCGAATTCGTACGGTTTCTCGAAGCCCGCGACCCCATGTTGTGGGCGAAGGTTTCGCACTGCGGCGTCAGGGCCGCATCCTCGGGGTCCATCGAAATCGAGGTCCCGGATATGTACGAAAAGAGCGCCAACGGACCGGAGTTTTTGGAAAAGCTCGATGCCTCATCGGATGCCTTCTTTGGCTGTGGATTCGATTGGGTTATAATCAAAAAGTCGCCGGGCCCCAAAGGCGCGGCCGCTCAAAGCGCAAAGAGCGCGAGGCCTTCGGGGAAACAGGTCGTAAATCATCCGGCCGTCCAGCAGGCCATCGAAATATTGGGGGCCGAACTTGTCGAAGTGAAGCCCTTCCGGAGTCCCGGCCCCGGCGTGACCAGGGGCGGGAAAAAGCCGGGTCGCGACCGCTAATTCAGATCGAGGAGGAAAGCGCATGGTGAAGGGATTCAATCCGCTCCAGCAGGTAAAGGCCCTGCAGGAGAAAATGGCAAAAATCCAGTCCGACCTGGCCCTGAGGACGGTCGAGGGGAGCGCCGGCGGCGGGATGGTCGTTGCGACCGTCAGCGGCAGGCAGGAAGTTCTCAATATCCGGATCGATCCGCAGGTGGTGGACCCCGAGGACGTCGAGATGCTCCAGGACCTGATCGCCGCGGCCGTAAACGACGGGCTGCGAAAGGCCCAGGAGGTGGCCTCCTCGGAGATGGGAAAACTGGCCGGCGGATTGAATATTCCGGGCCTCAACATTCCGGGGCTTTTCTAGAGGAATCATGAACGCATATCCACCGATTTTAAACAACCTGATCCGCAAGCTGAGCCGTCTTCCGGGACTCGGGGAAAAGAGCGCGGCCCGCATCGCCATGTATCTGCTCAAGGTCCCGGGGGAGGAGACCGAAGCGCTTGCGGAAAATATCCGGCAGCTTCGGGACAAAATCCACACGTGCCAAATCTGCTTTCATTTCACGGACGACCGGCTGTGCCCGGTGTGCGCCGATCCGGCGCGCAATACCGGCGAACTGTGCGTCGTCGAGAGCACGGCGGACCTTCTGGCAATCGAGCAATCCGGCGCATTCAAAGGCAGATACCATGTGCTCCAGGGGGTATTGGCGCCCCTGGACGGGATCGGGCCGGAACAGATCCGCATTAAAGAGCTTCTTGCCCGCATCGATTCCGAAAATATCAGCGAAATCATCATCGCAACCAACCCCAGCAGCGAGGGCGAAGCCACAGCCCACTACCTCCTGCAACTCCTCAGGGACCGTCCGGTCCGCGTCACCCGCATCGCCTACGGCATCCCGATGGGCGGCGACCTCAAGTACACCGACCGCATCACCCTGGAAAGGGCGCTCAAGGGCAGGCAGGCGTTTTAGGCCCCCGGCGGCGAGATCGCCCTGTCTCCGGAGGATGTCCCGACACCTTGGGGGCGTGAAAGACCGATGCCGGGACGAGCCCGAGCCGGGAAAGCACATGGGCCGGGATGCCTAATTTGTTATCTTATTCACGCTCGGACTTTTTTCGATAAAAACTGAACGGGCCGCACGGCAATTATTTTGCCGTTATTTCGAGCAAATATTGTTTGGAAACCCTTCCCGGAAAGTTATAATTACTTCCGCGGCATGTCCCGATTGTCACACGAAGCCTGAATAGGAATCCATCCAGCAACCCGCCTCGGGATGCAAACAAAATAAAAAAGCCTTGACTTTTTTTTCACAAAGCGGGATAAGTCTGAGCTTAGTGGGACATGTGTGGTTCGCCGTAGCTTGCTCAATGTAGAGGGCTTCCTGAGGTGAGCGCTATTTGACTTGCAACGTTAGTGTGGAGACAAATTATGGTTGAAATTCGTTTTCATGGACGGGGAGGCCAGGGGGCCGTGACCTCTGCCGAACTGACGGCCCTGGCAGCAATCGAAGAAGGAAAATATGCACAGGCATTTCCAAGCTTCGGCCCGGAACGCCGTGGTGCGCCCGTTATGGCTTTCGTTCGGGTAAGTGAAACCCCGATCGTCACACGGGAAAAAGTGTACGAGCCGAACATCGTGGTCGTGCTCGACCCCACGCTTCTCAAGATCGTCAATGTGGAAGCTGGCCTGAAGAAGGGTGGAGTTATCGTTCTGAACACGACGAAGAGCGCGGACCAGGTCCGCAAGGAAACCGGCATCAAGGCCAAGCTGGCCCTCGTGGATGCCTCGAAGATCGCAATGGATACCATGCGGGTTCCCATCACCAACACTACCATGTTAGGCGCTCTTGTAAAAGCCTCTGGAGTCATTGAGCTGAAGGGGCTGGACCATCCGATCAATCATCGTTTCGGACCGATCGCCCAGAAGAACATCAATGCATGCACCCGCGCTTTCGAAGAAACTACGGTAGTGGAGGGATAACAGTGGCTAAAGAAACAGGAATCAAGAGCTGGAAAGAACTGACTCTCGGGATCGCCATCACCAATCCGGGCAACGCGGCCGAGCTGAAGACCGGAGACTGGCGGTCCATGCGTCCTGAGACCGACCGCGAGAAGTGCACCAAGTGTGGCCAGTGCTACATTTTCTGCCCCGATATGGTTTACAGCAAGGACGCCGAGGGCTATTTCCCACAAAACTACTACTGGTGCAAGGGCTGCGGCATTTGCGCCAAAGAGTGCCCTGTTGACGCGATTACCATGATTCAGGAGGTCGACTAACATGTCCAAACAAATTGGAATTGAAGTCTCGATCGCTGTTGCTGATGCGGTAGGACTGTGTGACGTCGACGTTGTTGCGGCTTACCCGATTACTCCCCAGACGCACATTGTCGAGCACCTCGCCGAATTGGTTGCCGACGGCCACCTGAATGCCGAATTCGTTCCCGTGGAATCCGAGCACAGTGCGATGAGCGCCTGTATCGGCTCTTCGGCCGCCGGAGCGCGCACCTTTACGTCAACGTGCTCCCAGGGCTACGCCCTGATGTCGGAGCTTTGCTATATCGCCTCCGCCTTGAGGCTGCCCATCGTCATGGCCGTTGCCAACCGCGCCATCAGCGCCCCGATCAACATCTGGAACGATCATGCCGACCTGATGTACGCCCGCGACACCGGCTGGATTCAGCTCATCTCCGAGAGCGGCCAGGAAGCCGTGGACATGTCGATCATCGCATTCCGCGTCGGCGAAGACAAAAGGGTGCTCCTGCCCGTGCAGGTAAACCTCGACGGCTTCACCTTGAGCCACTTTATCGAACCGTTGACCATGCCCGACGCGGCTGAAGTAAAGAAATTCCTCCCGGCCTACAAGCCTGTGATTCGCCTGGATCCCGACAATCCGGTCACCTTCGGCCCCGTCGGCATGCCGGACATCTACACCGAGGCCCGCAAGGCCCAGGACGAGAACCTGAAGGCATCCAAGCCGATTATCCAGGAAATATTCAACGAATTCGGGAAGCAGTTTGGACGCCAGTACAAGCTGGTTGAATCCTACAAGGCCGAAGATGCCGAAACCATCATCATCGCGATGGGCAGCATCTCCCAGACCGCCATGACCGCCGTTGACGCCATGCGCGCCAAGGGCAAGAAGGTCGGCGTCGTGCGTCTGCGCATTTTCAGACCATTCCCCGGCAAGGAACTCTTCGACGCGATCAAGGGCGCCAAGAACCTGGTCATTCTCGACAGGGTCACCGCCTTTGCCGGCGGAGAGGTTTCCGGGCCTGTGGCCCTCGAAATCAAGTCCATTCTCTATGACAAGAAGTTCTACCCGAAGGTGGGGAACTTCCTGGCGGGCCTCGGCGGCCGCGATGTCACGGACCAGAACTTCGAGGAAATGGTGGAAAGAGTTGCTTCCGCTAAAGACGGTGAGCTTCCAGCCTACGAATTCATCAATGTGAGGGAATAAATGGGAATCGCATCTGACGCTCTGAAGAATTTCAAAGGGTTTAACCTCAAGAACATGCCTGAGGTAGAGCCCGTTTCACCCGGTCATCGCGCGTGCCAGGGCTGCGGAGAGGTTCTGGCTTTGCGGCAGGCAATGAAGGCCATTGGAACCAACGCCGTCGTCTGCAGCGCCACCGGGTGTATGGAAATCATCACTTCTCCCTGGCCGCAGTCCGCCTGGCGGACGCCCTGGATCCACGTGGCGTTCGAAAACGCGGCCGCGGTGGCAAGCGGTGTCGAAGCCGCCTTCAAGTCCATGAACGCCAAGAAGATCATCAACCAGCCCGATGTTACCTTCATCGCTTACGGCGGTGACGGCGCAACGGCCGACATCGGCATGCAGGCATTGTCTGGCGCCCTCGAGCGCGGTCATAACTTCATCTATTTCTGCTTCGACAACGAAGCTTACATGAACACGGGTATTCAGCGTTCTTCGTCGACTCCCTTCGGGGCAGCGACGACCACGTCGCCCGCCGGCAAGAAAAGCTCCGGCCAGTCGACCTGGAAGAAGAACATGGCCGAGATCGCCGTCGCCCACGGCGCGCCTTACGTCGCCACCGCGACCCCGGCGTACCCGGTCGACCTCATGAACAAGGTGAAGAAGGCCTCGTTGGTCCCCGGCCCCGCCTACATCCACATCTACTCTCCCTGCCCCACCGGCTGGCGGTGCGGGATCGACGAGAGTATCGAAGTGGCGAGGCTTGCCGTGCAGTCCAAGGTGTTCCCGCTCTATGAAGTAATCGACGGCGAGTTCCACCTGTCGCGCAAGGTTGCCAAACCGAAGCCGATCACCGAGTACTTCAAGATTCAGCGCCGGTTCCGCCATCTGACCGAAGCCGAAGTCGGCTACATTCAGGGCAGGGTGGACGCACAGTACGACGCGCTGATCAAAAAGTGCGTGGTGGAAGAAAAGAAGAAAGAAAAAGAATAATAGCTCCGCGCGGGCCGGAAACGGCTTAGAATTTCAGGCCCGCACGGAAGGTGTTGCTTAAAGTGAAGGCGGCAAGGGCTTACAAAGCTCTTGCCGTCTTTTTTGTTGCTCACAGCCCTCTTTCGCCGCTAAGATAAAGCATCCTTTCAACCCAAAATCATAGAGGATGCTCGGATGAATGCTTATCTCACCGCTATCCTACCCGTCCTTGGCGTCGTGATTGGCGCATCACTGCAATTCTGGTTTTCGCGTGCCACCACGAATTGGTCTCGCCTACAAGATAGACGGATTCAGGCTTATGTGGATTTCCTCAAGGGCGTTGCGGGAACTGCGGTAGCTCAAAGGTTCAGTGACAAGAAATCTGAAATTGATTCATTGGCTCTATTGGCTGACGCAAGGGCTAGAATATGTGTTTACGGGCATTCTGAAGTCATCACAGCTCTGGCATCGTTTAGCCGCGAAACTGACTCGATGCTGAGTTCACCGACTGCTTGCAGGGCATTCACGGGGTTAATTCAAGTCATGCGAAAGGTGAGTAATAGCGATCTTGTTCCGGTCGGGGAGGATGAACTCTTCTTGGTGCTCTTCCGGAGTGGCCCAAACAAATGAAATTACAAGTTGGCACGGTCGGGAGACCGGGCCACAACAGAGATGCATCGTCCAGAAGCCCTCTTTTCCTCTGCGCTCTCCGCGATCTCCGCGGTAAGAAGTCACCCCTCAGCGCGCGTCGGCTTCCGGGGCCGGCGGGACCACCCGCTGCTTGTTCTCGGTCAGCTCGTCCCTGTATTCCACGCCGTATATGTAGAGCATTATCATGGCGAAGCTCAGTATCAGCGGTCCGTACAAAATCCCCTGCAACCCGAAGTGTTGCACCCCGCCAAGAATCGCGAGGAAGATGTAGAAAGGCGACATCTTCGACTTGCCCTTCATGAGAAGGGGGCGCACGACGTTGTCGATTATTCCGCCGAGCACAACGATCCAGCCCACCAGGAAGACGGCGGAATAGGACTCACCCAGCAGGACAAGATAAAGAGCCATGGGAACCATCACCAGGTAGGCCCCGACCAGGGGGATGAGTGAGGCGATCGCCGCCATGGTGCCCCAGAAAAGCCCGGGAAATCCGACCAGCTTAAACGCTATCCCGGCGACCAGCCCCTGGCACACGGCCGTGAGGAAGGTGCCCAGGAGGACGGACTTGGCCACCACATTGATACCGTCGAGGAGCCTGTCCTCCTGGTCTTCCCGAAGGGGCGACAGGGCCCGCGCGCTCCGGACCATTTCACGGCCGTCGCGCACCAGGTAGAAGGCGATGAAGATCATAATGAAAAACTGCGCCACCAGGTGAGCAACATTGCCAAGTATCGACGCCACCTTGGTGAGGAGAAACTGCCCGAGGTTCTTGCTGAGGCTGAGAAGATCGTCGGTGATTTTCGTCTTGTTGAGTTCGAGAAACGGGAGTCGCTCCTGGAGCCAGGAGATGTGCTCGTTTATTCGCGGATCTTCGGTTAACTTGACGAGATTTCCCGCCCGCAGCCAGTCGTTGGCCTTGTTGACGGTGTCAAGTCCCTGGGAAACCAGGGCCGTTGTGAAGAAAAAGACCGGAAGGGCGATAACGAACGTTATTATGAATACTATGCAAAGGGCCGCCAGGTTGTTTCTTCCCCGGAACCGACGCGTCAGGTAGACCTGGAGCGGATGGAACATGGACGCCATGACGATTGCGAGTATCAGGGTGTCGAGAAACGGGAAAAGGATCAGGTACGACAGGTAGAATGAAAAGAACAGAATTACGAGAAGAAAACCCCTGTAGCCCTTGACCCGCTTAGCGCCTTCAGGGTTCGGCGTTTCAAGATATTCCATAAATGTGATGCTCCGTCTATGTTCCGGCACCCCGTTTAGCGGGTGCGGTCCGCTTTTTCAAAGGGGACCTCTCCCGGCGCGCGCGGTTTCCGTTCACCGCCCACCGTTCACCGCCCACCGTTCACTCTCCACCGCTCACTCTTCACCGCTCACTCTTCACCGCTCACTCTTCACCGTTCACTCTTCACTGTTCACCGCTCCATCAGCGCAATTCCGCAGCTTTGCGCCGGTACTGGGAGGCCTTGGAGTTGTTGCCCATTTCCTTGTAGAGATCGGCTTCGAGCTGATATACCTTTTTGAGCCTGGCCGGCTCGTCCTGGTAGAGAATTTCGGCCTTTTTTGCAAATTCGAGGGCCTTCTGCTTCGCCCCCTTCTGGCGCCAGGCGCGCGCAAGGAGCATGAAGGCCTCGGCGTTTTCCACGTCCACCTGAATGGCGCGTTCGAGGACCGGGATGGCAACGTCGGGTTTTCCGCGCTCAAGCGGGCCTCGGGCCTCGTTGACGAGTTGCATCGAAGCGAGAAGCTGCGGGGACTGGGCTTCCTGCTTTTTCGGTGGTTCCCGCAGCCCCTGCCCCACCTGGGGCGCCGTCGGAGGCTGAGGCTGTGACTGAGGCTGCACTGGAGGGGTTGCCGGCAGGTCCTGTTTTTTGAACTCGGAGGGCCGATTGATCACGGGTCCCTGGGGCGGGGCCGGCTGCTGCGCGGAAGGGCTGGCGGGGGCCTGTGGCAATGGGGTTTGGGCCGGCGGAGATCGGTATTCAGGAGGAATATAGACCGGAGGCTTGCTCGTAGTGCAGGCCGCAATCAAAACCATCGGGGTGAAAGCAAAAATCGAGATCAACAAAGAGCGCAAAAACCCTTTGCCCGAATATCCAGTGTCGTCTGCTTGCAATTTCGTCATCAGCGTCCGCTTTATGTAATCGGAATTCGTATTCGGTTGAAATTTCGTAAGCGTTCATCGCATAAACGCAAAGCGCGAGGAGACGACAAACAAGTTCCGGTATCGGCTACCAGGCGCCGGGCCTAAAACGACGCCGCGATGAGGTCAGATACGGTGATGCCTCCTCCGCGCGCCTTTTTCTCCGCGTCCTTCGCGTCTCCGCGGTGAACGCTTACCAGTTCGGACCCGTCATCCGCCACCCATTGTCTCCCCGGCCCAAAATTCGAAGCCACCATTTTATTCGCGATTGTGAAGAGTGCAATAATCATTCAACACGTTTTCGGACAAAAAGTATTCGAGCGTCTGTTCGCGACAGCGGATCGTCGCCAGCCGGCCCGATTCGGCACACACGATCCTTTGGCAGACACCGGGCGGGATGCGGAATTTCTGGGGATTTAGCCAGGGGCGGACGGTTTTCATAAAGCGCGCCCAGATTTTCGCCGCTCCCTGCGCCCCGGTGAGGTTGGTCGGCCGGTTGTCGTCGTACCCGACCCACACCAGCACGAGCAGGTCCGTCGTAAACCCGGCGAACCACGAATCCCGGTACTCGCTCGTGGTGCCCGTCTTGCCGGCGCAGTTGAAATCGATCCCGAGCCGCTTGATGGACTTTGCCGTCCCCCTCTCGACGACCCCCGCCAGGATCGAGGTGATAAGAAACGCCCTGGCGGGGGACGTTACGGAAGAAAATTCCACCGTGCGGCGCTGCTGCACGTCCCCGTTTTCGCCGACGATCTCCTTGAGGCTCAGAAGAAACGGCTTCTGTCCGTCGTTGTCCAGGATCGCGTAGACCGCGGCAAGCTCGATGGGGGTGACTTCAAAGGAGCCCAGCGCAAGGGAGGGAACGGGTTGCATGGGAGATTCCAGCCCGAGGCTTCTCAGGGTCTCGATGACTTTGCCCAGACCCGTTTCGACCGCGAGATTCACCGTGGCGGCGTTAAGGGACTGTTCGAGCGCCTCGCGCACGGAGACTCTTCCCCGATACTTGTTGTCGAAATTTCTGGGGGTCCAGGAACCGCCGTCCGTCTCGAAGGCCACGGGAACGTCATCCAACCTGTCCGAGAGCATGTAGCGGTCAAGCGCGCTCAGGTACACGAAGGGCTTGAGGGCGGAACCGGGCTGCCTGCGGGCCTGGAGGGCGCGGTTGAAGCCGCTTTCCGCGTAGTCCCTGCCCCCGACAAGGGCGTAGATCGCCCCCGTTTTGGGCTGTATCGCGATGAGGGCCGCCTGGAGACGCTCGCTCGATCCCTGCCCGGCCTCGCCCGAAGGCGGGAGGTCCTTTTCGAGTTCCCGGAGCCCTTCACGCACCGCCTCCTCGGCCGCCACCGCCATTTCGGGGTGCAGTGTCGTATAGATGTTCAGCCCCTCGGACGCCAGCACCCCGGGAGCATACAGCTCCTGGGCCTGCCTGCGGACGTAGTCTATAAAATAGGGCGCGATGCCCGAGGCGATCGAGGCGTCGGCCAGCCTGATGGGCTCGACGCGGGAAGCGTCATATTCCACGGGCGAAATCTTTCGCAAATCGAGCATGCGCTTGAGCACCACGTTCCTGCGCTCGAGGGCCGCCTCGGGATGTGTCAGGGGCGAATAGTTGTTCGGCCCCCGGATGATGCCGGCCAGCGTCGCCGCCTCGGACAGGGTGAGGTCGTCCACGTTTCGGCCGAAATAGTACCTCGACGCCTCGCCCATCCCGTGTATGGCGACGCTTCCACGCTGGCCCATGTATATTTCGTTCATATACATTTCGAGTATCTCATCCTTATCGTAGAGCGCCTCGAGGATGAGGGCCATCGAGAACTCGAGTGATTTTCGGCGGAAGCTGCGCTCGGGCACCAGGAAATAGTTCTTCACAAGCTGCTGGGTTATCGTCGAGCCGCCCTGAACGACCTTCCCCGCCCTGAAATCGGCCAGCACGGCCCGCAGAATCCCCATGAGATCGACCCCGCCGTGCTCGTGGAAGCGGTGGTCCTCAATGCTGATTATCGCATCGGTGAGGTGGCGCGGGACCTGCCGTATGTTTATGAGCATCCGGCTTTCGCGCTCGGGGCCGAACAGCCGTGAGATCTCGATCGGTTCGAGTTCCAGGAAGTGGGTATCGCCCTTCACCCCGCGCATGCGGGCGATCTTGTTGTGCTGGAAATCGAACTGGATGCGCTGAGAGGGAAGGAAGTGGCCGGGGAACTGGAAATCCCGCAGGTGCACGATGAGGCTGCTGCCGGAAACGCGGTATTCTCCGGCAAGGATCGGCTCTTTCGGCGCTTCCTTGTAGCGGCGCGCGTCGAGCATGTGCCTGAGCCTGGAAAGAGAGAGCGCCTGGCCGGAATAGATGGGAACGGTCGCCGAAAAAACGCGGGCCGGCACGCTCCACCTCCGCGATGCGAAGCGGTCCCTGATTTCGTTGTACATGTGCCAGGTAAATGCCGCCCCGAAAATCCCGGCGAGCAGCGGGACCAGGACAAGGATCCAGACTATGAACTTGCGCCGGCGAGACTTCTCCTTTGAAAAAAGCTTCATGGTCGGATGCCGCTATTCTTTTCTATCCAGCCTCATCACGCACTCGAGGTGAGGCGTGTGGGGGAAAAGGTCGAATGGCTGTATCCCTTTTATTTCATAGGTGTCGAGAAAGAAAGCGGCATCCCTGGCAAGGCTTGCCGGATTGCAGGAAACGGCGATAATCCTCTTAGGGCGGACTTCGAGCAGTGTCTTTATCACCTTCGGGTGCATGCCCGCGCGCGGCGGGTCGGCTATCACCACATCGGGACGCCCGGCCTCGGCGGCCGTCTTTATCACGTCCTTCAAATCACCGGCAAGAAAGGAGCAGTTGCGTATTCCGTTTATCCGGCAATTCTCGAATGCGTCCCCTATCGCGTCCGGGACGAGTTCTATTCCGGTGACGCTCTTTACGCGCGAGGCGATATAGATGCCGATGCTGCCCGTTCCGCAATAGAGGTCCCACACATTTTCCGAGCCGTCGAAGTCGCCGAACTCCCTGACTGTATCGTAGAGCTTTTCCGTTCCGAGCGAGTTGGTCTGGAAGAAGGAGTGCGCGGAAATCCGGAAGCGCAGGTCCCCGAGTTTTTCTTCGATATACCCGGGACCGAAAATAACGCGGCTTGAGTCCCCCGTGGCCACCTGCGACTTATTGGCGCTGAGCGAGTGGATGAATGTGGTTATTTCGGGAAATTTGGCGGCGAGACCGCTCCAGAGCGAATCGACGGCCTGTTCCGCCCGCGGATGCCCCGAGGTGATCAGGTGGACCAGCATCTGCCCGGTCCTCTTCGCCTCCCGCACGACCAGAAAGCGCCAGAACCCTTCATGGCCCCTGATGCTGTAGGCCGGAAGGCCGCTTTCTTTCGCCCGGTCCCGGACCTCTTTCATTACCGCGACGGCCACCGGAGACTCCAGGAGGCAGTCGTCGATATTGAACACCTTGTCGAAAAACCCGCGCACATGCAGGCCCAGGGCGAAAAGGTCCTCGCGGCCCAAATCGCCCCCTTCGAGTTCCTCGGGCAGAAGCCATCTCCTGGCGGAAAAGGTGAACTCCATCTTGTTTCGGTAATAAAACTGCTCGGGGGAGGCTATGATGGGTTCGACCCGCGCCTCGCTCACCCCGCCGATGTGGCCCAGGCATTCAATGACGTGGTTTCTTTTCCACTCGAGTTGAACGTCTCGCGAGATGTCCTGCCAGTGGCAGCCCCCGCAGGTCCCGAAATGGGGGCACGGCGGCGGCACATAGTGGGGAGACTGCGATACGACCCCGACCACCCTTGCCTCGGCGTAGTTTTTCTTCTTCTTTACTATCCGGGCCCTTACGGTTTGACCCGGTACGGCCCGGTCCAAAAATACGATAAAGCCGTCCGGCCGCGCCACCCCCTTGCCGCCGAAGGCGAGCTTTTCGACAAAGAGGTCCGTTTCCATTCCTTTGGTGATCTTTTCCATGTCTTTTCCGCTTCCAGGTAACAAAATAGAGGGAGGCCCCGCCCCGGGAAAAAGGCGATGGAACCTCCCGCGTCCGATTTTATTCTATTTTACTCCGAAGTGTACAAAATCTTTTAAAATTCCCGGAAAATTAATGAGAACGGATAGGCTGGATTTCTACCGAGGTCTCGATACGTCCCTCAGAAAACGCGAGGAATTTTCCCTTCGCTGGGCAGGAGGGGTATTATCCCGCACTGTATCTCACTGTTCTTTCAAAAATGTGAAAATTGGAATAAAATTAAATCAAATTGATTCTGATATTTTAGATTTCTCATTTTCATGAACCACCGCATTTGCGGCAATCAGTAACGGGTGGCCTTACAGCCGAGGGGAGCAGTGACGTGATCCGACGAATCGAAGCTCTAAACTATCGTTGTCTGCGATATATCGATCAGGAATTGAGCGATTTTCAGGTTCTAGTCGGACCCAATGCGAGTGGTAAAACCACTTTTCTTGATGTGGTTGCATTCTTGGGAGATTTTGTGGTGGGTGGCCTGGAAAATGCCATCAATGAACGGACAAAAAATTTCCAGGACCTTGTCTGGCAGCGTTCAGGAGATCGATTTGAACTGGCTATCGAGTTGAAGATACCGGGCGAACTGCTTAAAGGAGGCCCCTACAATATCGTACGGTATGAAGTGGCTATCGGCTTTGAACGAAAGGATAATGAAGCCGCCATCCTGGAGGAACGGGTATCCATAAAAGCAGATGCCCCACCTTTCGAGAAACATGACATGGGGCAACTTCATATTTTTCCAAGACAACACATGGAACCACCCACATTGATTAGTCCCACAAAATTGAAGAGCACCAAGACAATTATAAACAAGGTCCGGGGCGGCAACGACAATTTTTATTCGGAAATCTACCCTGCCAAGAGCAAGGGTTGGGCTCCATCTTTCAGATTGGGTCCAAGAAGGTCGGCGCTTGGTAATTTGCCGGCCGATGAGACCAAATTCCCTGTCAGCACCTGGTTGAAGGAGTTATTGACGGAGGGGGTTCAGAAGATCGTTTTGAATAGTCTGCTGATGAGGCGAGCCAGTCCGCCTGGACAAGGGCGAGGATTCAAGCCGGATGGTTCCAACTTGCCCTGGGTAATTCATAATTTCAATACCGCGGCCCCTGAAAACTTCAAGGAATGGATCGCTCATCTGCAAACCGCCTTGCCGGATATTGTCGACATCAGTACTATTGAGAGATCCGATGACAAACATAGATACTTGATTATCCATTATGCCGGGGGTTTGGAGATACCGTCATGGATGGCATCGGATGGAACATTACGCCTCCTTGCTCTCACTCTTCCAGCATATCTCCCTGATTTTACCGGGGTGTATCTTATAGAAGAGCCTGAAAACGGCATACATCCACGCGCTGTTGAAACCGTTTTTCAATCGCTCTCTTCCGTGTATGCCGCACAGATCCTCCTGGCAACTCATTCGCCGATCATTCTCAGTGTCGCACAGCCCGCCGAGGTGCTATGTTTTGCAAAGACTGAGAATGGTGCCGCCGACATCGTAAGTGGGACAAAGCACCCGGCGCTCCGCGACTGGAAAGGCGAGACAAATCTTGGAGTCCTTTTTGCGGGGGGCGTTCTGGGATGAGCGAACAGAAACTGGACTTGGCCATCCTGGTGTCCGACAGCAACATGCGAGGGGCAATGCAGGGCATTTTGTCGCGCACGCCCGCGTTGAGCATACGTCCTATCAGTTTCAGGATTTTTGTGCACCCCGAACGTGATCCAGGGTGTCTCCTTAATGGCCACAACTTTTTAAAACCTATGATATCGAACTTTTCTCGTGCCATCGTTATGTTCGACCGTGAAGGCTGTGGGCGGGAGCAACAGGCGAGAGAACCGATTGAAACCGATGTGAGCCGGCGCTTGGCCGAATCCGGATGGGACAACAGGGCAAAGGCTATCGTTCTCGACCCCGAATTGGAAATTTGGGTTTGGAGCGACTCACCGGAAGTAGACCGCTGCCTTGGCTGGCAACATAGAACCCCAAGTCTGAGAAACTGGCTGAATGAGCAAGGGATTTGGGCGCATGGCGCTCCCAAGCCGCTTGACCCCAAGAAAGCAATGGAGTTGGCCTTGCGGGCGGCAAAGAAGCCGCGTTCATCCTCGATCTATAGAAAAATTGCTGAAACAGTGTCCTTACGGCGGTGTGCCGATCCATCCTTCAAGCGATTAACCGAAATACTGCAACAATGGTTCCCGCCGCTCAACTGACCCCAGACCATCCGTATTACTTGCTCGGGGCGACCCCCGCGTCTTGGAAGTCCGATTCCAGAACTTTGCGAATAGTTATTGGGGGGCAGCCTTGTAGGGCAATTTCTCAGGCCTTGAGGACCGCCCAGGCGCCCAGGGGGAAATCGGGGACCCTTACCTCGACCTTGTCCCCTTCTTTGACGCCGGTTTGCTCGGGTCCGAGGATGGTGTAGACGGGACAGCTTCTCATAAGGGGCAGGTACGCTTCGTGGGGGGACTGGCGCATCGGCGCGAAGGAAACCCCCTCGCCGGCCATCTCGAGCGATCCGTAAAATGCCCGGTAAAGACCCTTTTTCTTTTTCAGAGCGGCCGTGGTTTGCGCCTCCAGGGTGAAGGGTCCCGCGATTCCCTGCATCCGCGCGATTACCGGGGCGGCAATTTCTCCGAAGACTATCCGCGAGGCCCACGGGTTTCCGGGAAGGCCGAGAAAAATGCGGCCTTCCATGCTTCCCAGGGCGCTCCCCTTTCCCGGAGA
The DNA here is from genome assembly GCA_049300095.1 of Syntrophobacteraceae bacterium. Classification (GTDB taxonomy): domain Bacteria; phylum Desulfobacterota; class Syntrophobacteria; order Syntrophobacterales; family Syntrophobacteraceae; genus SbD1. The sequence continues at coordinate 16,786 of JBAQYM010000035.1, forward strand.
AAGGTTGAGCGAGTCGAAATGGGTGCTCACCCCGAGCCTTCTCCAGACTTCCCGGATGAAGTCCCTGCTCCCCCGCCCCATCCCGCCGGTCGTAATAATCAGGTCGGCCCGCACGGTATCGAGGCGGGCAAAGATGGCATCCGGATCGTCCGGGGCGATGCCGAGCAGGAGCGGTTCGCCCCCGCGCACCGCCACGAGTGCCGCGAGCAGGTGGATGTTGTTGCAAAAAATGACCGGTCCGGTCGAGTGGCGCCCGGTTTCGAGCAGCTCGTCACCGGTGGCGAGGATTGCCACGCGGGGGCGCACGCGGACCTTTATGCGGCCGATACCCATCCCGGCGGCCAGGGCCAGCCGCGTCGGGGTGAGCAGGTCGCCTCTTCTCAGAAGCAAATCACCCGCCCCGGCATCCGCTCCCGGGAAGATCACCCCCTGTCGGGGCAGCGCCGGTTCACTCATGACGAGCCGCTCGCCACGTTGCGCCGCATCCTCGAAGGGGATCACCGCGTCGGCCCCCTCCGGGAGCACGGCCCCGGTCATGATCCGAAAACACTTGCCCCCGTCCGCCGCGACCGGCGTCGTGTCGCCGGCCCCAATAAACCCGGCCGCGATATCCAGGAAGGCAGGGACCTCGGGGGACGCCCCGGCGGTGTCGGCGCTCCTTAGGGCAAAACCGTCCCAGCGTGACCGGTATTCGGCCGGAATGTCCCGCTCCGCATTGATGTCGGTCGCGGTGACACGGTCGAGCGCCGATTCGAGCCCGATCTCCTCCGCGCCGAGTTCCGATGCGAGTCCGAGCGCTGTCTTCGCGGCTTCCCTCAGGTCCATTTAAGTTCCGCCAAATCTTGCGGGGTGTTCACATTCCTGAAGCTCACCGCTTCGGGGTCGATTGTTCGCCACTGTTCTTCCGGGATGCTTCGCACCTTGATTTTCCTGTAGAACCGGACGATCTGGCGCTCGTCGGTTTCGAGCTGCCGCGCGATGGCGGGAAGGCAGCGGCGATTGTAGAGGGCGAGAAGGGGCTCGTGGAAGTCGTTTCGCTTCGGCACGACCGCGTCAAACCCTTCCCGCGCGCCGATCATCAGGGACGCCATTTCAGGCACCAGGAAAGGCATATCGGTTGCCTTAACGAATATCCATTCGGCCTCGCTGAACAGAAGGGCGGTGTAGATCCCACCGAGCGGCCCCTGGTGGGGAAGGACGTCGCGCACCAGCGTGACGCCGAGGTCGGCATAGAGGGCAAGTTCGTTTACCACAACGATCACCGGATCGCAGAAGGGGCGAAGCGATGCGACCGCGCGCTCGACGAACCGCATCCCCTCGAATACTTCGAGGGCCTTGTTCTTCCCGAACCGCACGGATTTCCCGCCGGCCAGAACGGCGCCCGTCATCGGTTAGTCTTCCCTGTCGAGGCGAATATGGATGGAAATGGTCCCGGACTTCTTCCACCCCCTGAGGCTGGAGAGCATTCCACGGATACCGCCGATGACAAAATCCCGGACGAAATCCTTCATGGGAAGCTGTTTGCCGTCGAGTTGCACCAGGATCGAAGGCTTTTTCCTGTCTTTGAGGTAGCGCTTTTCTATAAAATCGGCAACCTCCCCAACCCGGGAAAAGGAGAACTTCGGGACCGCGACCTCAACCGGATCGTCGGTTACGATCGCGACCAGGTTGTTTTCGGGGCCGCAGATGGGTTCAGCCTCGACGACCTTGCGAAAAACCTCGATTTTGGGGAAATGAGCCGACTTGAACCCCTCGGTAATGAGGATGTCCTCGGTCCAGAAGAACCGGGCGGCGACCTCCTCGATTCCGAGTTCTGAGTCGGTTTGCCGGATCGAAGCAACCTGGGCGGGCGAGATTATGGCGACTGTGCCCGCCCCGGCGCGCTTGAGCCTCCAGGTGTCCTTGCCCTCGCGGTCCATTTCGAAGCCGTGCACGTCGTGCTTGACGGCGCCGACCCGGTATCCGCGGCCGGTGAGTTCCGGAATGAGTTTTTCAAGAAAAGTCGTCTTACCCGAATCGGATGCCCCCACAATGGAGATAATCGGCAGCATGGAATGGCCTTTCGTGTAGGTGAGAAACAGTGGACAGTGGACAGTGAGCAGTGAGCAGTGAGCAGTGAGCAGTGAGCAGAAAAACCATGTTTCCGAGCGGTCCGCTTCCGCCCTTCCCGCTCACTGTTATCTATGGATACCCGCAGCGGGTTTTTCTCTGTTCACTCTTCACTGTTCACTCTTCACTGCTTATCGCACAGCTTCCCGGTGCTGTCAATCGGCGCTCCCGGCCGAATCGAGCAGGTGCAAGACCCTTCGGAGCTTGGTGTTCTGTTCGGCTGCGTCCGAGGCCACCTCGTCGAGGATCGCGCCGGACTCCTCCTGCCCGGCCTCTCGCGCCCGGTTGGCCCAGAGCCGGTACGACGCGGCGTGATCTTCGTTGTGGCCGATCCAGTGCTCGGTCATTTTTCTCAGTTTTTCGAGTCCCGTGACCTGCTCGCCTCCGTGCTCGTGGCGCCCGTGCCCGTGATGGTGATCCACATCGTGCATGTTCTCACTCCCCTGTGCGATTGACCGCGGGCATACCAGTATGGTATGCCTGCGTCGAAAGGAGAAATTTCCTGTATGCTTCCTTACCCTAATATCGACCCCGACATAGTCAAGATAGGTCCCGTCACCGTGCGATGGTACGGGGTCATGTACGTTTTAGGCTTTATCGCGTCCTACTTCCTGATCCAGAAACAGGAACGCTCGAAACAGATCGGCCTGGTCGGGACCGTCGCCCAGGATCTCATCTTCTACCTGGCCATAGGCCTGATCGTAGGGGGCAGGCTCGGGTATATCCTGTTCTATGAATACAACGATTTCGGTACCTATATCAAAAATCCCCTGGAAATAATAGCCACCTGGCACGGCGGCATGTCGTTCCACGGGGGGATGATCGGGTGCGTCCTCGCGGGCTGGATTTTTGCGCGCCGCAAGAAGATTCCCTTCGCCGCGCTTGCCGACTCGACCATCGTCACGGCCCCCATCGGGCTGATGTTCGGCCGCCTGGGCAACTTCATCAACGGGGAACTGCTCGGCCGCCCCTCGGATGTTCCCTGGGCGATGATCTTTCCGGCTGGCGGTCCGCTCCCGCGCCACCCCACGCAGTTATATGAATCGTTCGCCGAGGGTCTGCTCCTTTTTCTCATCCTGTGGTTTCTGCGCAAAAAGCCTTTCAAGGACGGCATGATGGTCGTCTTTTTCCTACTCTTTTATGGCATTTTCCGGTTTATAATTGAATTTTTCAAGGAGCCCGACCCGCAACTGGGATATCTGCTCGATATGACGATGGGACAGATTTTGTGCCTCGGGATGATTGCCGCGGCGCCCCTGCTCGCGCTCTTTCTTTACAGAAAAAAGCCGGCCGGGACGGGGTGAGGTCCCCGTGAGCTGAAGCCGGATTTTGTCGGGTCTCGCTCCGCTTAACCCCAATACTGTTCACTTAGCGCTAATAGGTGAACAACGCCTGCTTTTCTGAAAACAATTATGGGCGTCGGACAAGATGTCCTCGTTCCCATGCTCCAGCGTGGGAACGAGGATAATACGACACCGAACCTTCGACAACCATCGGATGCTTCTTAAGTGAACCGTATTGCGCTTAACCCAACCTGCAACCACACTTGGTGCTAGGATGAACGAACTTCTTCCCGAACATGCGCGGTCGGGGCATTTGGCCTCCGTTCGCGAATGGCGCTCCGCCTATGAAGCAAAGAAGCAGAGCGCCGAAAAGGCGCTTCGGGTTATCCGAAGCGGGCACCGCGTATTCATCGGCTCGGGTTGCAGCGAACCGCAGCACCTGGCGCAGCACCTCGAAGAAATCATTCCCAACCTCGCGGACCTCGAAATCCTCCACATCCTCAGCGTGGGCAAGACCCGCTACACCGAGGCCGGGTTCGACAGGTGCCGCCTCAAGTCCTTTTTCGTGGCCGCGGCGAGCCGCGAGGCCGTCGCCGAGGGCCGCGCCGACTACACCCCGATCAACCTGGTCGATATCCCGGCGCTGTTCCGGAGCGGGGCGATGCCCATCGACGTCGCCCTCATCCAGGTGTCTCCCCCGGACGAACACGGTTTCTGCTCGTACGGAATAGCCGTGGACATCGTCAAGTCGGCGGCCGAGACCGCAAGGCACGTGATCGCGCAGGTAAACCCCGGCATGCCGCGCACCCTGGGCGATTCCTTCATCCACGTGAGCCATATCGACGCCTTCGTGGAACACGAGGAACCGCTTCTCGAAGTCGGGCTCCCGCTCATGAACCCGATTTCGGTGGACATAGGGAGGCACGTGGCCAGCCTCGTCGAGGACGGCTCGACTATTCGCGTGGGCGTCGGGAGCGTATCGACCGCGGCCCTCTACGCGCTCGAGAATAAAAACGACCTGGGCGTGCACGCGGACATGCTGACCGACGCCTATCTGCACCTGGTCAAGATGGGCGTCATCACGAACAAGCGAAAGACGCTTCACCCGGGGAAGATAATTACCAGCTTCTGTCTCGGGTCCAAAGAGCTCTACGAGTTCGTCGACAACAACCCCATGGTGGCCTTCTATCCCATTGATTACACCAATAATTACCTGGTCATCTCGCAAAACGACATGATGGTCTCCATTAACTCGGGCCTCGAAGTGGACCTCAGCGGGCAGGTTTGTTCGGATTCGCTCGGATACGAAATCTACAGCGGGGTGGGAGGGGCCATAGACTTTCTGCGCGGCGCCAGGGGATCGAGGCGGGGCAAGGCGATCATGGTGCTCCCGGCGGCGACTCTCGATGGCAAGAAATCCAGGATCGTCCCGGCCCTGACCGAAGGCGCCGGGGTCGTCATGACGCGCGGGGGCGTTCAGTACGTGGTAACCGAGTACGGCGTGGCTTATCTGCACGGCAAGAGCGTGCGGGAACGGGCGCTGGCGCTCATCTCGATCGCCCACCCCGATTTTCGGGACGAACTCATGGAGGCCGCTCAGGACCTGCGCTACATCGAACGCGACAGCAGACGAGTGGTGACGGCAAAGGCGATCTATCCCTACGACTGGGAGCAGGCCCAGTTATTCGACGGCATCAATCGTATTTTCTTCCGGCCGGCAAAGCCCACGGACGAGCGCGCCCTCATGGAATTTTTCTACTCGCTCCCCCGGCAGGGCTCCTATATCCGGTTCCTGTCGTCCATGAAGGTCTTCCCCTATTACGACGTGAAGGCGATGGTAAACATCGACTACCGCCGCGAGATGTGTATCCTGGGGTTTGCCGGCGAAGTGGGGTCCGAACGCATCGTGGCGATAGCGCGCTACACGATGGATGACGAAAATATGAGCGCCGAGGTCGATTTCGCCGTGCACCCGGACTATGCCCGCGAGGGCGTCGCCTCGTTCCTGCTCCGCCACCTCGCCGCCAAGGCAAAAGCGAGGGATATAAATACCTTCATCTCCTATGTCTCGGTCGGAAACGAACGGGTTTTCGGGGTCTTCCAGAAGCTCGACTACGTCATCGAGAGCACCCTGGTCGGCGGGGTCTACGAGATCCGTGTCCGCCTCGACCAACCCACCCGGACGTGCAGGCTGTGATATCGGATATCCAGTATCCAGTTTCGTAATCGTTCACCGCTCCTCCGCGGTGAACGCTCACCCGGCATCGAGCACCCATTATGGACCCCTTCGAGGAACTGACAAGGCAGATAGGAGAACTCCGGGCGGAAATAGCTGAATTGAAAGGTGAGGTGCAACGGCTCTCGACGCTGTCGGGCGAAGCCGGGCGCCCCATCGAGATGCTTCTCCGGCAGCGGGGCCTTCCCGTCATTGCCCACGGCGGGCAGTCCCAGCTCGTCTTCCCCCCCCACATTTCCACCGGCCGGCTCGGGAACTTTTACCGGCTCATGCGCCGCTACTCGTTCAGGCTCTTCATGCGCGACCTCATCCAGGTCCCCGAAGGAAGCGGCCTCAAGGACCTTACCCGTTATTGCTCGCTCAAGACGGTGCGCCTGTATTTGAACGCGCTGGCCGATATCGGGATCGTTTCGCTCGTCCCCGGCGGATACGCGCTCGTAAAGCGGGTCCCGAGCTTTGGTGCGACGCTTGAATGGTACGTGAGCGAGATTTTTCGCCGCGAGTTCCTGGCCCCGGCGCTGTTCAACGTGCGCCTCCAGAACACGAAATTCGGCGGGGACTACGATGTCGTCTCGACAATAGCCGACCGGCTCGTCTACGTCGAAGTCAAGTCCTCGCCGCCGCGCGGGGTCGAGCACCAGGCTGTAAACGCTTTTCTTGGCCGGGTGGGCGACCTGGAGCCGCATGTTTCCATCCTGTTCGTCGACACCGAGCTTCGCATGAAGGACAAACTCGTTCCGCTGCTCGCCGATGGGCTCATCCTCGAAGGAAAAGCGGGGCCGCAATGGGAGGTCTCGAGGCTCGTGGACGAAATCTTCCACGTCCGGCACGCCATTTACCTCATTAACAGCCGGAAAGGTGTGTACAGCAACCTGCGGACATGTTTCAGAGATTTTTTGCTGTGGGAGAGGAAGGACCGAAAACGGGCGTGATCTATTGGACCGTTCAGGGGCGTGGGGCCTGGCCTTGCAGCCCGGATGGGCAAACAACGTCGGCCCTTCTTTACTCGATTATATCCACTCCGTGCAATTTCCGGCAAGCGTTTACCGCGGAGACGCAGCGGGCGCGGAGATAAAGAACAACGCAAGGCAATCGGATATCAAGCGTCGATTCGGATAACCGAGGCTGATGCCCGATAACTGATGCCTCGCCCGTGTATTTTCTCCGCGTCCTCCGCGTCTCCGCGCTGTACGCTTACAAATTCCACCCAGCCCATGCGTTTTCATTCACTCCATGAGATGCACTCCACCGGGCAGGTTGCGATTGCCTCCTCGATGCAGTCCCGGTCGCCCCCCTCGAATATGACCACACGGGCCTTCTCGGTCCTGTCATCCATTTCGAACACGTCCGGGCAAAGCTCGGCGCACGCGCCGCATCCTATGCAGCATTCGGTATCCAGATCGACCATCCCCAACCCTTCTTCAAAATCGTTTGGTGAATAGAGGCGCCAATACAGGCTTGAACACAATACCGTTCACTGGAACCGCTCTTGGTTGCGATCATCGTGGGGCGGGGCTTTCCGGCCCGCCGTTTGTCGGGCTTCCGCAAGTCCTTCGCCGGCAGACCGGAAAGCCCGCGCCACTACCTTGGCTGTCGGGTGCGCCTTAAATGAACGGTATCGAGCTTCAACCATCGAAATATAAAGCCGGCCCCCCGCAAGAGCGAGAGGGCCGGCTGTATTCGAGCCAAAATTGATTGATCACCCCGGGCGCTTATCCCTCCAAGCGCTTACCGGTGTCGCTGTCTCCCGTCCCCTCCCCGTCCGGGCCAATGCCGTCACCTTAAGCGCAAAATCATGTGGGGCGGGCTGAAAAGCCCGCCCCACGACGAGTGACCGCGCCATCATGCGGGAAGGAGGTCTCCACTGGCCCCCTCAATCGCCAATGGACTCCTCTTCTCGCCGCTCCTATGGCCCCACATAGAAGGAAAAGCCCGGCCAGAAGAACGGGTACCCATACCCGTAACGATAGTACGGCCTGTAATAAGACCGGTGGCCGTAGTATCCTCCGTAGTATCCGCGGGAATAGGCCCCGTGATGGTACCGATGGCCGTAATATCCGCCGTAATAGGGCCGATTGTGATGGCGATAGCCGCCCCAAGACAATGCGGGCGTAGCCGTCATGAGGACGACCGCGGCCGCCAGCATAAACCAGAAGAGTTTAACCTTTCGAACAAGCTTCATGTCCCAACCTCCCAAGCTTTGATAACACCTAACCCCGAAACCGTGTTTCGCACCCTCTTTAACTATATTGACGAACAAGATTCCGATGTTGTCCACACGCGGATAGATTTTTTTTCGGCCGCGCGCTTTCCCCCTCCGCCGCGCCAGGCGCTCACCGCGGAGACGCAGAGGGCGCGGAACAGTAGGTTGGGTTAAGCGATAGCGAAACCCAACATTTTTTCGGGCCACAACAACTCCTGTTGGGTTTCGCTATCGCTTAACCCAACCTACGGCCTTAACCCAACCTGCGGCCGATTTCCGATACATGATGCTTCATCCCCGGTTTTTCTCCGCGTCCTCTGCATCTCTGTCTCGAAAAGTCACGACGCTGGGCACAAAAGGCGGTGCCCACCATACAACTTTTCATGGTTTCCGGGTGTCCCAAGGGGACATGAGGTAGTGCGGCGAATGCTTACCTGCCGCAGCCCAAGCCCCTCCTCCAGTCATGCCCTCAAGCCAAGGCTACGCCCGGCCCAGGAGTTGAAGCACGCCGAGCGAGAAGGCCGGGACGTAGGTGATGAGCAGCACGCCGAGGCCAAGGATCAGGAGAAAGGGAACGATGTGGCGGTAGAGGGCCGCCATGGGCACGTCGAAGCGCGAGGAGGACAGCAGAAGGTTGAGGCCGACGGGCGGGAAAAGGAAGCCGAGTTCCATGTTGGCCAAAAATATGATGCCGAGGTGAACCGGGTGCACTCCGAAGGCCGTTCCGAGCGGAATGACGAGCGGGGTCAGGACGATTATGGCCGAGAATATCTCGAGGACGCTTCCCAGCACCAGGAGCACGATGTTCAGGGTGAGCAGGAAGACGAGCGGCGAGTGTATATGCTCTCTTACCATTCCGAGCAATTGATCGGGGATCTGCGCGTCAACGAGGTAGCTCGTGAGGCCCATGGCGCAGCTCAGCAGGATCAGCACCGCACCCACGAGGGCGGACGCCTTCATGAGCACCCGCGGCAGGTCCCGCAACGGGTGCAGGTCGCGGTGTATGAAGCAGGCGATCAGGATGGTGTAGGCGCAGGCAAACGCGGACGTTTCGAGCAGCGACGCGAGGCCGGTCCCGAATAATAGCGCCATCGCCAGGGGAATCGAGAGTTCCCATTTGGCTTCCCAGGTCGCGGCAAGGATTTCGCGCCCGTTAAACGGCCCGCGCGGGATCCCCATCCTGGTCCCCATCCATATTCCGTAGACGGCCACCAGCACGAGGAGCAGTATTCCCGGTATTATTCCGGCAATAAAGAGCTGGTCCGCCGGAATATTGGCGACGACCCCGTAGAGTATCACCGCCAGGCACGGGGGAAACAGAAGGCCGAGGCTTCCCGCCGCCGTAACCATGCCGAGCGAAAACCGCTCCGAGTATCCGTCTTCGAGGAGTATGGGATAAACAAGGCCCCCGAGCGCGATGATCGTCACCCCCGACCCCCCGGTCAGGGCGGTGAAGAGCGCGCAGACCATGGCGACGAGCACCGCCACGCCTCCGGGCATGAAACCGAGCAGGGCATGAAAGAAATGCACCAGGCGCCGGGGGGCGTGGGTTTCCGCGAGCACGAAGCCCGTTGCGGTCAGGAGCGGGATCGCGGGCAGGGTGGGAGATCCGACCAGGCGGTAAATTTCGGCGGCAACCGCCGATACGGGCGTGCTCTCCCTCCAGAAAAGCATCAGCCCCAGACCCGCCATCGCGGCGAAAACGGGTGAGCCGAGCAGGGTCCCGGCAAGAAGGAAAGCGCCCAGCGCCCAGACTATCGTATCCGACGGCCCGATCAGTCCAAGTGAGAAGACCGCGCCGGCAACGGCTGTTGCGCAGGCGCGTCCAATCCAATGGGACGAAGATCTGAGGATATATACCAGAGTGATCAGGCCGAGTCCCAGCGGCATAACGGATTCGCTCACCCAGACCGGCAGTCCTATCGTGAGCTTTTGCCCCTGCATGCGCTCGGCAATCACCACGCCCACCGCGGCGTAGGTCAGCACGGCGGTGACCGTTGCCGCGACACAGGATGAGAAAAACCCCGCGAATCGGCGGAAGCGGCCCTCCGAGAACACGGCGGCGGTGGACAGGGTCAGGTGCGAGCCTCTCCACGCCGCGACAAATCCGCCGATGAAAGCCAGAAAAAAGGTGAGCTGCTGGGTGTAGGTGGAGGAGCCGGGGATGTGAAAGCCGTAGAGCGGGCGCCCGAGAAAGTCCACAAGCGGCATCGCCGTCAGCAGCAGGAAGCCCGCGACAAGAAGTCCTTCTCCCGCGCCCCGAACCAGTGAGAGCACGGCTATTTCTTCCCGGCCGCCGACTTGCGGCACTGGTCGCGCTGCTTGAGGGCCGGGTCGAGGAATTCCACCGACACGTAAATGCCTCGCACCTGTGGAATGACCCCGTCAATGATCGCCCGCCACTGATCGAGTACGTCCTCACTCACCGGGACGACCTCGAGTCCTTGTTTTCGCAGGACTTCGAGGTCTTTTGGCTCGGACTGGCGCGAAAATTCGCGGAAACGCCGGCAGGCTTTGAGCGCCGATTCCCTGATGGCGGGCCGAAACTCGGCCGGGATCTTCTCCCATGCCGATTTTGACATGACAATCCCGCCCATCAGCATCGCCCACTTGAATTCGGTCATATACTTGACCTGCTTATACCACTGGAGGAGGAGGACCCCCTGCGTATTCGAGGTGACCGCATTGACCAGCCCGGTCTGGAGCGCGGTGGAAATCTCGGTCGCGGGCAGCGGCACGGGGTTGAAGCCGGCCTTTTTCCACAGCTCGGTGTACCGGTCGTCGCCGGCCCAGATGAACATCTTGAGTTTCTTCATGTCATCGGGGGTCCTCACCGGATACTTGGTAAAAAACCGGGCCCACCCGCCTTCCGTCCAGCCCAGGACGATGAACCCCTTCGTCTCGAACTGGCGTTCGAGCTGGGGCGCCATCCGCTCCAGGACACAGTCGAATTCCCTGTCATCAGCGTAGGCCAGCGGAATTTCCATCGACAGCACGCTGCGATCTATGGCGCTCAGGCCGCTAACGGTCAGCAGGCCCGCGTCTATGGTCCCGAGGCGCATCTTCCGCACCAGGTCCATGTCATCGCCGGCCACGCCGCCCGGGTAGAGACGGAATACCACCCGCCCATTGGATATCTTTTGCCACTCGGCGCCCATCTCCTGAATGATCCTGTGCCACTCGGACCCCTGCGGGATGAGCGTGGCCGCCTTTATCGTCACCTCGCCGGCCCCCCACGCCGCCTGTGCCCAGACCAGGACCGCCAGCACCGTCAACAGGCGCCAAAAGAGGCGGCGCGAGCCATTGCGCTTACCTGCCATAGACTCTCCTCGCTCACTCCAGAAACAGCCGGTCCATCCGGTCGAGAAGCCACCGCGCACGCCGCTGCGCGATAACGTTTGCCAGCCTCTGTTCCGGAGCGGCGTCGATGTCGATTGCCAGCGCCCGGTCGAGCAGTTCCTTGAACTCCGCGCGGTCCTGGGTCGAGACGTCAACCGTTTCGGCAAATGCGACCAGCGGGGCCGCGCGGCGCCCCCCGGCGAGCTGCACGGCCCGCGCGAAGCTTCCC